>NZ_AMJN01000053.1:0-423697 GCF_000302435.1 Acinetobacter sp. TG2027 | reverse complement strand
TTTTAATAAGGTTGTACCTTGTGCGCTGCGTGAACCGCCAATAAAGTTGTGTCCGATAATGGTCATAACAAATATCCTGAAATTAATGAGAATGTCTTGGAAGGTTGTCTTGGTTTACGACTCGCATGTATAAAGTTGCGGGTTCCAAACAACCACCAGTAGATAATTGACCTACCATGTTGCGATACATTTCTTGCCAAGGTGTTTGAGATGGAGATACCGTCGGTTTCCATTCACGGCGGCGTTGTTCTAACTCTTCGTCAGAAATGAGTACGTTGACTGAACGTTTATTTAAATCAATACGTAAACGGTCATTGGTTTTAAGTAAGGCAATGCCGCCGCCTACCGCAGCTTCAGGTGACATATTGAGAATAGATGGGCTGGCAGAAGTTCCACTTTGGCGGCCATCTCCTAAGCAAGGCAGTGAATCAATCCCTTTTTTAATTAACTCTGCTGGTGGAGCCATATTTACAACTTCCGCACTGCCCGGATAACCTACCGTACCTGCGCCACGAATGACCAAAATACAATGTTCATCAATATCTAAGGCTGGATCATTAATTCGTGCGTGGTAGTCTTGGGGACCTTCAAAAACGATTGCACGTGCTTCAAAGCTATTTTCACTATTTGGGTCAGATAAATAGGTTTTCTTAAATGCTTCGCCCACTACAGACATTTTCATAATGGCACTGTCAAAGAAATTACCACTCAGCACAATAAAGCCTGCACCATGTTTCAATGGTTGTTCATATGGGAAAATGACATCTGCATTTGAAGTTTTTGCATTTTTAGCAATTTCTCCTATTGTTTTGCCGCTGACTGATGCACAGCCTTCATGTAAAACCCCCGCTTTTTGTAATTCGTGTAAAACGGCAGGAACACCACCCGCACGGTGGAAACCTTCACCCAAATATTTACCCGCCGGCATACAGTTCACGATGAGCGGAATGTTTTCACCAACACGTTGCCAGTCTTCTAAACTCAGCTCAATACCCATATGACGAGCAATTGCAATTAAATGAGGAGGGCAATTACTTGATGCACCTAATGCTGAGGCTACCGCTATGGCATTTTCAAATGATTGTTTGTTCATAATTTTAGAAGGGCGTAAATCTTCTAAAACCATTTCACAAATTCTTTTGCCTGTCATATAGGCCATTTGCCCACGTTCGCGATAAGGCGCTGGAATGCTTGCACATGTCGGTAAAGACATGCCCAGAGCTTCTGCTAATGCATTCATTGAAAGTGCGGTGCCCATAGTGTTGCAATGCCCGACCGAAGGGGATGCGGAAGTGGTCATTTCCATAAAGCCTTCATAGTCAATTTCACCTGTGGCAAGTAAATTTCTTGCATGCCAAAGTACCGTACCTGAGCCAATTAACTCACCTTTAAAATGACCATCTAACATTGGCCCACCAGATAACACGATTGCTGGTATATCTGTTGTTGCGGCTGCCATTAAACAAGCAGGTGTTGTTTTATCACAACCTGTGGTTAGCACCACGCCATCAAGTGGATAACCATGTAAGATTTCAACTAAACCTAGATAGGCTAAGTTACGGTCAAGTGCAGCAGTAGGTCGGCGAGACTGTTCAGCAATCGGGTGAACAGGAAACTCCATCGGGATACCGCCAGCATCACGAATGCCTGCTTTAACCCGTTCAGCAAGTTCTTTGTGGTGACGGTTACATGGAGTTAAATCACTACCTGTTTGTGCGATACCAATAATAGGGCGGCCTGATTGTAGCTCGGCGCGGGTCAACCCATAATTCATGTAACGCTCGACATAGAGTGCTGTCATGTCAGCATGCGTAGGATCATCAAACCATTCTTGGCTACGTAAAAAAATCCGTTTATCTTGATCATTCATTTTTAGATCCTTCTACTGATCTTGCTCAGTAATTTAATTTTTCAAGTGCTGAATATTACGATTAAACCAGTTGATAATACGTGAAAATTACAGTAATTCGCGTTGTTTTAAATTGTGCATCAAAGCATTTATGCCAAAATTCCACGGCATCGCTTTATCACTGGTCATAACCGTGTTGTATAGAGTGCCGAGTTTAGGTGAATGAATACGGACCACATCTCCAACTTTATGGGTAAAGCCAGCCCCAGCTTGTTCTCGATCTTGAGTAGGTGCAAATAAAGTACCCAAGAACAAAACAAAACCGTCTGGATATTGATGGTTTTCATTCAGCGTTTGTTGAACTAAATCTTCGGGATCTCGGCTAATTTGAGACATAGAACTAATGCCATTGAGCACAAAGTTATCTGTACCTTCAATTTTCAGTTCAACATCGCAAGCACGGATATCATTTAAAGTAAAAGTATGATCAAAAAGGCGAATAAACGGTCCAATTGCACAAGATGCATTGTTATCTTTGGCTTTACTCAAAAGTAAGGCACTACGGCCTTCAAAGTCCCGTAAATTCACATCATTACCTAAAGTCGCACCTAAAATTTTACCGTGGCTATTTGCAACCAATACAACTTCTGGTTCTGGATTATTCCACTCAGACTTTGGGTGAATACCAATATTTTGACCCGTTCCTACGGCTGCTAAGACAGGTGCTTTAGTAAAAATTTCAGCGTCGGTACCAATACCCACCTCAAGATATTGAGACCACATTTTTTGTTCAATTAAATATTCTTTGAGTTGCAGCGCTTTTTCAGAACCGGGTTCAATTGTTTTTAAATTATCGCCGATTACCCCTTGTACAATTTCACGGATGGATTGGGCTTTTTGTGCATCGCCGCCCGCTTGTTCTTCAATCACGCGCTCTAACATACTTGCTGCAAAGGTAACACCAGCTGCTTTAATCACTTGCAGGTCAATAGGGGCTAAAAAATATGCCTTGTTTGTATCTGGCTCGGCGACTGTATTAGCAAACAACTCATCAATTGAGCCAACTAATTTTCCTTCAATTTCAGCTAAAGCTTTTAAAGGATCTGAACTCTCAAGTAACTGGGAAATAGTGTGGAACTTTTCAGAAATATCAAAAACCTGATCACCTTTTAAAAGAATCGGAGATGGACCAGAAATTTGGTTGGGAATCCATGCGCGACCAATTAAACATCCTTGAGTAGCATCGTCTGGTAATGAGTTCTGGGAATTTAACGTAAAGTTCATTTAAAGCATCCTTCTTTTATTTGAAATCATGATATGTTTCTTATTTAATAAACACCAATCGTAATAATTTAATTATTAATAACGAAAAGTTATCGAAAAGGATTTTTGAAAATGGCGGATTTAACTTACGCAAGTTTAAATAATTGGTTGAAATTCAAACATCTGGTGTTGTTAGAAACTTTGGCGAGGACCAATAACATGCATTTGGCAGCCGAGCAGATGAACCTAAGTCAGCCCGCGGTGAGTAAAATGCTAAAGGAAATAGAAGGTTTATTGGGCTTTCCTGTTTTTGAACGATTACCTCGAAATATGCCAGTAACGGCTTTAGGCGAACATGTAATTCGATATGCCCAGCGTGTATTAAACGATGCAAAGCATTTTGTCGAAGATATTGAAATTTTACGGTTAGGCGGTCACGGGTTTTTAAAAGTAGGTGGTATCTTTGCAGCAACCGCTGTGGTGATTCCAAATTCAATTATTGAGATTAAGAAACAATGGCCGCTACTTTCTATTGATGTTGTTGAGCAGACCAGTGACCATTTAATGGAAATGCTAAGTGAACACACTTTAGATTTAGCTATTGGCCGTTTTACCGATGTGACGCAAAGTCAGTTTTTTGATTTTCAACCTTTAGGCCCAGAGCCGTTTTGCATTGTTGTTAATAATGCTCATCCATGTGCCAAGAAAAAGTTTTGTACATTAGAAGAATTATTAAATTGGCCGTGGGTACTCTATCCTAAAGGCACGCCAATTCGACAACGTATGGAAGGCGCATTTGCCCGAGCAAAAGTCAAAATTCCTTTAAATACGGTTAATACCATGTCGATGCAGACCTTTTTACAGATATTAAAAGGGGCGCCTATGGTGGGGATGTTGCCCGAAGCGATGGTGATTGATCAGGTAAAAGAAGGGCAATTACAGATTTTAGAAACCGATCTAATTTTAGATGCACAGGATTATGGTATTTTGACGCGTAAAGATAAACCAGTTTCTGATATTGCATCAGCATTTATTAATATCTTGCTTAAAAATGCGAAACGTAAATAAAGTATTCAGCCTCAAGCCATGGAGTGGTTTGAGATTTTCAAGTTGAAAGACAACTTGCTTTATTGAGTAAATTTATAAACATAAAACTGATATTAAAAAGTTATCAATATTTAGAAATTATTCATTGGAAATTATTGCAGGGACTCCTTATCGTTTAATTCACGCCAATTACAAAAGTTTTTAAGTGAATAAAAACTAGGAAAGGACCTCTGTATGAATGTGCTAATCACTGGTGGAACAGGTTTTATTGGAAAACAAATTGCTAAAGAGATTTTAAAAGCTGGCAGTTTGACTTTAGATGACAATAAACCTCAATCCATCGATAAAATTATTCTGTTTGATGCATTTGCTGGCGATGATGTGCCACAAGATCCGAGAATTGAAGTGATTGTCGGTGATATTACCGATAAAACTACAGTTGCTCATATTACAGAAAATATTGATGTCGTTTGGCATTTGGCTGCTGTAGTGAGCTCGGCAGCCGAGGCTGATTTTGATTTAGGTATGGATGTTAATCTGTATGGACTCTTAAATTTATTAGAAGAATTAAGAAAGAAACAAACCACGCCTCGAGTCATTTTTGCCAGTGGCTGTGCTGTATTTGGCGGACAGTTGCCAGAGGTTGTGACAGATGAGACAGTGGTTACACCAAAGTCCTCTTATGGCATGCAAAAAGCCGTAGGAGAATTGCTGGTCTCGGATTACTCAAGAAAAGGCTTTATTGATGGCCGTATTTTAAGACTACCGACTATTGTGGTTCGTCCTGGTAAACCTAATAAAGCGGCATCGACATTTTTTAGTTCAATCATTCGCGAACCGTTAAAAGGTGAAACAGCCGTTTGCCCAGTCCAGTCAGATACTCCAGTTTTTATTACTTCACCGCGACGTTGTGTTGAATCAATGATTAAAGCGGCATCAATTTCTTCAGATGTACTTCAAGATAACCGAATTATTCCGTTACCCGGATTAACAGTCACGGTTAAAGAAATGCTTGAGGCGCTTGAAAAAGTTGCGGGCAAACAAGCAACTGATTTGGTGCAATGGCAAGAAGATAAAACCATTCAACGTATTGTTCAAAGTTGGCCTGTTCAGGTGAAAGCTGAATATGCCGAATCTCTAGGTTTCCAAGCAGATAAAAATTTTGAAAGCGTGATTCAGGCACATATAGAAGATACCCAAAATTAATGGCAGTGATCGCCAGTTGATGTGAGAGTTATTATGGAAGATATCAAAAATGTAACTGCTCTCGAAGAGCAGACAATCAAACGTATTTCGAACCGAATTATCCCGTTTCTCATTATTCTATTCATTATGGCATTCCTAGACAGGACAAATATTGGTTTTGCTGCGTTACATATGAATGATGCACTTGGAATTACTCAAACCATTTTTGGTTTAGGTGCAGGTGTATTTTTTCTAGGTTATTTTATTGCAGAAGTGCCGAGTAATATCTTGCTTCATCGGTTTGGAGCGCGAATCTGGATTGCCCGAATCATGATTACTTGGGGTATCATTGCCGCACTCATGGGTTTTATTCATAGCGGTACGCAGTTTATTGTTTTACGTTTTTTACTGGGTATTGCTGAAGCAGGTTTCTTTCCCGGTGTGATCTTTTATTTAACCTTATGGTTTCCTGCAAAATATCGTGCCCGTGTTTTTGCCACGTTTTATCTTGGATTGCCAATTGCTCAAATTATTGGAGCACCAATTTCAGTTGGCCTTATGCAATGGGGCAATACCATTGGCTATGAAGGCTGGCGATTGATGTATGTGCTAGAAGGGATCCCATCCATTATTTTAGGACTAATTTGCCTTAAATATTTAACCAATAACCCAAAAGAAGCAGAGTGGTTAACAGCTGAGCAGCGTCAATGGTTAATGACCACACTAGAGCGTGAAGAAAGAGAAAAAGAGCAATCTGCCGATGCTGCTTTAACTAAAGGTGAACTCATTAAACAAGTATTTAAAAATCCTTTAGTTTGGATTATGGCGGTTGTTTATTTTGGAATTACTTCCGGTTCAAATGCAATGTTCTTCTTCTTACCAAGTGTTTTAGAGTCATTCCGTAACACATTTGGTATGCAGATTAGCCTTATTCAAAATGGTTTACTTACAGCAATTCCATATGCATTTGCAGCTGTTGGAATGGTTTTATGGAGCCGCCGTTCTGACCGTAAACAAGAGCGTTATAAACATGGTGCTTGTGCTGCACTTATGGCGGCGTTAGCCATTGCGATTGCTCTTATTGTGAATCAACCGTGGGCAATTATTGTGGGTTTTATTCTGCTCGCAATTGGTGTATTTAGCGCAATTAACATTTTCTGGACCATTCCTGGGCAAACTCTAACAGGTGTTGGTGCCGCAGCTGGAATTGGATTAATTAATTCGGTAGGTAATTTAAGTGGTTTTACTGGTCCATATTTAACTGGCTATTTATATACCACCACAGGCACCTATACAGTGGCATTCCTTGCAATTGCTGGCTTTGTAGCGATGGGTGGTTTGGGCTTGTTGTTATTAGCAAAGCTAAAATCGAATAGCTTAAAATTAGAACAGCAGCAACTTAAAGTTCGAACCGCTACGGAGATGAAATAATGGCGACCATCGGATTTGTGGGGACAGGCATTATGGGACTGCCGATGGCTATGCATTTACTCAAAGCAGGCCATCAAATTAAGGTTTGGAATAGAACTTTATCTAAAGCAGATAGTTTAAAAGAAGCTGGTGCCCAAGTTTGCTCTGACCTTGAACAAGTCGGAAAAGATGTAGAGTTTCTGATTTGTATGCTCAGCGATGGAAAAACCTGTGATGAAATCCTGTTTAAAGAACACGGCGCGACTTCACAGCTAAAACCTGAAAGTACGGTTATTGTCATGAGTTCGATACCCGTTGAAGTTGCAAAAGTACAAGGTGACAAATGTAGAGAACGAGGACTTAGATATTTAGATGCTCCTGTTTCTGGTGGAGAAAAAGGCGCCCAAAATGCAAGTCTTGCTATTATGGTGGGCGGTGACGCTAAAACATTTTCACAGGCTGAAACTATTTTAAGTGCAATGGGACGCCCAATTTTAGTGGGCGGGGCTGGCTGTGGAATGCTCGCAAAACTTGTCAATCAAATGATAGTAGCAACTACTATTGCAACTGTAAGCGAGGGCTTATTGCTTGCCAGTAAAGCTGGAGCTGATCCTATTAAGCTCAAACAAGCACTCACAGGAGGTTTTGCAGATTCTCCAATTTTACAGCAACATGGTGAGCGTATGCTAAGTAGAAATTTTAAACCGGGAGGCACTGCTCGAAACCAGCATAAAGATATTCATACAGCCGTTAGCTATGCTAAATCACTAGAATTGAATTTACCTGTTGCCCAACAAGTCAGCCAATTATTTGAAAATATGCTTGCTGCCGGAGACGGTGAACTTGACCATTCTGGTTTAATTCGTGAACTTGAGCGAATGAACCCAGTGTGAAATTGCTTTAAATTTAGCGGTACTTGATGAATAGACATAATCAAGTACCGCTTTTTTATGGTTGATGCTTAGATTTTGTAATAAGAAAAATAATTAGTGGTTATTGAAATTTTATTTACGATTTAGACGGAATGTATTTACGCATAGCAAAGATAAATAGCGTAAATAAAATACTGAAACCAAAAACAGGTAAGCTGAGACCTAACACGATTCCCACCAATATTAACCATATTTTTTGTGAGCCAGTTGCGCAGTTCCAAATTAATAGGCTTTGACCAACAAAGTGGGTGGTCATGAGTTTTAAATTCGAGTTTTTAAACGCAGCTTTATATGCATAAATAATCATAATACACAGTGCGAAAGCATAAAGTGCCAGTACCAATTGATTTATCCAGCCAAATAAAACCCCAATATGCGCATCAACTCCCCAACGAGTGAGTTTTGCCACTAGTGAATAATCTTTAAAAGCAAGTTGATCGATGACTTTGTGTTGTTCCATATCAATGGCGATACTGTCTGCTTGAGTTGGCCATTTGCGCTGAATTTCGGCTACCGTCCAAGCTTGATTTCCACTAGTCGGTGGTTTGATTTGTATCTGTGCTGCATCAATGCCATGTGCTCTGGCGATTGAAAGAGCAGTATCGTACTCAGTAGAGACAATATTTAAATTAAGATTTTCACTATGAGGCATCTCGTGATGTTCATGGTGCATCACTGTAGGTAAATTATCTGTTTGAAGAGAAGTTGCTAAAGTTGGGGTTTGCCAGTTGAGCCACTGACGACCAACTCGAATATTATCTCCAGCCCATTCAGACCATGTAAGACCTGTAACGGCGATTATTAATAAGAGAGGAAATAAAGTTAAACCCAACGTGCTATGCCATCTTAATAATCTATTTTTTTGTGTTTGCCTGATTTTAAGATTTTGACGCCGTTTCAACCAATTATACAGTCCAGTTAAAGTCAAAATGGCTAACCAGCTTGCCGCCAGTTCACTATAAAAGCGGCCCCATTTTCCTAGCAATAAATTACTATGCAGTTGATCAAGGGTAGTTCGAAACGGTAGCACTCCACTCGTACCATAAACCGCTAGATGACCTTGAGCTTTAAGTGTAAAAGGATCAATAAAAACGGCTTCACTTGTAAAATCGTGGATAGGGTCTGAAAAAATTACACGTGTTGTCTGATCAGAGCTTGGGGCTGGCCTAACTTCAATTACCTGTGCAGACTTTGGCATTACTTGCTTTGCAGCTTCAATTTGCTGGCTCAGCTTATGTGGTGTCTGATTCAGTGGCTCAATATATAGAACATCTTTATAAATGGCTTGTTCAAGTTGTGGTGTAATAGCATAGAGTAAACCAGTGATTGCTGCGAACAAGATAAATGGTGCAATAAAAATACCGGCATAAATATGAATTAAACGGTAAAGACTACGCCAGAAAGATGATTGGGTCAGCATCGGAAGATAATGTCTATCAGATTTTGGGCTGGATTATAACGAGTTATTTATTTTAATGTTGATTGAGTGGTAACCACTATTAAATTATTTGATTAGCCACCTTGTAAACTTTTGGCCTAATAATTAAATAGTTTTTATTACTTGGTAAATTTGGCGTTTTTTTTGCTTACTCTTTAAAATCTTAGCTATTACATTTAATTTGACCGCTGTATTAACCATGATTCAAACCGTCTTGCTCACTTATGGTGTTTTTTTCACATGAAAAATGCACCAAATAGGCACGTCTTTTTATTTTGCACTGTATTTGTGCAAGGTATGCTGTAATGAAGTTATTAGCTTCATTACTCACTTTATTCATCTTATATGGATGTTCTTCATCTGAACAAAGTGGTAAAGCGCAAGAAAAGTTAGCGGCCCATTCGATATGTGTCTTTGATAGTACAAATACAAAAGTCTGTGTAGCCAAACCCGCCCAAAGAATTGTTTCTTTGTTTGAGTCGGGTTTAGATGGCCTCTATATGCTAGGGCAAGGTCATAAAGTGATTGGCATACCAGCCGAAGTATACATCCAACCTTTATTATTCAATGCTTATTCAAAAATAGATAAGCGTATCGCCAATAAGCAGCTTGCGACGCCTTCACAAGGGGCAAATGCAACCAATATTGAAAGTCTTGTGTTGTTAAAACCTGATCTGGTGATTGTAGGAAGCGGGCAAACTCAAACGATTGAACTGTTACGGCAGTTTGGCATTGCTGTATATGTCATGGAGTCCAGTACTTACCAGCAAGTGAAAGAAGAACTTTCTGAAATTGCTATTCTGAGCGGCGCCCAAAAGCGAGCTCAGCAAATTTTAAATTTCTCTGATGAAATTGTGGCGGAGGTTGCAGCCAAAACGGCACGTCAGCCAAATAAACAATCGATTTACTATGCTTGGTCTGGTGGCCGAATTTTTTCTACCTCGGGACGTCAGTCGATTACAAATGACTTTATTGAGCTGGCGGGTGCTTACAACATTGTTCAGACCAATACGAATCAACCCAATGTAAATCCCGAGACTTTAATTGAATGGAACCCCGACAATATTGTGCTTTGGAATACCAACCCCCAACTAATTTATGAACGAAAAGAATTACAGGGTTTAAGTGCTGTGCAAAACCGAAAGGTATTTAATTTGAGTCCTGCATTTATATATAACCCACACACCATCAAAATTATTATTACGGCGATTTATTTGAATCACAGTATTTATCCCGAACAGTCCGATTTACCTGTAAGTGCTTTACAACAGCGTATTTTAACCAAGTTGTATGGTGAACACCTTGCCAAAGCGTTGGTGCAATAAAAATGGAAAAACTGAAATATTATTGGTTTTACCCTTTACCTTTCCTCATGATTTTTATCTCGCTGCTTATTGGGCCAACTCAAACATTGAGTGCATGGGATTATTTGCGGTGGGGTGTGCAAGCGGTGTTTGGTACGCCATATTTTGATGCTGAGCAATTTAGACTGATGCAAAACATTCTCGTAAATGTGAGATTACCCAGAATTTTACTGACCTTTATGGTGGGAGCTGCGTTAGCAACTGCGGGAAATGGTTTACAGGCATTGTTTCGTAATCCTTTAGTTGACTCATATGTACTCGGTATTTCATCTGGTGCGGCGTTTGGTGCAGCTTTAGCACTTTCTTTAAGTTGGCTTTCGCCAAATCTATCAGCCTTTATTTTTGGTGTGTGTGCTGTTGGCTTAACATATTTATTTGCGCATCAAAAACACGAAAGCCAGACGTCTTTAGTCATGGTAATTTTATCGGGCATGATTGTTTCGGGGCTGTTTTTAGCAGGTCTCACGATTATTCAATATTTAAGTGATCCATTTAAATTACAAGCGATCGTGCAATGGACCATGGGCAACTTACATCAGGCGTCTTGGCAAAAGGTTCAATATGCCGTGCTGCCTATTTGTATTGGTCTTGCTGGATTATTTGCGATGCGTTGGCGCCTAAACCTAATGGCACTTGGTGCCGAAGAAGCGCAGGCCGTGGGTGTTAACCCAAGGTGGGAACAGCTTGTTTTAATTGCGCTAGTGACTGTATGTACCTCAACTTCTGTAGCTGCTGCAGGCATTATTAGTCTATATGGGCTGTTTATGCCGCATATTGTGAGAATGTTGGTTGGACCAGATCATCGCTACAGTATTCCTGCCAATATGGTGTTGGGTGGCAGTTTTCTACTGTTGATTGATAACTTTTCTCGGGTTTTACTGACGTTTGAAATACCGATTGGTATTTTTACTATGCTACTTGGCGCACCATTTTTCTTATTATTAATGAAAACACAGAGGACTCATTGGGCATGATTCAAATTGATCAGTTAAATTATGCCTATGGGCACAAACAGGTTCTCAAAAACATTCATCTGGAATTTCCTGAAAATCAGTTTTCAGTGATTTTAGGGCGTAATGGTTGCGGAAAATCGACACTTTTTAAATTGATGGCGGGCCTAGAACCTGTAAAAGATGGCTTGATTCGTTACTCTGGAAAACTACTATCGGACTTTAAAGGGAAAGATCGGGCTGCATTGCTCGGCTTTTTACCGCAGTTTCATAAAACCGTATTCCCATTTTTGGTTAAAGATGTAGTGATTACCGGACGTGCTGCTTTTAGCCGATATCGTCCTTCAAAGTCAGACTGGGAACGTGTAGACCAAGCTTTGCTTGATTTAGACATCGAGCATTTGCGTGACTGTCCTTATACCGAGTTATCGGGTGGTGAACGGCAATTAGTTATGATTGCGCGTATTTTAGTACAAGCCCCAAAAGTTATTTTGCTCGATGAACCAACCAATCATCTCGATGTTTATTACCAGTCTTATTTAATGAAAAAATTGCGTCAGTTGTCGCGGCAAAATTTTACGGTGATTGCAATTATGCATGATCCCAACTTGGCTTTTTTATTTGCAGATCATTTATTTTTTATGCGCCAACACGAAGTCGTTAAGCCTAAGTCAAAAACACGAATAACCGATCCGAAGTTTTTAAAAAGTGTCTATGATGTTGAGTTCCATGAAGCCATGATTCAAGACAAAACCATTGTTATCCCTGATCATTCTTGGCTATAAATATGACATTTCACTATCAACTATCGGACAAATCAGACTATGCCTCTGCGGTAGAGTTTGCACTTTATACTAGACAGCTTTTATTCCCAGAAATCTATCATGGGCAAGTTCCCAAAGATTTAAAAAATTTTGGGCAATATTATGTCAATGATCCATTAGGTTGCTTTATTACGGTAAAAGATAAAAACCGTATTATTGGCACTATTGCATATCGGGCGTATGACCATCGTTTTGATTTAAATTTGCCATCTAATACAGTGGAAGTGGTTAAGTTGTTTGTATTGCCTGAATATCGCCGTAATGGTATCGCAACTCAGCTATGTGACATGTTGTTTAGCCATGCAAAAAACAATGAAATTACGACTTTGTATTTGCACACTCATCCATTTTTGCCAGCGGCTGAAAAGTTTTGGCGTCTACAAGGCTTTGATGTCATTAACCGTGAGTGGATCGAGACCTATGACACCATTCACATGAGTAAATCTTTATAGCGCTTTATTATGCGTATGAAATCTTTTTTGAAAATGGGTAGGTGGATAACCCATAATTTTACTGAACATTGCGGTAAAAGCTGCCGAGTGTTCATAGCCCAAACTAAAGGCAATTTCCGTAATTGAGATATTTTCTTTTAAGGCATTTAAAGCATAGACGATGCAGACTCGATTACGCCAAGCCTGAAAGGACATGCCAGTTTCAGACTTAAACCAACGGTGAAAAGTCCGCTCACTTTTATTGTGGTCATGTGCCCAATCTTTAGGGCTGCTATGAATATCAGGATGCTCCATAAACTGTGCACACTGTTTAGATAACAATGTGTTGTGAGGCAGAGGAATAAACAGAGGTAGGGCTGGTGCAGCTTCTAACTCATATAACAACAAATCGATAAGAGCGCCGTCACGGCCTGCATGTTGGTAGTCAACAGGTAGCTGATTTGCCTGAATGAGTAGCTGATGTAGCAAAGGTGAGACTTGTATAACCTCGCAATATGTTGCCTGTCTTGGTGCATAGTCTGCTTCTATATACAAACTATAAGTACTGACCTTAGATAGCCATACCTGATGTGGTTTGCCTGAGGGTATCCATACACCGCTGTATGGCAACACGAGCCATTGTCCATCTTCAGTTTCAACTTTCATGAGGCCTTCGGGTGCATACAAGAACTGAGCACGGCGATGGCTATGCGTATCTAACAAAGTATCAGCAGGATAATCTGATCCTAACGCTAGAACCGCTTGCGGTATATGGTCTACATCGTTAATTGGAATATTACGCATATATTTTGGCTGAAAAAGATAAAAAGATGGCTTTTCTACGTTAGTTTGCCATATGGCTATTTTATATCATGCCTCTATAAATGTGAGGAAGATGATGATGCTATATGAGCTATTTTTATTTGGACTACTGTCAGGCATAACCACTTGGTTATTTGGCTTTGGCGGCGGATTTGTTGCTGTGCCTTTGCTTTATACAGTCATTATTCAAAAGTACAGTAACGAAAGCATGGTGGGGGTAAATGCGATGCAAATCGCCGTAGCTACATCAGCTTTTGTGATGCTGTGTTCGGCAAGTTTTGCAACTTTTCGACACTATCGATCTGGACATATAGATTGGCAAAAAATCCGCTTTTTATGGGGTGGTATCGCATTTGGCGGAATAGTGGGTGCGGTAATGGCCTCATTGTTTAATGGAAATTGGCTTCGCTGGGTATTTATGGGTTATGTGTTCATAACCATTATTGATTGTTATTACCGAGCTGGGTTTATGGTGACATCAAGGCAAAAGCAAAACCATGGACAAAACAGTGAACTCATTAAAGGGGGAATTATTGGTTGGGTTGCAGCACTTTTAGGTGTGGGTGGCAGTGTAATGACGGTTCCTTTATTACGGCGGCGGGGTAGTTCTATGGCAGAGGCCGCGGCTATTGCAAACATTCTCACGCTGCCTTTGTCTTTAACTGCAACGCTGACCTATTGTGTATTGTCAATTTGGCAATCTGAATGGGCACCTAACGGATTTATCGGTCTAATCTGGTTTGAAGCTGCTTTATTCTTGGTTGCTGGAACATGGATCGGGCTATATTTTTCAGAAAAATTTATTTCAAAACTACCTGACTTATGGCGTGCAAAGTTTTATCCGCTACTTTTAATCATAGTTCTAATAGTCATGCTTTTTGTAAATTAAATATTTATTTCAACAGCTTGAAGAATAATTTTTCTTAAATAACAATTCTCTAAATGCTCTAAAACTGCAAATTTTATGTCTTAAATGGCTTTGAAAAAAGTTTAAAAATTAGACTTGCAATATATAGTGGCTTTATGCCACTATATATTCATCGAAGGTCATCAGACAAAAAGAGGATGATATGGCTATCCAGCTTTTAGATGCGGCAAGAAATGAAATTCCAGTGAAATTTACGCAGTTTTCTGGTGGCGAGCGTCATGTTCAAATTGATGAAACAACCTTAGGTTCACTATATGGCAATGTATTGGTTCGTGCACACATGGCCTCAAGTCACGATGTGATGGACTATTTACTACTTGAAAATATATTGCTGACTCAGGGTTTAACCATTGACCTAGAAGTTCCGTATTTTCCATATGCACGTCAGGACCGTATTTGTGCAGTAGGCCAAGCGTTCTCGCTTGATGTGATGACCAAGTTACTCAACATCAATGCTGACAAAAAAGCGGGCAAACAAGGCAAGGTGACTGTTTGGGACTGCCATAGTGAAGTAACGACAGCATTACTTGCTGCCAATACTTCTTTTAGTGAAGTTGTAAACATCAGTTCAGTCGACATCATCGCAAAGAGTGAAGCGCTAAGTACATTGTTAAAAGATGAAAAAACAGTACTGATTTGCCCAGACAAAGGTGCAAAAGCACGCACACAAATGGTTGCAAGTGCTTTTAATGGCGAGCGCAAACAACCCCTCACTGTTGTTCAGTGTGATAAAAAACGTGACCCAGTGACTGGCAAAATTTTAGGTACGCATGTACATGCGACTGATTTATCAGGCCTAACAGCGGTCATTACCGATGACATTTGTGATGGCGGTGCAACCTTTATTGGTATTGCTAAAGAACTCCGTCGCCTCAATTGCCATAAGGTCGTTCTATATGTGACCCACGGTATTTTTAGTAAAGGTATAGAGGTTTTTGATGGACTGTTAGATCAACTGTTTACCTCAGACAGCTTTCCACAACAACCATCAGACAAAATTTCAGTAATTGCTTTTGCAGCAGAATAAAGAGAATAAAGATGACTATTAAATTGAATCCATTAAACGCTATCGATTTTTATAAAGCTGATCACAGACGTCAGTATCCAGCAGGTACAGAGTACGTGTATGCAAACTTTACGCCGCGTTCATCTCGACTTGCTAAAATGTTGCCTGACTTTGACGATAAAGTTGTGTTCTTTGGGCTTCAAGGTTTTATTAAACACTTTTTAATCGATACGTGGAATGAAGGCTTTTTCAAGCAACCTAAAGATAAAGTAGTGGCTGCTTATAAACGCCGTATGGATAGTTCATTAGGTGAAGGTGCTGTACCTGTTGATCACATTGAAGCATTACACGACTTGGGCTATTTACCATTACGCATTAAAGCATTGCCAGAAGGTAGCCGCGTCAATATGCGTGTACCCGTGCTTACTGTAATTAATACCGATTCACGTTTCTTTTGGCTAACGAATTATATTGAAACTGTGTTAAGTGCTGAGCTTTGGAAAAGCTGTACTACCGCCACTATTGCCTATGAGTACAAACGTTTATTAACGCAATATGCTGTAAAAACTGGCGCACCGCTTGATTTTGTATCTGTGCAAGGACACGATTTTAGTAGCCGTGGTATGAGCGGAATTTATGATGCTGCTCAGTCTGGTGTGGGTCACTTAACTAGTTTTATTGGAACAGACTCGGTTGCTTCAATTGACTATGCAGAAGAATATTACAATGCAACAGGTGTCATTGGGGTATCTGTACCAGCGACCGAACACAGTGTGATGTGTATGGGCACAGAAAACAGCGAGCTAGAAACCTTTAAGCGTTTAATCTGTGAGCTTTATCCGTCTGGTGTGGTTAGTATTGTGTCTGACACTTGGGACTTTTGGCGAGTGATTACCGAGTTTACGGTAGCTTTAAAACCTGAAATTCTGGCAAGACAACCCAATGCTTTAGGTTTGGCCAAATTGGTTTTTCGTCCAGACTCTGGTGACCCTGTTAAAATTATTTGCGGCGACCCAGACGCTGGAGTTGGCAGCCCAGCTTATAAAGGCGCAGTTGAATGTTTATGGGAAGTGTTTGGTGGTACAACAACTGAGCAAGGCTATAAAGTACTTAATGAGCGTGTCGGCTTAATTTATGGTGACTCGATTACCCTAGACCGTGCACAGCGTATTTTAGAAGGACTAGAAGCCAAAGGTTTTGCTTCAAACAACTTGGTATTTGGTATAGGCAGTTTTACCTATAACTACTTAACTCGCGATACTTTTGGGTTTGCTGTTAAAGCGACTTGGGGACAAGTGAATGGTGTAGGCCGAGAGCTGTTCAAAGACCCAATTACTGACTCAGGTGTGAAAAAATCTGCGAAAGGACTATTACGCATTGAAGAAAGTGAAAATGGCTTTACCTTGTTTGATGAGCAAACAGCCGAACAAGAACAAGGCGGAGCACTTAAAACCGTCTTTGAAAATGGTAAACTTCAATATGAGTGTACTTTGGATCAAATTCGTGAGCGTTTATCCATCGCATAACTGAGTTTAGATGAGCCGTTGCGTGTGTATCGGCTCATCATTTTTATTGAGAGGCTGAACGTGACTATTCAAACTGAACAAGAATTCCTTGCCAGTTATGATCGCCGAGATTATGACGCACCTTTACTCACGGTCGATATGGCTATTTTCTCGGTATTTAATGGTCAGTTGCAGGTATTACTCATTAAGCGCCCCAACTTTCCAGCTAAAGACCAATGGGCTTTACCGGGTGGTTTTGCCGATTTAAAGCACGATCAAGATTTGATGGCTACTGCATATCGTAAGCTGGTCGAAAAAACAGGGATTGCTTCACCTTATTTGGAACAAGTTGCCTCTGTCGGCAATGCCAAACGTGACCCGCGTGGCTGGGCCGTAACCATTTTGTATTTTGCATTAATTGATTTTAATGCCTATAAACATCAAGCCTTGGCTGAATACAGCGAATGGATACCTGTAGCAAAAGCAAAAGATTTAGCATTGGCGTTTGATCATAATGAATTGCTCAACTTAGCTTTAGAGCGTTTAACCAATAAAACTCGATATACCGCATTGCCAGCTAGTCTAATGCCTGAGTTGTTTACGCTAACCGAGTTACAAACTATTTATGAAATTATTCTTGGGCAATCCTTAGATAAAAAAGCGTTTAGACGCCGTATGATAGAAGCGGGCGCAGTTGAAGAAACCAACCACAGTAAAATTGTAGGCAAACGGCCAGCTCAGCTTTACCGCTATGCACTCGATTCTTTCGATTTTATATTTCCTCGCTCACTCGAATTACCTAGAAATAAAGAGGGTGAAGATAAGCAAAACAATGAGCTTTCTGACTAGCGCATCTTGATGCACTTTGATTTATAATACCGCGCTTATGATTGATGTCATGTTTTGATCAGCACTTTGCCTATGTCTCACGTTTCTTCCTGCTTCCAGCAAAACCAGTTTTTTGTGTTGGTGGAATATCTCACTTCACTGCATGAAATTTATACTGTGAAACATGAGTTCGCAGGATATCCAGCTGCAATGACATTGGCAGATCGCGTACATTCAGATCATGATATTGTGCCGCTTGAGGCCAGCAAAAGTTATCCTGACTCAATAGAGAAAGTCTTACACTTTTCAGGTAAGGCCCGAGACATACAAGAATTTGAGCGCTTTTTACAACAAGCTCAAGTAGCCAATATTCAAAACTTGTTATTGCTTACAGGCGATAAACTCAAAGAACACCATAATGGTCGAGATGGGCAGCCGCGTAGTCGTTACCTAGAGTCGGTAAACGCCGTAATGGCAGCTAAGCAACATGGTGGTTTTCGTATTGGGGTTGCTTTTAATCCGTTTAAATATGTCGAAGCTGAGCGTGATGCACAGTATTTAAAACTGCATAAGAAGATTAAAGCAGGTGCTGACTTTATCATTACCCAATTGGGCTATGACATTGAAGCCTTAAAACAAGCCAAATCATTTTTAACCAAGCATGATTATTCGCAGCAAATACTGGCTTGTGTGATGCCTCTGACTTTAGGCCGAGCCAATTTTATGGTGAAGCATAAAGTCGCAGGTATTGTGATTACCCCGCACATGTTAAAAGTCTTGGCAGAAGAAAAACAGGCAGGGCATACAGACCGCGTTTATTTACGCTGTGCTTTACAGATTTTGATATGTAAACACTTAGGATTTGCTGGAATTCATTTATCTGCCTGTCATAAGCCAGAAGAGCAAATGTTGCTTGAAAGCTACATTGAGCAATACAGACATTTGGAGCTTAAAGCCTTAGAAGAGCTTTGGAATTCACTTTGGCACGTCACGTCAGGCAACGAGTTTACCCCTGAGATTGCTCGTTTTTCATGTCAGCCAACGTCTAAACAATTAATTAAATATCGTCAGCTACATGTTATGCATGAAGCAATGTTTGGATCAAAAATTGCCAAAGGCGTCGGACGTTTTATTTTCAAAGCATCTTTTTGGGAAAACGCTTTAGTCGCTAAGGTATTAATTAAAACAGAAGTATTAAGTAAACATAGCCTAGTGGGTTGTGAAAGCTGTGGTCAGTGCCGCCTAAGCGATACTTTATATATTTGCCCTGAAACCTGTCCAAAAGGTTTAGCCAACGGCCCTTGTGGCGGTACAACTTTAGACCGCTGCGAATTTGGTGACCGTGAATGTATTCACTCAGTCAAAGCAAGACTTGCAAAAGCTGTTGCACAAACTGAAATATTAAAAGAGAAATTGATTCCAACTGTGCCTCTTGAAACCAGAGGAACCAGTTCTTGGAAAAATTGGTATTTAGCGACTGAGGCTTAAGATTTGTATAACTTCCTTGAATTGATTTTGTTAAAAAACCAATTCATATGCTAAAGCACAGCAATAATTTAAAAATAACAATTGTTTGCCTTAATTATGTCCAATCAAAACGATCGCCTAGGAGTATACTTAAAGCAAATCTTTTGCGTTAAAGGAAAGGCTGTCTCAATGAAAAAGTTGGTTGCTGTACTTACTGTAATTGTTGTTTTAACTGGATGCGTTTATGACCCTGTTAATTACAACAAAATACACGACCAAGAGTTCCAAGATCACCTCAGGCAAAACGGTTAGTAATAAAAAGCCCACTCAATGAGTGGGTTTTCATTTGGAATAACTTTAGAAGAAACTTTTAAGGGTTTATATAAGTAAAAGATCACTTAAACCACTATTTTTAAAGGTTTGTTCGGTTTTTTTAATAAAGGGTTTGAAATTATTTTTATCTGGAAAATATAAGTTATTTTAGTCATCAGGATGGCTTATTTATCAAAAATATTGTTTATTTGTTTTATGGATATTGTTATTTTTGAAAAATATAATATTTATAACTTATATATATTTTATATGTATAAGTATAACAACTTTGATTGTTAACTCATTTTTAAATTAAATATTGTTTTAATTAATAATACTTAATGATTACACAATAAAACTTATTTTTAATGTTAGTGAAATAAATCACTCTATTCAAACATATATCTCTATTTGTTACTATTCTTATAAATTATTTATTAACAAATACTTATCTTTGTTTTTTTGAGATTTTTTTAACCAAAAATCTCCACAAATTAGAATTACATAATTTTTTAATATAGTTTATATAATATGTTTTATTGACATAAATAGAAAAAATATCTGGCAAATAGGTCAATGATATTTAATTCACTTAAGAACCATAATTTGCACCAAATTTTACGCTGTCACGATTCATTGAATAAAACCAAGTGAAAAGTTACGTAAAAAAGAAACCAATAATTTTATTGGCTTAAATAAAAAATCGAATATTACAAATAAGCGGAATGAATATGGATAACGTAGCTCAGCTAGAAACTGATACTAATTTCCAAAGCCGAAAGAAAATAACTTGGGGTGTTTTTAGTGTCCTACTGTTATTTTTATTTGCTGGCATATTATATTATTTTTTTGTATATCGTTTCTATCAATCTACAGATAATGCTTATGTGCAAGCCGATGTCACTTGGGTGATGCCAAAGATTTCGGGCGAAGTAATGGAGTTATTAATTAACGATAATCAGGTGGTAAAAAAAGGGGAAACTTTAGCGCTATTAGATCACCGCGATTATCAAGCTCGTTATGATCAGGCCCGCTCAGTAGTCAGCTTAAAAGAGGCAGCGCTGGGTGTACAACAACAAAATGAAAAGTCTGCACGCTCTTCAATTACTGAAGCTCATAGTGGTGTAGTGGCAGCACAAGCTGATTTAAATCGTTTAAGAAAAGAGTTTGAGCGTTATCAAGATTTACTAAAAGATGGCGTGATTACCCGACAAAACTTTGAAGGCATTCAATCTCAATATTTAACGGCTCAGGCACAACTTAGCAAAGCGCAAGCCGCCGTCAATGCAGCAGAAGCGCAGTTGGGGAGTTTACAAGCGAGTCGCGCGCAGCTTTTAGCAGATATTCAAAGTGCCAATGCAAACTTAAACCTGTATCAGGTCGATTTGGCTTCATCAAAAGTGGTTAGTCCTGTAGACGGCAAAATCGGTAGCCTTGCAATCCAGAAAGGCTCACGTGTTTCTCCACAAACTCGTTTAATGGCGATCATTCCTGAAAATAGTTTGTATGTACAAGCGAACTTCAAAGAAACCCAAATTGAAAAAATGCATATTGGTCAGAAAGTTAAATTAAAACTTGATGCTTACCCAAGCCTGACCTATACCGGAAAAATTGAGAGCTTTTCACCAGCTTCAGGCGCAACTTTTTCACTTATGCCACCAGACAATGCCACAGGCAACTTTAACAAGGTTGTTCAGCGTATTCCTGTGCGTATTGCCATAGATTCAAGCCCGCATATTGATTTGATAAAACCTGGAATGTCGGTGAGTGCCACCGTTGACCTAAGAACTTAATAATAAAATTTTAGGTAATAACAAATGAATAAGCACCTTGAGGCCGAGTGGAGATTCCCAGCAAAAACTGCATGGGCAATTTTTGCTGCCATGATTTTTGGCAACTTCATGGCGATTCTTGATATTCAGATTGTGGCGAGTTCTCTAAACGAAGTTCAAGCTGGTATGAGTGCAAGTCGTTATGAAGTCACTTGGGTGCAAACGGTTTATTTAATTGCTGAGATTATTGCAATTCCAATGTCGAGTATTGTCTCGCGGGTGCTTTCAACACGGGTCTATTACACCATCTGTGCAATTGGTTTTACGGTCAGTTCTTTACTTTGTGCTTTGGCATGGAATTTAGAAAGTTTATTGGTTTTTCGCGGTATTCAAGGCTTTATGGGCGGCGGCATGATTCCGACCTCCATGACGGCATTGTATCTACTTTTCCCTGAAGCAAAACGCTCATTGCCTTTAGTCATGTTTGGCATGATCAGTACTTTGGGACCGGCCATTGGCCCAACCATTGGCGGCTGGTTAACCAATAACTTCTCATGGCACTGGATGTTCCTGATCAATATTATTCCGGGCATTATCATTGCTACGGTCATTTACTCAGGCCCCAATATCGACCGTGCCAACTACTCACTCATCAAAAGCATGGACTGGTTTAGCCTGATTGGCATGGCGATGTTTTTGGGTGGGCTTGAATATTTCCTTGATGAAGGCGCAAGACATGACTGGCTTGCAGACACAGGCGTTCGGATTGCGTTTATGATCTGCGTTGTGGGCGGCATGATTTTCTTCTCTAGAAGTTTTACCCAGCCTAAGCCTTTACTCGATTTGTCCGTATTTAAAAACAAAAACTTTACCTTAAGTGCCATCACGACTTTTGTGATTGGCATGGCACTCTATGGCTTGGGTTACATGATTCCCGTGTTTCTTGGGCAAGTCCGTGAAATGAACAGTAGCCAAATTGGTCACGTCATGATGGTGACAGGTATTGTCATGTTCTGCTTCGCGCCGTTTCTTGCGTGGCTTATTCCCAATTTTGATACCCGAAAAACGGTATTTGTTGGAATGATTCTGGCTGGCTTTGGTGTTTGGCTTAATTCACACCTCAGCATTCATAGCGATTACGACTTTATGTTTTGGCCGCAAATTTACCGTGGTATTGGTCTCATGATCTGCCTGATTGTGGTGTCGCATTTAGCCATGAGTACTTTGCCGCTGAGTAAAGTGGCTGATGCCAGCGGTATTTATAACCTGATGCGTAATATTGGCGGCGCGGTTGGACTAGCTCTCATTAACTCATCTTTAGATTGGCTCACTGCGCTTCATGTCACCCAGATTAATCAGGGAATGACACCGCAAAACTGGATTTTTACAGAAAGACTAGATCAACTCACGGCGCAATATCAGGAAGTCGGTGCAAATGCTCAGCAAATCGCGCTGAGTGTGATCTATCGCGACATTCATTTTCAGGCACTGACATCGAGTTTTAATGATCTATTACGCATGCTCGCAATCATCATGTTTGTGACTGCATTTTTAACCATCTTTATGGATCGGGGGAAGAAAATGAATATGTAGATATTAAAAAATAAAGGCAGCTTTCAAAGAATGAAAAACAATAGGGCATATCAAAACGTATCCCTTCATAGAAAAAGAACATTGATCTGAGTTTTCTAAAATCGGTTGATGAGATCGGGGAACTCACAAATTAGAGGTGGAAGGTTAAAGGATTATGATTAATACAACGTATAAACTAATTTCAAAATTGAACCTGAAAAACACGACTTATGGTCAATATTTTGAAAAAGAGCAAATCGATACTGAGCGATTAAAAGTGATGTATTCCATTTACGAACAGTATTATGAAAATACGAGATTTTCTATTTTCGTAGATGATTTCCAAAATAAAAGCGGTGCGATCTTAATTTTTGATTCACAAACAGATGAGATTGTTGGTTTCTCGACTGTGGTGGTGCAGCATTTCTATTTAAACGGTAAAGACTACACCGTGTTATTTAGCGGTGATACGGTCATTTTGAAGAAGTTTTGGGGTACGCGTAGTCTGCAAAGTACCATGCTAAAACTCATGATTAAGCTTCGAATCAAATATCCATTTAACGAACTCTATTGGCTCCTCATTTCTAAAGGTTATAAAACCTACTTACTGCTCGCCAATAACTACTATGTCTATTACCCAAATATTAAAGACGAAAACCGGCATCTTTCCTAAGTCGTTGAGCACTACTGTGAAAAATTCTTTGGCGAATACTATGACCGTGAAGCAGGCCTTTTAAATTTTGGTGATGACTATCAGCCATTAAAAGGTGAAGTCGCACCAATTACTGCCGAAATGAGAGAGAAAAACCCAAATATTCATTTCTTTGAGCAGATGAATCCAACATGGAAAGCTGGCACAGAACTACCGTGTATTGGTCGTCTTGGTTGGAAAGACATAGCCCGTTTCCCCGTAAAGCTGATGACTAAACCGACCAGTAAAGGAAAGTTTGAAGCTTGCGTAACACATAAAACAAAACGTAGAGAGGCCATCCAATGAAAACTAATGAATGGCTAACTTTGGGTTCGCATCTGATTTTAAAAAAATGGTGTGATGCATCTGACCGTAACTTCCAAAAACAGTTTAATGCTTTAGAGACCACGCAACGTCAAATTTTGCATTCAATATTACAGACCTCTACCTTTGCCAAAGATAAAAAGGTTCAAAACTATGAACAGTTTGTAAAAGCATTTCCTGCGACACGTTACGGCGCATGGCGAGAAGACATTCAGCGTTACCGTGAACAAAAGCTTTCACTCTCTAGCAGTAAATTGGTTCGTTTCCAGCCGACCAGTGGTTCGAGTGAACAAATTAAGTTTATTCCATACACCAAGCTGTTTTTAGATGAACTTGACCATGCAATTGCGCCGTGGATGGCGAGTTTATACCGTAAATGCCCACAGCTTAGCTCGGGTACACATTATTGGTCGGTGTCATGGTTACCTGAAAGTCAGCGTGAAGTTTTAAAAGACAAAAACCTAAATGATGATTGTGCGCTACTTGGTGTAGGTAAGCGCATTTTGTCTAAGTTTACCCAAGCGGTTCCAAGTAACGTTGCTTTTGCAGCCAATGCCGATGACGCACTGTTTGCCACCATTTGCTATTTGGTCGCAAACCGTAACTTAGCCATGATTTCGGTGTGGAGTCCAACGTTTGCTTTGCAATTACTTGAACGTTTGGAGTCTATGCAACAAGACGTGGTTGAGGTTTTACAAAGTGGTAAATGGGGCAGTCGTCAGGCTTCCTTAAAAGAAGTCACTGCACCGCATAGCTCTGAAAGTGCTCAAGCCTTAATTGCAAGTTCAAACGGCGAACAGATCGACTTTAAAAAACTTTGGCCAAAATTAAGTTTAGTGTCGAGTTGGGATACTGCGGGTTCAAAAGCTTGGGCGGAGAAATTAAAAGAGAAATTGCCCAGTGTTCAGTTTGAAGGAAAAGGTCTATGGGCGACGGAAGGTGTAGTCACCATTCCCTACAACGACCAATACCCGCTGGCCTATCAAAGTCACTTCTACGAATTTGAATATTTAGAGGGTGAGAAACAAGGGCAAATCATTCCGTCGTGGCAGCTTAAACAAGGTGATGTGGTCAGCCCGCTCATTACTTCGGGCAATGGCTTACTTCGCTACTGTTTGGATGATTGCTTACGGGTGACTGGCTTTATAGAGCAAATTCCGTGTTTTGAATTCCAAGGCCGCCGTTTTGGGGTAGATCTGGTCGGTGAAAAACTCGCACCTGAAACCGCTCAGCAATTATTGTCTCAGTTAAATGAAACGGAATCTAAAGCGATTTCTTTACTCGCAATTGATACTCAGCAACAGGTTAAACCTTTTTATTGCGTGCTTTTTGAAGGTGACATTCATCACAGCATTAACAATGAATATATCGACAGCATTTTGCGTCAAAACTTCCACTACGAACTTGCACGAAACTTAGGGCAGCTCGACCAGCCTCAAATTCGCCAAGCCAATAATGGCTGGAATGCCTACAAGAAACTAGTCATGTTTGATGGCATTATCGAAGGCAATATCAAACCTGAGCCACTTAAAAAAGTCACCCTCAATAGTTTGGAACAATTATGAAAGGGATGAAGCCATTTAATACTCGGTTTTTAACACTTCGACACGCCTTGTACTTAGGCGTGTTGATTGTGTCGAATGTACAAGCCATGACTTTAGACGAGGCTTTGTCTGCCAGTTTAAGACATGAAAGTCAGCTTGAAGTCAGCCGTTTAAGCGTGAACCAGTCCACCGCAGTGCTTGAACAGGCTAAACAGCGTGATGGACTTAAAGTCAATTTAGTCGGCCAACTGGACTATGAAAGAATAGATACGCCTTCACACGTCCTGTTTCCAACCGAAGGAAACCGTAAAGGCCGAAGTTTGCAATTGCAGGCAGATTATCCGATTTATACGTCTGGCAGACACCGTTTAGGAATTGATGTTGCCGAAAGTCAGCTTTCTGCCCAAAACCAAGGTTTATCAGATCAACGGTCGGAAACCATTTTAAATACCGTGATGGTTTATACCGACGTATTAAAAAAGAAAGCCATTTTAGAGCTTAGACAAAAGACCATGGCAAATCTACAACGGTCTTTATATGAATCAAAGCGCCGTTTTGACGTGGGAATGATTACCCGTGCAGACTTAGCTCAGGTTTTGGCGCAAGTTGCTCAAGGCCAAGCCGATATTACACAGGCGCAGTCTAATTTAATCGTAAGCGAAGCTCAGTTTTACCAAGTGACAGGTGTAACGCCTGAAAACCTTGTCGCCATTAAACAACTGCCAGTTATTCCGGCTAACTTAGATGAAATATTGGCACAAACCAAAAACCATCCGGCTTTAATGCGTAGTAAATACGAAAAGCAGGCCGCAGAGAAACAATACGCTTTAACCAAACGGGAACTGTGGCCAACGGTCATGCTGACCAGCCGTGCCGGAAAACAAGATGAGGCAAGCTATATTGGTTCTGAAAGTAATAACTACATGGTTGGGGTACAGCTCAATGTACCGCTCTATGACGATGGTTTAAATCGGGCCAATGTTAAAAAAGCGCAGGCCGATATTGATTTGGCTACGCAAAAAATTCGAAGTCTTGAACTGGACTTAAATAAGCGCACCCGTACCACCTATGCGCAGCTTCAAACCATTAGAGAAAATAAAGAAGCACTAGCAAATGCCATAGAAGCGGCGTCTATTGCCTTTGTCTACACACGTAAAGAGTTTGATGTCGGAACCAAAACCACCTTTGATTTGCTCAATACTGAGCAAAAGCTACTCGATGTACAAACCCAAAAAACGGTGAATGACCAAGACGAAGTGGTGTTTGTCTATCAGCTACTCGACCAAATGGGCCGTTTAAACAGTTTGGTTCCCACACAGACCGCACAACAGGTGAATAATGAATAAAACAAATCCACCACTTGCTGACAGCACTCTCATTACCAGAGAAGCGACTTTGGCAGATGATCAGGCTTTGCGAGACTTAATCGCCGTACCCATGACCACCAAAGGCATACAAATTAGCTTTCAGCGTGAACCGAGTTATTTTAGAGCGTCTGATATTGTCTATCGGCATAAATTGCATGTCGTGATTGAAGACACCGAGAGTCAAAAGAATGTCGCTTGTTATAGCAATGGTTACCGCCCGTGTTATGTGGATCGGAACGTTCAAAACTTACGTTATGCGGGTGATTTACGGGTAGATCATAACTATCGTGGCAAATCTCTGGTGAAGGTTCTAGCAAAGCATGTAAAACAGACCATGCATGAACCGAACTATAGCCAAATGATTATTTTTGATGATAACCATGCCGCGCGGGCTGCCATCCAAACGGGCAAAACGGGTATGCCCGATTATTATGATGAAGGGCTTATCGAGACACTCAGTCTGACGAGTACAGGTGCAAAAAGAAAAGTCACGGCTTTTCTAAAGCAGATTTCTCCGCAGAGTGACATTCAGGAAATCCGTACATGTGTTGCTGAAGCTCAACATGTGGAAGCGATGAACCAGTTTATTGCCGACATGGCAGAGTTTTATAACTTTATACCTGCCTATAACTTTGAAGAACTGGCTCAAGGGCATCAGTATTTTTCAGGGATAAAACTCTCAGACTTTTCACTTTATTTTAAGGGTGAAAAACTGGTGGGTATGTTTGGCTTGTGGGATCAGCACAGTATTAAGCAAACCAAAATTTTGGATTACAGTTCAGTCATTGGAATTTTTAGACCCGTTTATAACTTATTAACTCCGCTAACTAAGGGCATGCGTTTGCCTAAACTGGGTGACTCTATCAAGTACCATGTGTTACATACGCTTATGTGCCATCCACAAGATTTAGCTTTACACCATAAAATGCTCGAAGATGCCTATAACAAGTCAAAACAGCAGGGCGTTGGTGTGGTGAGTTTTACGCTTTCCCATAAAGACCCGCGCTATCAATTAAATCAGTTTTATAAAGGTGAACGCTTAACGGGTATGCATGGTTTTATTAGTTATGAGGGCGACCCAAGACCAAATTTTGATAAAAACCTGATTCCATATTTAGAGGTCGGACGTATTTAATTTAAAGCTTGAAATGACATTTTCAATGAAGCCCACGAGAGTGGGTTTTGTCATTTTGAATATGAGTGATGAAGTTGAAGATCAGTTTATAAAAGAAAATATAGCAATAATTTATAATATAATTATTTAATTTTTAATGGAAAAGTATTTTAATTTTTATTGATGCTTAGTCACTAAACGTACATATAGCGCAACTACTATACAAATCGAAATTTAAGAACATGGTAGTTAAGTGATGAAAAAAAGTTTATTGGGCGGTCTTATTCTGTCGTTGTGTACAACTCCAGCTTTTGCACTAAATATTTTATTGGTTAATGATGACGGTCTAACCAGCAATGTCAAAGCGCTTTATGATGAATTAAAAGCAAATGGTCATAGCGTGCTTGTGTCTGTACCGTGTTCACCACAAAGTGGTCGCGGTGGCGCAATTGTAATGTACAGCTCAACAACGATTACTGCGGATAACGATAAGCAAATTGCGGCTGAAAACGGTTGTCACAACGGCGCTGCACCCATTGGCGCACCTGCTGCGGGGACTTTTACCAAAGCGGGTTATACCAATGGTGACTGGAACTACACGCATGGCACACCAGTCATGGCAACACTTTATGGACTGGATGTGGTTGCACCAAAACGCTGGGGTAAAGCGCCAGACTTAGTTTTATCTGGCCCGAATGAAGGACAAAATGTCGGAAAAGTCGTTGTGCACTCTGGCACGATTGGTAATGTACAGTTTTCGGCAGGCCGCGGTATTCCATCAATTGCCTTAAGCGCCGATACAAACACGGTAGATGATAAGACTTTAAACAACCCTAACTCTGCGATTGTGGCAAAACAAACCGTAGTGTTATTAAAAGAATTACAAGCTAAAGCAGGTAAGGGCCAGTTGTTGCCAAAAGGCATTACGCTTAATGTTAATTTCCCTAAAAATTTAACAACCAGCACACCTTTTGCTTTTTCAAAAATTGGGACCTATGACTTATATAAATTGAAATTCCAAGTGACCAAAGACAATAAAGGCAACAACCAATTTGGCCTCGGAATCGATGCGGCACCATCGGCGCCAACTGCCGCTCAAATGTCGGATGAAAGCGCCGTCATGCAAAGCAAAATTGCTGTGACTGCAATGCAAGTTGCTTATGACCAACGACCAGCAGGTCAAGAATGGCTCAAAATTCGTTTAAAAAGCCTATTTAACAAGTAAGGGAGAAAGACCATGAAACGTTGTTTGTTGGTTTTACTCCTTGGGCTTGGCTTGGCGGCTTGTAATGACAATGACAATAATGGCCAAGTCTCGACTGAAAAACCTGCACTAGCTCCGAGCTTAGATGTCGGTACTTATATTATTAGTACCGAAACTGATCAAGAGTTGCCTATGGCGGGCAAATACTATTCTGGCGCTGACGGTTCTAAATTATTGGTTTTAGATGATGACGAAAATCGTGCCAAGATTGTGATGAGCTATGACGCAAAAACCAAAGCTTGGCAGAGCAATCAGTCTAACCAAGCGATGACCGTTGAATTGGCACATTATGAAAAAATTGATGATCAGAAAATTACGCTGAATCAATTGGTCGGCAATTACGATCTATCTTTCCCAGATGGAACAACGGTAAATGCCGAGGTGAATGCACAAGGCAAAATTGTCTCAAAAGATCCAAATTGTGTGTTTACAGGTGTTATTACTGAAAGTGCATTAGCCAATACAGCAAACTATCAACTGACCGATAACAAATGTGATGCGCTAAAAAATAACTCGAAAGGCTATGTTGTGGTAGATGAAGACTTGGAACCTATGAGTTTTAGACTTGTATCTGACACAGTTGCCTCAAAAGACATTTGGGCATTTGCACAATCTTAAAAATAAAAAGGCAACGGATTCATTTCGTTGTCTTTTCATCCCAACCTATCTTGCGCCGTTGAAACAATTAATATGGTTTGAAGGTAATAATCTACGCGTGAGTGATTATTGTCCTTATGTGAGTTATGCGCATTAAAGGCTGCGTCATGAAGTTTCACAACTCGAGCGATCGGATTCGAACTACAACGAATTAAATATTCTTCGCGTGTTTCACTTTCCCGTTTAGTTAATGCATCAACCGCATCACGGACTTCTTTTCCAAATAAACTTTCGATTTTGGCTAGGGTAAGAGGTGTGTCTTCAACGCTATCGTGTAGAAGGGCTGTAATAATATAGACTTCTGAAAATTGGTGCTCAATTAATGAATTGACCACACCTTTAATATGATAATCAAAGTAATCATGAGGACCATACTTTTGACCTTGATGCGATTCTTTTGACAATTTCTCTGCGAGTTCAACTTTATTTTGAGTCATTTTTTGCTCTTATCACTTTAAGTATATGACACGGCCTAATGTGTGAGATAGGTCGCTTAATTTATAATTTTATACTGGATAGCGACTCTTAAAAACATCTCTTAATAACAGTAGTGTCTCTTTTTATTTACTCATTTTTAGTTGAAATAGGACAATTCAGACTTTAAGTTTTTGAAATTTTAAACTTTAACTTAATGATATAAGGGTAGATTAAAAATATTACTTAAGAATTTCCTTAATTATCTAATTAAATGAAAAACAATAATTATTTAAATAATTTCTAGCCAATTTCACATTGACACCTTAAATATTGAAGATTAACATTTGGCTTCTGGCCTACATTGCCAGGCAGTTTTGACAGACTGCTATAGGACCGCATCGGGATTATTCCTTCCGAGGAATAGTTTTGTGTGTACTTCTCGTTCCCTCCCGTAGCGGTAGGACGGGAGAGGGACACCTTTGTGTGTGCTGGAGTCCTACCAGGCTGTCAACCCTCTTTCGTTCTGCCACCATAATTCTAATGTCTTGGCAGAACTCCATATATAAGGAGTTGGCTTTGTACATTCATCATTTCATGGCAACCTTTGCCAAAAGCTATAACAACACAGCTTAAAACATTTAACGCAGCTTGATCGCCGTAAGGCTTTTTCAGGCTTTAGCTCGTTATTACTTAAAACTTTGACAATTAAACCTTGAGATGTGCTGCGCACAGTCTTTACGGCTTTGCTATGCCTTTTTTTTCCCAAAAGGCAGCGGTTTTTATATCTCATTTATATACAACAATAATTTTTTATAATGGTAAAAATATGCCAAAAATAGTTCTCCCAACACGTGCAGTACAAGTCGTAAATAAATCAATTGAGTTATTTCACTACAATGGGTTTCATCTGGTCGGCATCGACAGGCTTGTGAAAGAGTGTGAAGTTACCAAAGCGACTTTTTATAACTACTTTTACTCTAAAGAGCGGCTGATTGAAATCTGTTTGATTGTGCAAAAAGAACGCTTAAAAGAAAAAGTGGTTTCAGTGGTTGAATACGACCGCAGCACCAACGCAGCCGATAAACTCAAAAAACTCTATCTTTTACACACAGATCTAGACGGGCTGTACTACTTATTATTTAAAGCCATTTTTGAAACAAAACTGACTCATCCCAAAGCGTACATAACCGCCGTGCGATATAGAACATGGCTCACCAATGAAATCTATAGCCTGCTTAGAACACTTAACAGTGATGCTTCCTTTGCCAATGCCAAACTATTTTTATATATGATCGAAGGCGCCATTATTCAGCGTTTAAGTTTGAGTGAAGTTGATGAGAGGGTGTTGGAGGTGTTTTTGAGGGGGATGTCGACAATTAAGATTTAAGTTGTAGAGCGGATCTTTGATTTTTTGATATAACACAGTTGGATTGCCAACCGCATTTCACTCTGAAGGTTCTGGTTTTACTGTGCATTCTGTTATTAGGATGCACAGCTCATACGATCAATAATAATGTAAATATCTCAATCTGCGTAAAACACTTTAAAAAGAGCTGTATGATCAGATAAATATCTATTTTAAAAGACCGTTTGTAGCTTCAAATATATGGCGGTTTTGAATTGCTTTCATATTCTGATTTTGAAATGATTCATCATAAGTAACTGTAGTTAATAGTAAATCTTTATCTTTGCCAATAAACATATTTCCTACGTTTTTGGCACTCTCTTCATCTTTAGTTAAACGTATGTGAACAACTAAACCATCAAAATAATATCTTATAATAGGATATGACATTCTCAATGTCTTCGTCAAAAATAGGCTTAACAATTAATTCATCAATGAATGGAGTTTGATTGTGGATTTTTCCTTTTGTTGATAACTGTATCAGTGTGATTGGAAAGTAAAAGTACTGTCCAGCGTCTCGATTTATCAACATTTCTTTTAATATTCTTAACTCGTCTTCAGGTAAACAAATTTCATTGAACCCAGCTCTATTTGAAACGCATGAGCGCCATAGTAGACTTAAAATAAATAATCTTAAAGTTTTATGGTCTACTTCCTCAAGTTTTCGTATTCCATGGATATCACTTATTTTATCCATTAGATTTTCAGGTAATTCACTATCATTCCAACTACTCCAAATTAATTTGTGTTTTCGTAATTCTTTTATTGCTGCAGTATCAAACTCGGTAAGTATATCTTCCCCATGTTTGGTTACTATTTCAGAATCATACCAACTTGAAGTGGCTTTTTTTGCCCTTAAACCTTCGCCTATTTCTTTCATAATCCCTCCTTTTATTTCTGGCTTTGTTAAGGCTTGAGGGATTAAGTGCGATTTAATAAACTGGCCATATTCACCAGTTAACTTGCAGATGCCAAATTTTTTCATATTTCTAAGTCCAATTATTAGTTTTAAGTAGGTTGTAAATAATTAAATACATCAAACTAGGGCGTTTTAAAATAAGTATTTTTGATAATACTACTATGAAAGATGCTTGGGCTGATTCAGGCGGTGCATGGGATCACCAAAAAGATAAGTGCCGGGTTGCTTCTAATGATCCGAGAAATAAGGAATAGATCGGACAAAGGTTGTTAGTTAAAAAACATAAAAATATTCGGAAGTCTAAATTAAATTTTATTTATATCCATGTAATCACTTATTTTATTGTATATAGCTGAAGTGGAATTTACAGCCGCCCTAATAATTTCTTTACCAACAAGAAAATCAACTTCTCCACTCATAATCAATTCTCTGTAACTCAATACTGTCTTAAAAGATCCCTGTATTTCTTCTTGAAACACTAGAAACTCCTCACTTTTTGTAAGCTTATGAAGCATGTTCACTGAGAGGTAAGCAGCATAATATACTGATTGTAATTCTTCGAATTCATTGACTGTTATTTCTTCTTTATGAGATAGATGAAGGTTAATTGTTATATATCTTTGTAAAGTTTTAATAGACTCTATTGCTTGATCACGTATCAATTTTTTATGTTCTTGTTCACGCCAATCAGTAAACAACAAGTAGGCTACAATGGGAGTATAGATAGTTGCTGACCATGAGAGTAACCCTGTCAAAACTGATGACCAATCAGAAGGTTTATCAAATAAGTTTAAGCTAACTAATGATTGAAATATCAGGTATATAAATATACATACAATAAGAATAATTCCATAAAGAACTATTATTTCACATATTAGATCCACTTTTGTTTTCATATTATTTTTCTTTCAAAAATACCTTAGATATAGAACATAGGTAATCATACTAGCTATTTAAAGAATAGAGTAACTTATAGTTAAAAAGATATCCCACAAATGCCAAAAGTTGAGGTATATTTAAGTTAATATTTAAAAAAACTTATTAATTTAAGTGACCTAGGATTTTAAAATCGTGACCCGACACGGTACTTTATAACAGTTCGGGATGGGGTAAAATAAATGATGCAATTGCAAATATTTGAGTTTGAATCAGATGATAGTAACTTGGATAACTTAACAACAATTGAGATTGATAATGAGATTTGGTTTGTTGCAAATGAGGTTTGCAGGTTATTAGACATCAAAAATGCGAGTGATGCCGTTTCTAGACTTGATGATGATGAAAAGCAAACCTCGGTAATACCGATATCAGGTCAAAATAGACAGGTCAACTTAATTTCAGAAAGTGGTCTTTATGCTTTAATATTTAAAAGTAATAAACCATCTGCCAAACAATTTCGAAAGTGGGTAACCAAAGAAGTAATCCCATCTATTCGGAAAAAAGGTAGCTATGGCATAAATCGTCTCGAAACACCTAACTTTATTGTGCGGTTTAATGACAACTGGGATAGAACTGATAAAGGTTATTTCTCGGTGATAAGTGAGCTTTTTATTCGTTTATATGGCCGTTTTGAAAAAATTGGTTATCAAATACCAAACAAGGCTTTTACTGGTAAGGAAATTCGTCCAGATGTGAGTGTTGGTTTAAGATTTTCTAAGTTTTTAAAACAAAAATATCCCGAACATTTAGATAAATTTAAAATGTATAATCATAAATTCCCTGATGGGAATGAGGTGGAGGCTAGACAGTATCAAAATATTTTACTACCTATTTTTATCCAATTTGTTGATGAAATATGGATACCTGAATGTGCAAGTGATTACTTTAAGGATAGAGATCCAATTGCATTAAATTTTGTACCAAAATTATTAAATTAATTTCAAAAAATTAAAAGATAGCTCACTAGCATGGAGAGTTATCTTTTGACTGATTAAAAAAGTATTTTTGAATAAAGTGTCATCTACAATTAAGCAAACTAAGAAACACTTATAGACTCAAAAAATCTCAAATTCAATAAATTTTACTAGATAATAGTCAAGCTTCTGGTACTAAATCAAAGGCTTTTCCATTAAAATTTTTACCAGATATATAGCCAGCTTAGAGTGCTTAAGTCTGATGCTTCTATTTACGTTAAAGCAATTTAAAAAAGCCCTGATTATTCGGGGCTTTTCATTTAATTTTTACTTTAATGATTCTGGTATATAATTTGGTGAATCAGTACCATAAAGTGATTCAATATCTGCATCATACAAAGACTTATATCTATCTTTTGATGCGACATCTTTAGTTTCATCAATAAATTTCTGTATTTTAGCTTTGTAGTCAGTGTGACCAGCTTTATACATTTCAGTTAAATATACAAATTCGGCGTCTCTGTACTGGGGATCATTTTTGCTAGATGATTTACTCAATTCGGTTTGTATGAGTTGGGCTGAAGCTTCGTGACACTGTTGAATTTTTACTTTGGCCTCATTTAATTTTTCAAGCAATGTACATCTAAACATTACCCGCTGAGGCAATGGTTTTTCTTTGATTTGTTGCTCATTTAACTCATAAGCCTCTTTGTACATACCAGACAGCATATAAATATTCATCAATGCCATTTCTCTTTGTTTCTTGGCAGTAACTTTCTTAATTTCAGGTATTAAAGGTGCTAAAGTTTGTTTTATCTTTTCATCTTCACCAGAAATCACAACTTCATTTGTGATTGTTTCATATCTATCTAAAATCGCTTTATCACTTGCTGATAATTCTGTTTTTACGTTTTGAGAACTGCTTTTCGCAGTAGCATCTACTTTTGTTTGTTCATTTGATGCCTTGCTACAAGCAGTAACTCCAAATAGAGAAATGAGAACAATAGTACTGATTAATTTTCTATTCATGATTTACGTCGAAAAAAGAGATCTTAAATTTATGAGGACACCTGTAAATTAGCAGGGAATGTCGCCTATGGATTATTATTTAAGAAGTAAGGATTGGGCAGCTATATTTTTTAGGTATTTCGGTACTCTAGATATACTAAGTTTATTAATGGCTAACAATAAATCTTGATCAATGCTATTGAAGCCATATGTGTGACAAATATTCATACAAAGATAGTTGAATAATTGAGCCGTAACTTCAGCATCTGCTTCTGCACGATGAGCTGTGCCATTAAACTTAATATTGAATAAGTCTGCCATTGCCCCAAGTCGATAACTGGGTTGATGAGGTAAAACACGGCGAGCAAGTTTCAAAGAACAAATGAGTCCATTGTGTGATGGACTTAACTCCTGTCGAATACTTTCTGCTTTTAGGAATTTCTCGTCAAATCCTGCATTGTGAGCAAGTAAAGGATCTGTTCCAATAAAGTCCAATAGAGAAGGAATGACTTCTTCCACTAAAGGAGCATGATTAACCATATCTTGAGTAATACCAGTCAACTTTGTGATGTAGTATGGAACATTTACACCACAGTTTATTAATGAAACAAAACGCTCTGTGATTTCACCTTCTACAATACGTAAAGCCGCGACCTCTGTAATACGATCACCAGCCTCAGGGCTGACTCCTGTGGTCTCGAAATCAAGTACAATGATTGGCGAAACATTCATAAAACGCTTTCTCTATTAGAAATTAGGTATTAAAAGCACAACACTTTTCATCATAATAGCTTTAAGTCAAAGATAGCACTAAGTTAACTTATCTTAATATTGAAATGATATTAGTAAGTGATATGTTTAGTTGTTAGGTTATGCCGAGCACAGCCCATTTACACGGGCTTATAAAGAGTGGTCGGGTAAAACACCACAACAAGCCCGAGAGGAAATGAATAACTAAGGTTAGAACCTCTTAAAATAAGATGTGCATATGTTTTGAGTGTTCATTCATCGTTTAACGCACACTCAAAATTACTTGGGTTTTCTTTACATCTTACTTTTTTCAAAAAATTCATCATTTTAGGGTCATATATACCAGCCTTAGTTAGCTGTATACGTGCTTCACGCATCATTTTCATATAGTTTACTTGTTCATTTTTAGGAATATCCATCCAATATTTTGAAGGAATATCACTTTCATATTTAGCAATAATGCCAAATGTTCTGTTTAGTTGGCTGGCTACCCAAGTCCGCGACTTTTGCCCAAAACCTGCTGGAAACTGGTCTTTACGAATAATAAAGTTTGCTGAAATTTGAGTTAAAGGAAAACGAACAATTGCTCCTTTCTCACCTAAACCTTTGTGTAGTTCAAAAGGTTTAAATGCCACAATAGGAGCGGGCACAATATCAATTTCATGATTATTAAACTTCGCACCGGCATTGGTGACATCTACAGATACAGCCTGACCTCCAACATGTTGAACAAGCTTTGGTTGGGCTTCATCATATTTAAATACCCCAATTTTTTTACTGGCAGCCTTCGCGAGAGTATTTATACTTCTATCATTTACAAATAAGTATGCAGGGCCAATTGTGCCTAAACCTGCAATTTCATAAGGACCGACCACCATATTTTTTGCGGCCATTGGTGAAGACAACAGCTTATAGGCATTAATTGCCGTTTTCATATTTGTTAATGCGCCAACTGCATCTAAAGATCCTGTGTATTTATTAAACTGACGGCCACGTAAACCACTAATAATAGCGCCATCACACTTACCGACTTTTAAATCTTCAGCCGCAATGCGTTCATCTACATATGCTTTTAAAGATAGATCAGCACCCCAGTTTTTAGCTTCAAGTGCATAGTCTTTGGCTAAAGCGAAAGCATCTCCCGATTTACCAATGGGGTCATACACACAAACGACTTGTTGTTTTGCATAAATAGTTGTTGTTAAACATGTGCTTGCAATGAGTAAAATAGTTTTAAAACGATCCATATTTAATTATCCATTATTTAAATTATAAAAATTATTTTATGAATCTTGCTTAGATTAGATATGACATTTAAATAAGAATTTAAAGAGAAAAGGTCAAAAGGTAGCCTTAATTAGCACCTTATTTTTTAATTGTATGGCTATGTTGTATATGAATTGAGATCTACCATTGAACTAAATTTAAAGAACAGCTGCATACCGCACTATATCGTTTTTTTCAAGCACGTAAAAGAGGTTTTTAAATATTCTATTTAAATTTCAATAGTATACATAATAATGAAAGTTTCAGTTTTTAGCTTACCAGGTTAAAGATTTTGAGGCTTAAAAGGAGATTTAGAAAAAGAAATCTCTATAGCAGCCAGTAGTTGCAAATACAGCTTGTGAATTTAGTAGGTAGCTCAGCTCACTAGGGTAAATATAAAAGTGTAATGACAACTTACAGGAAGTTGTCTAGAAAATTATTCTGGTTAAGATTAGAAATAAGGTTTAATACATAAGCATCCAATAGAACCAGCTTAGGCGTTTAGTAATTTGCTAGAACAACACATACAGTTAACCAAGCTAAGTATTCATCACAGTAAAGAATTAGTAGTGAAGCAACAACAACATAGAGAAGCGAAGTCTGATATATGGTAGGTTTCCAAATCTTTTATTTAACATAATATACATTATACGAACAATCGTATAATTCCATGTTAAGCCATTGATTCTATTGTGTTTTCTTAGGTACTGGCTTAACACTAAACACCTGCATTTGTGCACCAAACTTAGTCTGTTGCTCTGTAAATTCGATTTCTACTTCCTGTGCGTTATCGGCACATTCTTCAAGAATCGCTTGAATCTGTTCGACTGGCATCATTCCCGGCATTGCAGTTAAGTTGTATTTAACTGGAGACAAAACTGTCGTAGATAAAAATGCGCGTTCTTTACCATCTTTCTCAGAACGGTAAACGGTTGGAAAAATTGTGCGTTTATTAAATGAAACTTGCATGGTCAAAGCCTCCTCAGGCAACTAGATGTAACCCATGTTTGGGTGTGTATTGTGAAACTGGTTGAACGTAATCTTGTGGTGCTTGCTCAGACATCTTGAGTTCAAACAAACGAACAAATGGAATAACTTTCCCGTTAGGATTCTTAGCAAGATTCTGTAAATGACCTTTAGAAATCTCACATAATTCCAATGCTTTAAGCGCATCATAAAAAGTACGTTCGTTATAAAGTTCTTTAGTAGCTTTCAAGCCGATCTGGCGAATCAATGAATAAAACTTCATTGCGTTATTCGCTTTGGTATAACTAGGTTTACCTGTCTTTGTATAAGTCACTAATTTGGACTTAAATAAATCTAGGATTTCTCCATCATTCGAAAAATTCATGTGTTTACCCTTCAATGTGTTTAAGATCGGGTCAAAAGCTACGTGCCAGAGGCGTAGCAATAATTCTGGCTGTTCATGTTGCAGCTTAATAAGCTGAAATAAATTAGATGGATAACCATTCTTGGTTAAATAGGTTTTACAAATACGAGCTTCTAAACGTAAAACAGCATTAGCAAATGGCAATGCATTGTTCATAGCAATAACAAGCGATTTAGAGCGCATACAGCCCTTGTCTGCTTGCTTCTGTAACTTATGTAATTGGCTTTTTACTTCTTCAAATTTGCCATAAGCTTTAGGACGAACGGTTGCACCGTCATTACCCCAAGTAATGTAATTCTCATATTTAATTTGTCTTGCTTTACGATGACCCGAAGCCAAGTTAGCCATGTAATCCAAAGTTGGTTGAACCATATTCTGATGTGGCAATCTAAATAAATAAGTCGTATCTAGATGTAAAACCTCAGTATTCTCCAAATCCAAAATTGGGGCTAACTGGGGAAAGGCTTCGAGTAACATGCCAAGCATATGATCAGAGCCAAGTTCTATAGACTCAAAACCATAAACATTGTGACCTTGTAACAATTTCAATGGAGATGCCTTGATCTCAACATAAGGCGTTCTATTGATTGTATGAGTGTAAAACTTCATAGCCATGTCAGTGTAATCACTAGGAAGAGCCTCGAAAGGATGATAAAGCTCCCCTGTCGTTGTTGTTCCATCATCCAATTTACCGACATGACGAGTAGCAGCAGGAATACCAAAATCGCGAATATCACCAGTAAACCAGTGGTTATTCTCAAGGCTACGTACATGCGTAGGTATGATTGGAATCGCTAACCGCAGAAAATCGAGCATAGTTATTACTCTGATTTTATAGTTATTAGAATTTGTTGTTTGTTCATGAAATTCCCCAATTTAAACATGTATACAAATAACATCGAAGTAAATTTAATACAAAAACACATGTATAGCAAGCACAAATAACATGTAAATAAGTATTATTGCATACATGTAATTGGCAATAGTTAGATCAAAAAAATGGCGATCACTGTAAGACTGAATGACAGAGAGCAAGAATTGCTCAGAAAGAAGTGTGTTGAATTAAACAAAGCACTAATCAACAAAGGCTTAATGCCAATTAAAGACAGTGAACTAGTACACATAATTCTAGATCAGTGTATTGAAGCGGCTGAATTAAGTAATAGTGGAAAGGTTCTAGTAAGAGAGCCAAAAAACCAAGACAATGATTAAAATATAATCAAAATAACGACTTGTTGCGAAACTTTCTCAATAAATTGTAAGTATATGAATTATTTAAGGAATAAGTCGTATTTCAAAAAACTTTCCGCAGTCAGGCACACTATTAGATAGTAGTGTGCCCTACTCTCAAAATCTCCCAGAAAGGTCAGGCGCGACGAGTCGCTGCCCGCCCTTTCCTATCCTTCAAATTCGCATAATGAGCATTGATGTTAAATGCCATGCGAGTGCAGAAATATGGTCGCATCATTGACAAAAAACCCCGCTAGCGCGGGGTCTTTAGTCAACGAACATGGCAAGTAACATAATGCGGCTATTATACGAATAGTTGTATAATTCAATATTGCCCCATAGCTTGGTAGCTATCTTTCAATCGCTTGTTTGATTTTTATTGAGCTTTTTCTCTACCTAGCGCTCCTAGAAATTAAAACTATATTTCGCTAGACCATTTTCCTAAAATCTTTAAAGTCTATGCTAAATTCTAATTTATTAACTCTGATATGCTCCAATCCGCAATATAAAGCAAATTTAATTACAGATTGGTTGAATAATGTATATTTAGTCACATTTTTATTGAAATCTATATTTTATTTCTCAGTAATAATTTTGAAATATAAATTATAAATTAAAAAATGAATTATATTTTTATTAAATATTTTAACGTATATCTTGCTGTTTTAATTTGAAGTCTGTTTTTTTATTAATCATTATTTTATAAATTTTTATAAATAACAATAACTTAATATTGTTTTGGTGGTTTTATTATTAATAAATTTTTAGAAATTATAACTATTATATTATTTAAAGTATTTAATGTGATTTATATCACGTATAAATTAATGATTTTTTATTATTTAAAGCTTAATGATTGTTTTTAAATTAAAAATAAGGTATCACATATATATAAACTATTTTATAAATAGGTATATAAAATGAAAAATAATATATTTAAACTTCTTGTTTTGATGGTGCTTTCCTCTTCCCCACTATTTTGTTACGCAAGTAACACAATAATGATAAGAGGAAATATTGTTGAAGATACATGTTCAAGAGAACATAGCGAGATAGAATGTGTTGAGGTAAATAATTTAAATATTAAACTTGATAGTGAATATTTAAATAAAGATAGTCTTTTTAAATTAGCTCAACATACTGAGAAAATGGACACAAGCATTGAGAGCATAAGTTCTAACCACAAAGTCGTGCTTATTAATTACCATTAATATCCAAACTTATTTTTGCAGTATGTTTGATGAAAGAGTGATTTGTCGAATCCATCGCATGTTTTGATGAATTGATTGATAAGTCACTCTTTTTTTATAAAAAATGACTATTTGTATATTTTTTCTGTATACATATGCATAATTTATTCTATATAATTGTATTCTATGAATTTAAGCTTATTTTTCACATAATTTGTTTAATTCTTTTTTATTTACATCGTGTTCTTATGTAATTTTCTTCTCTTTATAGCTTTTCTTTTTTATAAAATAAAAAAACTTTCATAAACAATGATATAGACCATTGATGGTCGCCCTGAACTTCAAATACAAAGCGTGATTTAATTAAAATTATGAAAAAATAATGTGATCTAGTTTGCATTTTGTTTAAGAAGTGTTAAGATCGCCGCATTACTTTTCAAGATGTCAAACACTGGAAAAGTAAGGAAATAAACTTTTATCCAGACTTTTGAGAAAACACTATGAAAAAACTTGCTTTGATCGCTGCTCTTTCGGTTGTAGGGATTGCTAATGCTCAAGCTGCTGATGGTACAATTACAATTAATGGTTTAGTTACAGACAAAACTTGTGACATCGTTACCCCTGCTGGTAAAGACTTCACAGTTACTCTTCCAACTGTTTCTAAACAAACTTTAGCTGTTGCTGGGGATGTTGCTGGTCGTACTCCTTTCCAAATCAACTTAGCTAACTGTTCACAAGGTAAAGTAGCTACTTACTTCGAACCAGGTGCAACTGTTGACTTTAATACTGGTCGCTTACTTAACCAAGACGCTACTGGTGCTAAAAACGTTAACGTTCAACTTTTAGGTAGCAACAACAACTTCATCCCAGTACTTGCTGCGGGTGCAAACGGTGCTCAAGCTAACTCTCAATGGGTTGACGTAGCTGATGGCGCAGGTGCTGACCTTAACTACTACGCTGAATACTATGCAACTGGCGCTTCTACTGCTGGTAAAGTAACTACTTCTGTTCAATACACAATTATCTATCAATAATTAATTGATAGCGGGGTTTCTATGTCCGCATGGAAACCCTGTTTTGTGTAACGCTTTCCTGAATCTTTCTTGGTTGAGAACTCGAAAATGAAATTGAACAGTTATAATTTTTTGTTAGGTTTAGCATTTGCTTCAGCAGTTATTGCACCTGCTACTCAAGCAGAAATTGTAATTCATGGCACTCGTGTAATTTACCCGTCAGATGCTAGAGAAGTTACGCTACAAGTTAGCAATAACGGTTCAAAGCCAGCACTTGTCCAAGCTTGGATTGACGAAGGTGACCCAAAAAGTACACCGGACCAATCAAAAGTTCCTTTTATGATTGCTCCTCCTATTTCTCGTGTTGAAGCAACGAAAAGTCAGACTCTTCGTATTACAGCTTTACCAAATGCTTCTCAGTTAAATCAGAAGCAAGAAACAGTTCTGTGGTTGAATATTTTAGATATTCCACCAAGACCTACTTCAAAAAGTGAAGATACGACGCCTGATAATTTCTTACAACTTGCAATTCGTTCACGCATTAAATTCTTCTATCGTCCTTCATCGATTAAAGAAGATGCGAATTTAGCATCAGATAAGCTTCAATGGATTAAATCTGGTCAAAGCTTAACGGTAAAGAATCCTACCCCTTTTCATATCACAATGACTTCTGTTTACCAAAAGGCAGGTGATAAAAAAGTAGATTTATTACCTCAGGGGCTAATGATTAAGCCTTTTTCTGAAGCGTCAGTTCAGCTTAAGAATAGCAACCTTCAAGATATGAGTTTTATTAACGTCAATGACTATGGTGGTCGCGTTGAGCACCCGATAAAACTTCAGTAATCAGATTTATCTTTTTAATAAATTTAAGCACCTATATGTGTAGGCGGACTTAGCTATGCCAAAAAAAAGGCAAGAATCTTATAAATTATTAAAACGCCATATTTGTTACTACTTGGCTTCTGGTGTTGTCACAATGACAATGCCTGTATTCGTGCATGCTGAAGAAACAACTACGAGTGCTCCAGTAGAGGCTGAATTTGATTCTGCTTTTTTAATTGGGGATGCTCAAAAAGTTGATATTTCTCGTTTTAAATATGGAAACCCTGTTTTACCAGGCGAATATAACGTTGACGTATATGTAAATGGTCAATGGTTTGGTAAACGTCGTATGGTCTTTAAAGCATTAGACCCTAATAAAAATGCAGTAACGTGTTTCACAGGAACAAACCTGATTGAGTATGGCGTTAAACAAGATGTTTTGTCTAAACACACTGCCCTTCGAAAAGAAAATAATAGTTGTTATAAAATTGAAGAGTGGGTTGAAAATGCATTCTATGAATTTGATACCTCTCGTTTACGTGTAGATATTTCTATTCCGCAAGTTGCTTTGCAAAAAAATGCTCAAGGCTATGTCGACCCAAGCGTATGGGATCGCGGTATTAATGCTGGTTTTCTATCTTATAGTGGTAGTGCCTATAAAACATTTAATCAGTCGAATGATCAAAGCGAAACAACAAACGCATTTATGGGCGTTACAGCTGGTTTAAATTTTGCGGGTTGGCAATTACGTCATAATGGCCAGTGGCAATGGCAAGATACACCTGCTGAAAATCAATCTAAATCAGATTATCAAGAAACAAGTACATACTTACAAAGAGCCTTCCCTAAATACCGTGGTGTTTTAACGCTAGGTGATAGTTTTACAAACGGCGAAGTATTTGACTCTATTGGTTATCGTGGTATCGATTTCTCAAGTGATGACCGAATGCTACCAAATAGTATGTTAGGTTACGCCCCGCGTATTCGTGGTAACGCAAAAACCAATGCAAAAGTTGAAGTTCGTCAACAAGGCCAACTTATCTATCAAACAACTGTTGCACCAGGTAATTTTGAGATTAATGACCTTTACCCTACTGGTTTTGGTGGGGAAATTGAAGTTTCTATTATTGAAGCAAATGGTCAAGTACAAAAATTTTCGGTTCCATATGCTTCAGTTGTACAAATGTTGCGTCCAGGTGTAAACCGTTATTCTTTAACTGTAGGTCAGTTCCGAGATCAAGATATTGACCTTAATCCTTGGGTAGTTCAGGGTAAATACCAACAAGGTATTAATAACTACCTAACAGGTTATACAGGAATACAAGCTACAGAAAATTATGCTGCTGTATTGTTAGGTGCTGCTTTTGCTACACCAATTGGTGCTGTTGCGTTAGATGTGACCCACTCTGAAGCCGACTTTGAAAAACAGTCATCACAATCTGGGCAAAGTTTCCGTTTAAGTTATAGTAAGTTAATTTCTCCGACTAACACAAACTTAACCCTTGCTGCCTATCGTTACTCGACAGAAAACTTCTATAAATTACGTGATGCTCTACTTATTCGCGATTTAGAAGAAAAAGGCGTAAACACTTATGCAACTGCTGGTCACCAGCGTAGTGAATTTCAAATTACTTTAAACCAAGGACTTCCTGAAGGTTGGGGTAATTTCTATGTAGTGGGTTCTTGGGTTGACTATTGGAACCGTAGCGAAAGTACTAAACAGTACCAAATTGGTTATAGCAATAACTACCATGGTTTAACTTATGGTTTATCTGCAATTAACCGTAAGGTTGAGTACGGTTCAAATGATGCGACGCATGATACTGAATATTTAATGACGCTTTCATTCCCAATTAACTTTAAGAAGAATTCAGTCAACGTCAACGTTACTGCTTCTGAAGACAGCCGTACTGTTGGCGCAAGCGGAATGGTTGGCGATCGCTTTAGTTATGGTGCCTCTGTTTCGCATCAGGACTATGCAAACCCAACATTTAATGCTAATGGTCGTTACCGTACGAACTATGCAACTGTTGGCGGTTCTTACAGTATTGCTGATTCTTACCAACAAGCAATGGTTAGCTTAAGTGGTAGTGTGGTTGCACATTCAGATGGTATTTTATTTGGACCTGAGCAAGGTCAAACAATGGTACTTGTGCATGCACCTGATGCAGCTGGGGCAAAAGTGAATAATACCGTTGGTTTAAGTGTAAATAAGGCTGGTTATGCGGTTATCCCGTATGTAACACCTTATCGCCTAAACGATATTACGCTTGACCCACAAGAAATGTCGAGCCAAGTAGAGCTTGAAGAAACTAGTCAACGTATCGCACCTTTTGCTGGCGCAATTGCTAAAGTAGATTTTGCGACTAAGACAGGTTATGCAGTCTATATTAATAGTAAAACTGCTGATGGCAACAGTTTACCGTTTGGCGCTCAAGTCTTTAATCAAAAAGATGAAGCTGTAGGCATTGTTGCACAAGGTAGTATGATTTACTTACGTACCCCACTTGCTCAAGATAGTCTCTATGTAAAATGGGGCGACGAAAGCAATGAGCGTTGTTCAGTTGAGTACAACATTAGTAATCAGTTGCAAAATAAGCAACAAAGCATGGTAATGACTGAGGCTGTCTGCAAATGAAAAGAATATTATTAACAGGTTTTTTATTTACGGCCGGCCTTGGTGTATATGGTGAAGCTAATGCTGCATGCCGTATATATAATTATCAACCAAATGACGTTCGTATGGCAGTAGGCCGTGTTGTTGTGCGCCCTAGTGATCCAGTAGGTGCAGTTTTAAGGAAAGCAACTTTTCCTATCTCTAGTAGCGGTACACAAGCGATGTATTGTGATAGTAGAGACACTGTAGTTGCTCAATTAACTCAAGCTTATCCTTTAAGTTCTTTAGGGAATAGTATTTATACAACCAATATTCCTGGTATTGGTATTCGTCTATATCGTGAAGCTGAGAATAGTACCAATTTTTCTGGTTATTATCCTTATGAACGTGGTGGCATTTCTGGTACTCGTTATTTAGCATCTGGCTATTTTGTTGTAGAAATTATTAAAATTGCTCCACAAACTGGTTCTGGTACATTAGTACCAGGCAGATATAGTAGTTATTACGTCCGTGGTTTCCCAAATCAGCCGTTTTTAACAAGTACTGTTGATGCTAATGCAATTACCATTGCTTCTTCTTCATGTGAAATTCAAGGTAATATCAATAAAGTTGTACAGCTTCCTACTGTTACAAAAGCAGGGTTCAAAGGCATTGGTTCTACCCAAGGTGAACAAACTTTTGATATGAACATTCTCTGTAATGGAGGTATCAACCCAACAGGTTATGAAGAGAAAAACCTCATTAGCTTAACTTACGACTTTACCCAAGACGGAACAAACAATCAGGTTTTAGCGAATACTGCTCCGACATCTGAAAAAGCAAACGGCGTAGGTGTGCAGTTACTCTGGAACTATCAAAATAAAAATCAGGTCATCAAAAAAGGTGACAAATTAGCATTAGGTACATTGTCTTCTAACCAGACAGTTCAATATAACGTACCAATGACTGCCCGCTACTATCAAACAGCAACAAATGTGACTGCTGGTAAGGTCCGTGCAATGGCTACTGTAACTATTGAATATGATTAATCATATTCAATAGTTTTTAAACTTAATAATTTCAAATATTTAAATATTAATAATAAATTTTACTTTAACACTACTTTCTAAAAATTTAACACTTAACTCGATAGGAATATTTATGAAAAAAATAGGCATAATTGCTGTTAGTGCAGTGACATTATGTTGGGCTATGTATGAGGTATCTTCTGATAATACGACTACCGTATCGCAGAATGAATCTAGCCAAAAAGTAGCATCTAAAAGCATTTCATCCACTACAAAGAATGAAAAATTAGCGTCTCAAACCCTCTTGGCTAAAACTGCCTCCCTTAATTCCTCTGCCCCAGTCTGCCAATACAATTTTGATGCGACTCAAGAAGATTATGATCTTTGGAATAATGAACATACTGACTATTGGCCAATTAAAATATTCCCATTAATAATTGGCCAAAAATTTAGTCTTAAAGTAGAGCCTATGCCAGAAAATGAGTATGGTACTGTAGAGTATGTAGCTAGAAGTAAAGCTAGTCTTAATTCAACTAATGACATTGGTGATTTAATAATACCTCATACAGGTATTATTGCATTTGAAATAGAGCTTAAGATCCCAACCTCAGCTCTTGGGAGCTCATCACTTGGTAATTCTGCTTATTACTCCTCTGGCATTGGTTTTAATGGTGTAACAAATAATGGCTATACAGTCAGATCCAATTTTAGGTTTAATATGGGTACTTATGATCCAGATTTTGGTGAGAATCCTGCTAGATTAAGCTATTCTGTAGCTTACCGACTTAGTGATGAGACTGGCCCTGACAGTCGATATTCTAAAGGTCAAAACATGACAAATAATGCAAATGGATACCAAAGATTAGGTATTTATATTAATCAGAACACTAAGCAAGTTGGCTTTATTATAAATGGTGTTGATCAAGGATATAAATCTACTTTGCCTGCGCCACTTGAGAATATACGCTTTTTTGTTTCAAGTGATATATCAATAGATGCCGAACAATTATTTGGACAAGAGTTGTCGAACGAACTGATTACTGACCGTAATGCGCTACAGTTTAACTACCCTCAGGGTACCACTGACATGTGTGGTAATGTAATTTAAGATATAAAACTATAAGTCATAAAGAAGGGCTGAATCACAGCCCTTTTTTCTTTCATTTAGAAATGAATGACAGTACGAATTGATTTACCTTCATGCATTAAATCAAAAGCAGTATTAATGTCTTGTAGAGGCATTGTATGCGTTACAAAAGGTTCAAGTTGAATCTCACCTTTCATAGCATCTTCGACCATTTTAGGAAGTTGTGAGCGGCCTTTTACTCCACCAAATGCAGTACCTAACCATTTACGGCCTGTCACTAGCTGGAATGGGCGTGTCGAGATTTCTTGGCCTGCACCAGCAACACCAATAATAACTGATTGTCCCCAACCACGATGTGCACACTCTAGAGCCGAGCGCATAACATTAACGTTACCAATACATTCAAATGAATGATCTACACCCCAGCCTGTCATTTCTACAATCACTTGCTGAATAGGTTGGTCATAATCTTTTGGATTTAAGAAATCGGTAGCACCAAACTGCTTAGCAAGTTCAAATTTATCTGGGTTTGTATCTACGACGATAATGCGCCCTGCTTTCGCTTGACGTGCGCCTTGTACAACAGCTAAACCAATACCGCCTAGACCAAATACGGCAACAGAATCACCTTCTTGTACTTTTGCTGTGTTATGCACGGCGCCAATACCAGTCGTCACTCCACATCCAAGTAAACAAACTTGTTCGTGATTCGCTTCAGGATTGATTTTAGCCAAAGAGACTTCTGCAACTACCGTGTATTCACTAAAGGTTGAACAACCCATGTAGTGGTAAATTGGTTCGCCGTTATATGAAAAACGTGTGGTTCCATCCGGCATGACACCTTTACCTTGAGTAGCACGTACTGCAACACACAAGTTGGTTTTTCCAGATTTACAGAATAAGCATTCTTTACATTCAGCTGTATAAAGTGGAATCACATGATCACCGGGTTGAACGCTTGTTACGCCCTCACCCACTTCAACCACAACACCTGCGCCTTCATGACCTAAGATGGCAGGAAAAACACCCTCTGGGTCATCGCCAGATAATGTAAAAGCATCGGTATGACATACCCCTGTATGGGTAATTTTTATTAAAACTTCACCCGCTTGAGGTGGTGCAACATCAACTTCAACAATTTCTAAAGGTTTTCCTGGGGCAAAGGCGACAGCTGCACGAGATTTCATCTTTGGGTTTCCTTTAAATCATTCGGTATTTATAGTCGAGCAAAATAGATTATATATTGATAATACAAGAGCTTAATTTTGCTTAAATTAAAATTGGCTTTCATGACAATCTATCACAGCATAGCCAGTCAAATACATCTAAGCAAGCCTACATTTAAAAAAGAAGAAAACCTCTTACTTGAAGAGGTTTCTTATCAAATCATTAGCTTATAAGCAGCTTGTTTTTACTTAGAGGTAAATATCTGGTGGATATGGTGTGTTATCACTAATTGGAGAATAAAGCGTATTTTCAACAAAGAAGCCATTGGGGGCTTGAGTGGTATCAATCGTAATTGAATCAAACATAACTTGTGGATATGCCCAGATAAATTGCTTCATTAACCCTAAAGAAACATTGTTTTTCATGTCACCAAAAACTCGTTGCCAAATAGGTGTTCGATATGGCTTGGTTTTATCAAAACCATAGATATAAGCAATAGAGGCATCGGGAACAAAACCAGATAAATAAATGACTTTATTTGCAGGATAGCCTAACCCTTGTATAGGTATTTGGGAAACTGCCTGATGTGCCAAGTCTAAGCGAGCTTCTAATAGCCAGTCATAAGCTTCTGTCATCATGTAATCAAAATTAGGATATGAATAATGTTGGCTTGGATAGTTAATATAAGTAGCTAATGTCTGAATTGGGGACTGAATGGAAGGAAAGAAAATAAGAGGACTAACTTTGGCAGTAGAGTATTTTGCTTTGATCACGGTACGAATGTTTTGACAGGTTTGTCCTAATTTATTTCTAAGCCATGTTTTAAACTCATCATATGGCGTTCCTGTTTTATTCATTGCTTCATAAATTGTACCCAAATCTGGTGCATATAATCCTGTATCTGCATTAAAAGCCAATTTTGTTGGATAGTCATATACACAAGGTAGATTGGTATCAGTGTTATACCACCACCAAGGTTCACCGATCTGCATATTTACATCGCATCCACCCGCTACCATTGCATCAGCAAACTCAATAAAGACTTTATGTAGATATGCCAAAGCATTCTGATGACTTAAACTAAAAAAATAGCTCGGTGGTTGGTAGCCTGTTTTACCTAAATTACTGTTCCAGTCACGCTGTGCCCAATATTCATTGGCCCCCAAGGAATACATTTCAAAGCTGACCCCAAAAATGGGTTGCAAACTGGCGTTATGCAAAGCCTGAGCATATTTCTCATGCCATTTACGCGTACATGAGTTAACGACCGCTTCACCTGTTACCAACGTATCTGGTATTTGCCATTTATTAATATCACTTTTCCATGTCATTTCTGGATAATGCGACATCCCACAATAGTGGTTAACAAAACCCTGGTATCCCAAAGCGACCATATTGTTGACTAAGCGCTGAGGATTTAAGTCATAGTGGTCATCATAGCTGGTGCAGATGCCATAATTGTGCTGTGGCACAACTATGCGGCTCAAATTTAACTTTGCATTTGTTCCAGTTACAACGGAGTTAGTGAGACGAATGTAGCCATCTTTTGGTTGACTTAAAGGTATAGCGGTTTGACCATTATAGTCACTGGTAAAGCCAGAAAATGAAATTCGCTGAATATTGGTTACCGGAAAGCTATCTGTAGCAGAGAAGCCTGCTTTTACTGTATCCCAATTAATACGAATATGCGCCGTTCGCGAGGAAGGATTATTTGCGTAATTAAATAGAACAACATATGCAATTTTATTTACGCCATTTTCATTATAGTACACCGTTAAAGTGGGCGTTAAACTTGGATTGTTGAGCACTGGCATCGTGGCAGATAACTCAATATCGAAGTCCCAAACCACCCCTGCATAGCTATATTTGGTTTGATACGCTAAAAATTTATGATCTTTAGTGTCATAAGAATCCCAAGTAATTCCTACCAAATCATTTGTCATACGTGATCTAAAAGATGCTTCAAAACCATTTCCATAGTTCGTAATGGCGAAAGACATCGTTTGCGGGCCGTCTATTCTCCAATAAATAGGGCTAAACCGATCAATAAGGGTATTTTGAGTGATTGGGCGAGGTGATGTATTAGTATTATTTTGTACATTCTGTGAGTTATTTATCATGTCTACATTCTCTTAATGTATTAAGAGGTTTTATATTAAATAATAATTCCTATTATATTGTTCAGATAAGTAACAATGACGTTTAAATTATTTACAGTTTATATTTTTCATAAAGTTCAAAATAAAATTAAACATGAAATCTTAATATTATCCTAAAATATTTTACTCTGAGGAGTTAATAAATGGCAACTTTTATACAGCCTATAAATTTTAAAGGTTTGTTTTTATTTACTCCTCTTGTATTTGCATTATCAGGTTGTACTGAAACTTTATATTCCAATGCAACGTCACCCGCAAAGACCTTTTCGGAAAGTAACTCTTATCCAAAGATCGACACAGTATTAGGAGAAAAGTTACAGCCTAACGAAGAGTTGCTCGCTCAAAACATAGCTCAAGTCATTGAAAAGTCAATTCGGGAACAGTATACGGCTGGAAATGCTTTACGTGATGCACATCCTAAGGCGCATGGTTGTGTTCGTGCCGATTTTCATGTCTCAAAAAATATACCTGTCCAGTTTGCTAAAGGAATGTTTATTCCAGATCGAAGTTATCAAGCATGGATCCGTTTTTCTAATGCTTCAAATGACGCCTCTAATGCCGACATTAAAAAAGATGCACGTGGCATCGCAATAAAAATTTTAGGTGTGTCTGGACAGAAAATTTTAGAAAGTGAAAAGCAAGCAACCACTCAAGATTTTATTATGATTAATCATCCAGTCTTTTTTGCGAATGATGCTAAACGATATCTTTCTTTTATGAATGACGTGAATAGCCATAATATGGTCAGAAAACTTCACATTCCATTTGCGTTAGGTTTTAAGGGAACAATGAATGCTCTTGGAGCACGTAATTCACAAATTGCAAATCCATTATACGCACGTTATTGGTCTATGGTTCCCTATCAGTTAGGGCTTGGCAATGATCGACAAGCAGTTAAATATTCAGTACGTGCTTGTTCAATGCAGCCAAACAATCTACCTAAGAATCCTAGTCATGATTTTTTAAGAGAAGCTTTAAAGAAAACTTTGCAAAGTACAGATGCTTGTATGGAATTTCTTATTCAACCACGAACTTCAAATCAAATGTTGGTAGAAGACTCAATGACAGAATGGGATGAAAAAGCAGCTCCTTTTTATCAAGTAGCAACTATTCATATTCCCAAGCAGAACTTTGACACACCCGAGCAAAATAAGTTTTGTGAGAATCTGTCTTTTACACCGTGGCATGCCCTACCTGAGCATAAACCATTAGGCGCAGTAAACCGAATGCGTAAAGTCATTTATGAAAACATCAGCAGAGTTCGACATGATATGAATTCAGCTCTTAGACAAGAACCTTAAATACTTTAGCCATTGTAGTTTGGTGTAAAAATTTTTCTAAAGATGAGAGTTTGCAATTGTTTCTTTTAAGGGAGATTTTTGCTTGTATCGATAGTGATTCGATCAATAAAATCTGCCAACCATAAAATGAAGTCATCTTCGCTTTTATGCTTTGGAATCAAACTCATATCTAGCTTAATAGGGAGTTCATTTTTTACACTAATAACAACACCTTCGAAGTTCACAAAGTTATATAAAAACTTTAGTTCAGTGCCTGCAATAGCTTTTTTTATTTCTAAAATAAGGTTATTTAAATTTCTAAAATGATTGTTTGAATAAGAACTTTTAATATTTTTATTAATTTTTTCTGCTAATAGTAAGTATTTTGGCATTTCTATCTCCTTATTAATTATTTGTAAAATATAAGTATAAGTTGAAAGCTATAAAAATAATTTTTTAATTTTTATTAAATTGTTTCTGTATTTTTAATTTTAATTGATAAGTTATGTGCAATATAACTGTTTTATAGATTTAAAATGTGATTTGTTTGGGATTTTATTCTGATTAAATTGGTAGGTATTCTTTAATCTTATTTAAGGGTAATTAATTAAGTTTTATATTAAATAGGCTCAATATTTAAAATTTTGAGCCTATTTAATTTTTAATATTCACTTAAGACTAAAAGTAAAAAGTTACATCTTAAGTCAATTTGGGAAAACTCTTGATTTTATGAATTTTCCCACATTTTCTGCATTCTTTAACTTCGTCATGAGTAATATCAAAGTCATATTCCCAGACATGAATACAGAAAAGCTGTCTAAGGTTGTGGAGCATAGACACCTCCTTATAAAAAACCAACTCATTAGTAAGTTCTTTATGAATGCAGTTCGCTTATTTTGATGAGTTCTCCTCTTTAGCTTTATCCTCCTTGTGTTTACAGCAGTATCCGAAAACAGCACCAGCACTAAAGAAAAACATAGCCTTGAACATACTTATCTCCAAACGATAGTTAAGTAAATTTAAAATTAACATTGAAGGTTGTATCTGTTTTTAGGCCAATGAGACTGATTCTGTGCGTTATGCAAACTTTTGTGAAAAGTTATAACAATATATTTTTTATGAATAAGGTGGATAAAATTAAAAAACCGCCCCAGTAGGCGGTTGCTGAATTTACAGCGAGATATAGAAGTGTAGTGGACGATCACTTCTATATTTTTTATGTACTTATTTTTCTTGGCTTATAATTTTATTAAATGCATCTGATTTGAAATAATTAATGATCATCTCTCCACCATCTTGTGTTGAAGATGATACTTTGGGTGGTTCCTCATAATTAAACTTATAGTCTGGAGGAATAAATTTTGAGATTGGTGGAAGCTTTGCCTCACCTCCTGTTGTAATTCTTTCAATAAAACCTGCAAGCCAGAGTATATATTCATCTTTATTTTTATAGTTAGGCATAAGGCTCATGTCTAACTTAATGGCACACTCCTCTAAGGGCTTGGTTAGGCATTCCTCAAAATCTATAAAATTGTATTTAAGTTTAAATTTGGTGCCTTTAATTTCATTACGAATTACACCAACTAATTGATTTAAGTTTTCTGCCGAGCTTTCTGAAAATAAATTTTTGTCCTCAATCTTTTTATATACATTCTCAGCGATGATTAAATATTGTGGCATCTCTATTTTCTCCTTTTTATTATTAAGCTACTCACTCAGCCCTTTAAGGAAGTATGATAGATATCATGTTTTCTAATGTAATTGTTGTAATGCCAATTGTAATTAGAGTGTTTTTGTGAAACCTTCAAGCATAACCATCCGAAAAAATTAAATTTAATGCAAACTAAGTCTCATTTTTTAAAATTCTTTACTCAAACAATATGTTTAGTTCATTTAAAGTTGGAAGTTCATCGTAAGATTCATCTGCATCTACTGTGTTTACCCAATTTGACTTTGAAACGATACAAAAATTAAGCTTTTTTAGCACAACAATATCTTGGTCTAACAGGCCTAATGGAATCCACATAAAATTAGTAGAGCCTACTAAGTTAGGTACTGGTGATCCACATTGACTGCAAAATGAAGATGTGAAGCCTGTTTCTTTTTTATAGGTACGGACAAGTTCTAAACCTGATAACCACTCAAATTTATCCTTATTTACTAATGTTGCTGCATTTGCCCCGGTTCCAGTTTGTTTACGGCAGAGACTACAGTGGCAATGATAGACCGTGTTTATTTTCTTAATAACTGAAAATTTGACTTCATTGCATAGACAAGAACCCACGTGACTCATCTCAAGCATCCTTAAAAAATAATGTTGAATATAGCATTAGGCATAAAAGGGTTAAATTTAACTTTATATTTTTAAATAGATATATCTCTATAAAAATAAAGAATTGCTAGCGTTGAGGCTTGGCAGAATGTATTTATAACGTTTAATATGAATTTTGACATATAAATTGAATATAAAAATGCTGTGATGTGCTTATCTTGGATGCGACTTTAAAAGCTTACATGATTAATCAAATTTATCAGCAGTATAGTAGTATGGCATTAAATGCTTGGGGCTTTACACATACACCTTCGTATAACGGTACATACGACCCTGATGAGAATGATATAGTGACGAATAGCTTTAATTGGTTGAATGATGAGCAAGCTACAAAAAAAACAGAACAAGGACTGACTGCTTTTGTGGCATTAGATGATGCCTTTATCAGTATCGCTTCTCGTATGTATCTGATTAGAAATGCAAAAGAAAAAATTGATTTACAATATTATATTTGGACAAATGATTTTGTTGGAAACTTAATGCTGCACGAGTTACTAACAGCGGCAGATCGTGGCGTAAAAATCCGCTTACTTATTGATGATCAAAATGGAGTAAAGCTGGATGGAGTTCTTAGAAGCCTTCTCCACCACCCCAATTTTGAAATTCGATTGTTTAATCCATACAAGTTTAGATATTTAAGAATTTTAGACTATATTTTTCGGTTCAAAAAAGTAAACCATCGCATGCATAATAAGTTAATTATTGCAGATGGCGTGATTGCGGTAACAGGCGGTCGAAATATTAGTAGTGAGTATTTTGATGCAAGTAGTAAATTTCAGTTTACAGATCTAGATATTTTATTTTATGGACATACCGTACAACATGCACAGTCTGTCTTTAATGATTTCTGGCAAAGTGATTTAAGTCAAAATGCTACTGAGCTGGTGGGAACATGTGCTGTACACCATTTGCAAACACTAAGGCAGCACTACCATGATTTAATTCATGAAAGTGAAAATCATACTCAAACTGAAGATAAGCTTTACGATGCTCAAAGCTATTTAAAAGAACTTTTAGAGCACTATCCAATCCAGTGGTCAAAAGCATATTTTGTTGCTGATTCACCTAAAAAAATCTTAGGACTGGCCGCTAAAGAAGAAATGCTTTATGGGCAAGTCCTAAAGATTATGGGTGAACCAAAGCAGCATATCGAATTAGCTTCTGCTTATTTTGTTCCTACCCAACAAGGCACTTACTATTTAAAGCAACTCAAGGTGCAAGGTGTTAAAGTCAGGGTTTTAACCAACTCTTTTGCTGCAAATGACGTGGCAATTGTGCATGCCTTTTATAGTCAATATCGAGTTGAGATGCTCAAAAGTGGTGTAGAACTATTTGAGTTTAAGCCCTTTTTAGAACGCAGACGCAGAACTTGGTATGAAGTAGTGACTGGAAGTGTGATCCCTGCTAAAGGTAAAAATAAATCGAGCTTACATGCCAAGTTTTTTGATGTAGACGGTAAAGTATTTATTGGTTCGTTTAACTTTGATCCTCGTTCGACTTACTTAAATACTGAGGTCGGTCTGGTTATTGAGTCGAGTCAATTACAAGCGCAAATTTCTGTCATGCTCGATCAGCACTTACCTCAAGTTGCTTACCAGCTTAAGTTAAATAGTGAAGGCAAAATTGTTTGGTTAGATTATCAGTCGGATGGAAAGATTGTTGAATATGAAAAAGACCCAGATACGAGCCTTTTCCAACGTACTATGATTAAAGCTGTTTCATATCTACCAGTTGAATGGATGATGTAACAGCATTTCAAGTTTACTTATAAAATGCCTATCTCTTTAAAGAATTTTTGATAAGCCTCTGCTTTCTTCTCTAGCGCTAATGGATATGCTCTAGAAGAAGATGGTAGACGATATAAATTAATATTTCGTCCAGCAAAGTAAGTCGAGGTAGACATTCCTATAAGCGGTTTTTCGGTGTGTTCTGGTAAAACTGATATTAAAGTATCAGTCGCTTTATCACCTGTGGTCATAATGGTTTGACATAGAGGAATCTGCTGAAGTAAAACTGCAAGATCTGTTGGTGTTACTATTTCAAGAAATTTATCTGCGGCATTCCCTTTCAACCGCTTAATTTGATAAGCGGTATCAAAGATTGCAATACCAGTTTCAATCAAGAAGTTTCGAATACGTTCTTCATTAAAATTTTTTTGGCTTTCACTTAAAAAGTAAGTTTTGTCTTGGAAAAAAATCAAACCGAAAATACGCCACATATCATTTTGGAAATTGGGATAGTAAAAATCCATCTTCCATTTATTACGTGGCGGTGGAAAACTGCCTAACATTAATAAACGGGCATTTTCAGGTAAAAATGGCTCAAGTGGATGGGTTTCTATCTCAATTATCATAAAAAATCAGTATTTACTTAAAAATTTTATAAACAAATTAACCTATTTTTTAGTTAATCACGAGTCATGAAATGCAATTTCTCTTAATTAAAGCGTTAAAGGTTGTACAAAAGCGATCATTATTGAGGAATACTTATTTTAAAAATACTATGTGAATGTTGATTTAAATAATCGACTTGACCTTTATGGGCAATGACAAGAGCTTGTACAACCGAAAGACCTAACCCAGTGCCGCCTAACTCTTTATTTCTTGATTGTTCTAACCTGAAAAAAGGGTTAAATAAATCTTTACGATGCTCAGCTGAAATGCCTGGTCCTTCATCTTCTATTTCAAGAATCCAGTTAGTTTGTTCTTGTCTCGTTGAAACAATTAACTTTCCAGGATTTGCATAACGTGTAGCGTTATCCAGTAAAGCAATTAAAATCTGTTCAATTCGCCGTTGATCACACTCAACTTTTGGCGCTTCAATATCGAAAATGACTTTAAGCTGAGCTTTTTCTAATTTTTCTTCAAACATGTGCACGACTTTGTGAGCAGTTTTATTAAAACAAATCGTTTCGAGGTTAAGTCTAAGCTGTTGGTTTTCAAAAAGACTCAATGTACGTAAATCTTCGACTAGGTTTGAAAGACCTTCTACTTGATTCAGTAAGTTTTTAAATAAAATGGGGTCAGCTTCAAAAACACCATCAATAATCCCCTGCAACCTACCTTGCAAAATGGTGACTGGCGTTCTTAACTCATGTGCAATTGCGGCATTCCAGACATGAGCATTTTCAACTGAGGTCTCTAGTTTTTGAGCCATATCATTAAAATTATCCATAAGCTCACCAATTTCAGAAGAATGATGTATTGGTTTTTCAACTCGTGCGCTTAAATCCCCATGACTAATTTTCTTAGCTGCATCGGCTAATAGATTAATAGGCACAATAAAACGTTGAGCAAGCTTAATGCCTAAAATAATTGATAATGCTGTGCCAAATAGAAGCACGGCGAATAACCATATACCATCTAGATAGTGGAAGAACTCATCACTTTCTTTCAGCTTTTCGAGAGATATAAGCCCTACTTCAATTGCAACATAGTAGGTGCCATAACCTAAAATTAGCGAACTCAGCGTAACACTTAGGCTGGTAAAACTCAGTGCAATAATTAGTTGTTTACTAATGCCCGTTTTATTTTTCATGTGGATGATCCAACCTGTAGCCTACACCACGAACATTGATGAGCATATTTCGTAAACCCAGATCTTCTATTTTCTTTCGTAGCTTACTGACATGACTATCGACCGTACGTTCTAATGCATCTCGATCTGGTAGACACTGATTCATGAGCTCTGAACGGGTAAAGACTTTATGAGGATGCGGTAACATCAGTAATAAAATTTTGTACTCAGTTAGAGTTAAATTGAGTGTTTGTTTTTGATCGCCTGAATGGATGTAAGCAGTATGAATTTCGGCATTCACCTCAATATTTTTATAAATCAGATTTCGGTTGGGAGTTTGCTGGTTTTGTTGAGTACGTCTTAGAACTGCTTGTACACGTGCGACCACTTCATTTGGGTTAAAGGGTTTTACGACAAAGTCGTCTGCTCCAATTCTTAAAGCCATGACTTTATCAATTTCTTGATCTAAAGCCGTAAGCATAATGACTGGTGTTGCTGCTTTTTGCCGAATTTTATTCAGTACTTCCCACCCGCTCAGTTCCGGCATTTTTATATCGAGAATCACCAGATCAATAGGCTGCGCTGCGTGTATTTCAATTGCCTGCTTACCATTCATGGCCCGTACAACACGCATACCTTCACGCTTAAGATAATGTTCAATAATATCGCCAATATCATATTCATCTTCTACAATAAGAATAAGCTTATCCTGACAATTAAACGTAAAGGTTGACTCGAACATAGCAATAAGACACGGGAAAAATTTGATTTATCATACGCGTATTTTTTGATAGATCTCCACACTTTTTCCACATATTCGTGATTTTGGTTACACACACATCAAAAATAATGCCAGCATCTAGAAGTCCATTAGGTGTTATAAAAGTGCAAAAGCATTTTTTAGTTCCATTCATTTTATCTTTCGGTCTTGTATTACATGGCTGTGGCAATGAACAAGTAAGTGATCAAACACAGGTATCTACGGCTAAGGTTACCGTTATTTCAATTCAACCACAGTCTATTAACTTTAGTGAAAATCTACCTGCGCGCGTTCAAGCTTTCAGAACTGCCGAAATTCGTCCTCAAGTTGGCGGTATTATCGAAAAAGTTTTATTCGCTCAAGGTAGTGAAGTTAAAGCTGGACAACCTCTATACAAAATAAACTCAGAAACATTTGAGGCCGATGTAAATAGTAATAGAGCGGGTTTAAATAAGGCTGAAGCAGAAGTAAACCGCTTAAAAATACAACTTGAGCGCTACCAGCAACTTTTACCAAGTAATGCGATTAGCAAGCAAGAAGTAAGTAATGTCGAAGCGCAATATCGACAAGCGATTGCAGATGTTGCTCAAATGAAAGCGTTATTGGCTCGTCAAAATCTTAATTTACAGTATGCGACAGTGCGAGCACCGATTTCCGGACGTATTGGTAAATCATTCGTAACGGAAGGTGCTTTGGTTAGTCAGGCTGATAGCAACACTATGGCGACTATTCAACAAATTGACCGCGTTTATGTCGATGTAAAGCAGTCTATTGGGGAATATGAGCGCTTACAGGCAGCTTTACAAAGTGGTGAGTTATCTGCCAACAATCAAAAAGCTGTACAGATTTTGAATAGTTTGGGACAGCCCTATAACGTTACAGCAAAAATGCTGTTTGAAGATATTAATGTGGACCCTGAAACTGGGGATGTCACCATTCGTATTGAAGTGACCAATCCTGAAAGAAAATTACTGCCAGGTATGTATGTCCGCGTTAATATTGAGCGTGCTTCGGTTCCTCAGGCCTTACTCGTGCCAGAACAAGCTATTCAGCGCAATATGAATGGCGATCCTCAAGTTTATGTAATGAATGCCAAAGGTGGCGCAGATATTCGCTCAGTAGAGTTAGGGCAACAATATGAGCAGTTTTATCTCATCAATAAAGGGCTGAAAGCAGGCGACAAAGTTGTTGTTGAAGGTATAGAGCGTATTCAGCCCAACCAAAAACTGGCAATTTCAGCATGGAAAGCGGCTTCAACAGAAAATACGGTGAAGCAAGGAGATGCTAAATGATGTCTCAATTCTTTATTCGCCGTCCTGTTTTTGCATGGGTAATTGCAATTTTTATTATTCTATTTGGTGTGCTGAGTATTCCAAAGCTACCCATTGCACGCTTTCCGAGTGTTGCGCCACCCGAAGTGAACATTACAGCAAGTTATCCTGGCGCTACTTCCAAAACGATTAATGATAGTGTGATTACCCTCATTGAACGGGAAATGTCAGGAGTAAAAAACTTACTCTACTATAGTGCTACAACGGATTCTTCAGGAACCGCTGAAATTACCGCGACATTTAAACCCGGTACCGATGTGGATATGGCACAAGTCGACGTACAAAACAAAATTAAAGCGGTTGAAGCACGCTTACCCCAAGTCGTCCGCCAACAAGGCTTAGCTGTAGAGGCATCGTCCTCAGGCTTTTTAATGCTTGTCGGTTTAAACTCACCTAACCATCGTTATTCAGAAGTCGATTTAAGCGATTATCTGGTTCGTAATGTGGTCGAAGAGCTTAAACGTGTTGACGGTGTCGGAAAAATTCAGTCCTTTGGTGCTGAAAAAGCGATGCGAATTTGGGTAGACCCAAATAAATTAGTTTCTTATGGTCTATCGATTAGTGATGTAAATAATGCGATTCGTAACAATAATATCGATATTGCACCAGGTAGACTTGGTGATCGTCCTCTAGTTAATGGTCAATTAATTACCATACCTTTATCCGCTCAAGGACAGCTTGAAAATGTAGAGCAGTTCAAAAATATTAGTCTAAAGAGCAATATTAGCGGCGCCAATATTAAGTTGTCGGATGTCGCCGATGTAGAAATGGGAGCTCAGTCATATAATTTTGCGATTTTAGAAAATGGTAAACCTGCAACAGCTGCGGCCATTCAGTTGAGCCCTGGTGCAAATGCAGTAAAAACAGCAGATGCGGTAAAACAGAAACTTGAAGAACTAAAAGTAAATTTACCTGAAGGCATGCAATTTAGCGTTCCTTACGATACTGCACCTTTTGTTAAAATTTCGATAGAAAAGGTCGTTCATACATTAATTGAAGCCATGGTTTTGGTCTTCATTGTGATGTATCTATTTCTTCATAATGTTCGCTATACCTTAATTCCTGCGATTGTCGCTCCAATTGCCCTGCTTGGCACCTTTACCATCATGCTTTTAACCGGTTACTCAATTAATGTGTTAACTATGTTCGGTATGGTGCTTGCGATCGGGATTATTGTCGATGACGCGATTGTAGTCGTTGAGAATGTAGAACGAATTATGGCAACCGAAGGTCTATCTCCTAAAGAAGCGACTTCTAAAGCCATGACAGAGATTACCAGTCCGATTATTGGTATTACCTTGGTGTTGGCAGCCGTATTTTTACCAATGGCTTTAGCAAGTGGTTCGGTCGGTATTATTTACCGCCAATTTACCATTACGATGTCAGTCTCAATTTTATTCTCGGCATTTTTAGCTTTAACACTCACCCCTGCACTTTGTGCAACCTTATTAAAACCTGTTGATGCAAATCATCAAAAGAAAGGTTTTTATGCATGGTTTGATCGTAGCTTTGATAAAGTCACAAAAAAATATGAAGCGATTTTACTTAAAGTCGTTAAACATACTATTCCGACTTTAATTATTTTTGTGGTGATTACAGGTTTAACTTTTGCAGGCATGAAATATTGGCCAACTGCTTTTATGCCAGAGGAAGATCAAGGCTGGTTTTTAACGTCGTTCCAATTACCTTCAGATGCGACTGCTGAACGTACAACAAAAATTGTGAAAGATTTTGAAAACCATTTAAATGAGCAGTCGGATGTTAAAAGCAATATTTCAATTATGGGTTGGGGATTTAGTGGCGCTGGCCAAAACGTTGCACTCGCTTTTACAACCTTAAAAGATTTTGGCGAGCGTGATAAATCTACTACTGACTATACCAACTTCATAAATGCAGAAATGGCAAACAGTAAAGAAGGTACAACTATGTCTGTACTTCCCCCTGCCATTGATGAATTGGGTACATCTTCAGGCTTTAGTTTGCGTTTACAAGACAAAGCAAATTTAGGAATGCCTGCTTTAATTTCGGCCCAAGAAAAGCTTATGGAAATGGCGGCCCAAAACAAAAAATTTTACATGGTTTACCCAGAAGGTTTACCTCAAGGTGACAATATTAGCTTGAAGATCGACCGCGAGAAATTAAACACTCTAGGAGTAAGCTTTGCTTCTGTTTCGGATATTATTTCGACCTCAATGGGATCGATGTATATCAATGATTTTCCAAATCAAGGCAGAATGCAGCAAGTTATTGTTCAAGCCAATGCAAAATCACGAATGCATTTAAAAGATATCTTGAGTTTAAAGGTTGCAGGCGCAAACGGACAACTGGTGTCTTTATCCGAGGTCGTGATTCCTCAGTGGAATAAGTTGCCGCAGCAATATAATCGCTACAATGGCCGACCATCATTAAGTATCGCTGGAGTGCCTAACATAGGGGTATCTTCAGGTGATGCGATGCGAGAAATGGAAAAGTTAATTGCTAAACTTCCTCAAGGTATTGGTTATGAGTGGACAGGCATTTCACTACAAGAAAAGCAATCTGAATCTCAAATGGTATTTCTTATTGCTTTATCAATGTTAGTCGTGTTTTTAGTTTTAGCTGCACTTTATGAAAGTTGGTCAATTCCGTTATCTGTCATGCTTGTTGTTCCTTTAGGAATCTTTGGTGCAATATTAGCCATTATGTTAAGAGGAATGCCAAACGATATTTTCTTCAAAATTGGTCTTATCACTATTATTGGTTTATCTGCCAAAAATGCGATCTTAATTGTTGAGTTTGCAAAGATGCTCAAAGAAGAAGGCATGACTTTAATTGAAGCAGCCGTTGCAGCAGCAAAGTTACGCCTACGCCCAATTTTGATGACTTCCCTTGCCTTTACCTGTGGTGTTATCCCATTGGTCATTGCAACTGGAGCAAGTTCGGAAACTCAGCATGCATTAGGTACAGGGGTATTTGGAGGTATGATATCTGCCACCATCTTGGCCATCTTTTTTGTTCCCGTGTTCTTTATTTTTGTGTTGGGAGCTGCAGAGAAACTATTTTCCAAAAAGAAAATTAATTCTTAGTTAAATGGATTGAGGCGAAACGTATCTATGTTTCGCCTCAATGACTTAGAAATATGAAAAGTGTACTGACAGGAAAATGATTAAGAATTAAAGACTTTAAAAACTTTACCTGTTCTTGGATGAGCAAAGCTATTATCTGGATCTAAATTGATAACTTTATCCGAAATCACAATTTTAGAAAGTGGTAACCAGCTCTGTTCCAGTTCAACGTCTACAAAGTTTTTTTCATTGATATTTTCATAAATTTGTTCGACAACGATTTCCATACCACACATACTTTTAGCATTCACTTCTTTTAAGATATGGCGTTTTGACATACTAGTCTCCATTTTTTTATTATCCGTATCGACAATAATAAAGATTGCACTGATACAATATGTAAATTTTAATAATGAAAGTGTTTTCTTTGTTCTAATCATATTTTTGTAATAATTAAATGAATAGTTGAGTGATTATTTAATTTAAATATTATTTTTAAGTTAATCTATTTAATATAGATATTACTTATTAAAAAATTTACTTTTAATCAAAATTAAAGGGTTCATTAACTGAACCCTTTTTATTTAATTCTAAACTTGTACTGCGTTATCCAGCGAACCATCATCTTTATTTTTAGCAGTGTCTTTACTAATCAATGAGTCTGTATCACTATCTGTGGTAAAGCTTTTGCTATTTTTTTGCTTTTTCTTGTACATACACATCCCAATCGCGATACCTGTTCCCAATACTATAATTGACTTTAACATTTTGCACCTCTTCGATTAACGGAGTAACTTTTGAGAAATTAGCTTAAATTAATAGCATAAAATTTGTTATTTAACGGCTTTCATTTGCTCCGCTTTTGTAAGGTGTTTATTTTTTATGTTAATTGAAGAGAAAAATAATCCCGAAAAATAAATTTTGATACAAAGCAAAAAGCCTATTCTAAAAAAGAATAGGCTTTTCACTGTATTTCAGGATTAAGCAGTATTATGAATCGCTTAAGGCAATCTTATTATCTTTAAAAATACATTACAAATGTATTTAATGCTGAACTTTTAGTCAAGATGGGATTGAGGGTTTTTACCAATAATTAGCGATTATTGTGATGACTGTCACGTTTATATAATTAGGATAAGAAAAAACCCATTTCTACTTCTCATAAAGAAATGGGTGATGTGAAAACCACAAAAGACCTGAAATACCAAATGTTCTTACATTCAGTAAGGTTGAGTGTAGTGAATATACCGAATGGTTGACAATTAAACTATTTGTATTTTTTTTAGTCATTTCGGCCAATAAAAAAATAGTTATGATTCTGTAGATTAACTCTGTTTAGTCATTCATTATTGACCAAAAATTCTATAAAGCACCCTCATCCAATTATTAAGACATATATTTTCAATCAGTGTTTTTGAATAACCACGCTGTTGCATACGTTCAATTAAGCGATGTAGGCCTGTCACATCTTCAAGTTCAGTACCTATAAGTGCACCATCGAAGTCTGAACCAAAGCCCACATGTTCTTCGCCCAAATGATCCATTAAATATTCTAAATGTTCCAAAATTACATCAATCGATGTATCTGCATTGCGTTGTCCATCCGACCGTAAAAAAGCGACATCGAAATTTACGCCTACCATCCCTTTACTTTCCCTTATTGCTTTGAGTTGTGGGTCAGTTAAGTTGCGAGCTTGAGGACATAAAGCATGTGAATTAGAGTGTGTTGCTATAATTGGCTGCTGCAATATATCTACAGTATTCCAAAAAGCTTTCTCATTCATATGTGAAACATCAATCACCATCTTTTTATTGGCACAGCGTTTTATAAAGTCTTTGCCATCACTCGTAAGACCTGCTCCCGTGTCAGGTGAGTGAGGAAACTTAGCATTTAAACCATGTCCAAAACGACTAGGTCTATTCCAGAGGGGGCCAATACTACGTAAGCCTCTTTCATAAAATACATCGAGTAAATCAGGATTTTGTTGTAAAGCTTCTGCACCTTCCATATGCAATACAATCGCTAGTTTTTGCTCTGCTCTGCAATCTTGAATATCTTGAACCGAGGTGCAAATTTTAATATTTTTAGAATACTGAGCAAGTTGGTGAGCTAAATCGAGTTGTTCCAAGCAAATTTGTTCAATTTGCTGTTGCGTAAAATCAGAAGCATTCTGATCAAATAATTTATTGGAATGATGCTGTTGCACATAGCTATATGGCGGTAAAAAAATCGCAAACATTCCACCAATAAAACCAGCTTCTTGACAGCGTTTTAAATCAAGATGGCCTACTAAACGTTCATGAATAAAAGCATGTACAGGATCTGGATGGTCACTTAGCCATAAACGTGTTAATGCGTCATTATGTCCATCAAAAACTGGAATATGGCGAGGCTTCATGAGTATTCCTACTTGCTATATATCTGTAATCGTGTGGACTGGAATATTTTGTGTGGCGCTTAAAGATTTAGAGTTTCTACTATTACGGAATACTAAATTTTGCAAAGGTGCAGCCAATTGACTTTCTGCCTGTGCTTGTTCAATCATTTGATGATACGGCGATTTCCCACATACAGGATCGGCATTAGCCGCATCTCCAGTCAACATATAGGCCTGACAACGACATCCGCCAAAGTCACGTTCTTTATCGGGACAGCTACGGCACCCTTCTGGCATCCATGCATCGCCACGGAAATGATTAAATCCAGTTGATTTGTACCAAATATCTGACAATTTATGTTCGCGGACGTTTGGAAACGAAATGGGCAGTTGTCGTGCTGCATGGCAAGGTAGCGCCATACCATCTGGAGCAACCGTAAAGAAGATTTTACCCCAGCCATTCATACAGGCTTTTGGTCGTTCTTCATAATAATCAGGCACTACAAAAATGAGTTTGCAAGGGTGATTTTGCGCTTTTAATTTTTCTCGATATTCATTGGTAATCCGTTCAGCTCGTGTCAGTTGCTCTTGTGTGGGTAATAAACCTTGGCGGTTTAGAAAAGCCCAGCCATAAAACTGACAAATTGCCAACTCGACTGTATCGGCATTCAGCTCAAGGCAAAGTTCAATGATTTCTTCAATCTGGTCAATGTTATGTCGATGAATAACAAAGTTAAGCACCATTGGATAATCGTATTTCTTAACCAATCGGCACATTTCATACTTTTGTTCAAAAGCATGTTTTGAACCTGCTAAGGCATCATTCACCACAGGATCGCTAGCTTGGAAGCTCACTTGAATGTGTTCTAAACCCGCTTGTTTCAGATCGGCAATACGTTGTTCGGTAAGGCCCATACCAGAGGTAATGAGGTTGGTATAAAACCCTTGTTGATGAGCATATGCAACGAGTTGTTCTAAATCTTGACGTACCAGTGGTTCACCGCCAGAGAAACCAAGTTGAACAGCACCCATTTGACGCGCCTGATCAAAAACGTCAAACCACTCTTGGGTGGTTAGTTCATTTTTATGCTGAGCGTAGTCTAATGGGTTTGAGCAATATGGGCATTGTAGCGGACAACGATAAGTTAACTCCGCTAATAACCATAAAGGCAGGCCAACACCTTCTGTCATACTAAATCAATCCAGTGTTGCTGCTTTGCGACCAGCATGTAATCCACTACATCTTGATCTATCTCAGCAATATCACCAAATTTTTGCTTTAACTGAGCAATAATTGCAGAAACATTTTGCTGCCCATCAATATATTGCCCGATTGCCCCTGCACTCTCATTTAACTTAATCATGCCTTCAGGATATAAAATCACAAAACCATTTTGAGCTGGCTCGAACTGAAAACGGTAACCTTGTCGCCATGTTGGCACAAGGTTTAAATCAAACTGCTCTTTATTCATTTAAATAGTCCTTTGTGCCAAACTCGTTTGCTTGTCACGCTGTGATATGGTGCTTCATTGTGAACATATGCCAAAGTTAAAGCATCTAAAATGCTCCATAAAATATCCAGCTTAAACTGTAATATTTCAAGCATTCGTTCTTGTTGCTCAAAAGTTGTAAATGAATCAAGCGTAATCGTTAAACCATGTTCAACATCACGACGTGCCTGACTCAAACGAGAACGAAAATACTCATAGCCTTTATCATCAATCCATGGATAATGCTGCGGCCATGAATCAAGTCGTGACTGATGAATTTGTGGAGCAAAAAGTTCAGTTAAAGAGCTGCTTGCTGCTTCACGCCATGAAGCACGGCGTGCAAAATTTACATAGGCATCTACCGCGAAGCGAACGCCCGGTAAAACTAACTCTTCAGAAATAACTTGTTCGCGACTCAAGCCCACAGCTTCAGCTAAGCGTAACCATGCTTCCCGACCACCGCCATCTGGATATTCACCATCTTGATCGATCATGCGTTGAATCCATTCTTGACGGACTCGCTGATCAGGGCAATTTGCCATAATCGCCGCATCTTTGAGCGGAATATTAATTTGATAGTAATATCGGTTTGCAACCCAAGCCTGAATTTGTTGCTGGGTGGCTTTACCTTCATACATCATCACGTGAAAAGGATGATAGATATGATAATACTGGCCTTTATCGATAATGGTTTGTTTGAATTGTTCAGTCGTTAAAGCTTCAGGTGTTTGAGTCATGTTTCACCTTAGAGTTCAATCTGCATGCCATCATAGGCAACTTCTACACCATTTGCTTTAAGCTCAGCAAACTGGCTAGAGTTTTCATTTAAAATTGGATTGGTATTGTTAATATGAATCAGCACTTTTTTAGGTGTATTCAATTGGTTTAAATAAGACAGTGAACCACCTTCGCCACTAATATATAAATGCCCCATTTCTCGGCCAGTTTTAGTTCCAACCCCAGTTTGCTGCATTTCATCGTCTGTCCAAAGCGTACCATCAATCATGACGCAGTCTGAACTCTGCATAATCTGCATGATTTGATCATCAATTTTTCCAAGACCCGGTGCATAGAACAACTGCTTTTGTGTCTTATGATCTTTAATAATTAAAGCAATATTGTCGCCGTCATGTGGGTCATTTCGATGCGGTGAATATGGTGGTGCAGCACTTTTAATAATTAAAGGCAAAAATTCTAAATTTTCGAAACCATTAATTTTAAAAGCTTGTTTAGGGTTAATCTCATGATATTGAAGACCGCCATTCCAGTGTTTGAGCATATTAAATACTGGAAAGCCGCTCGTTAAATCTTGGTGGACCATTGCTGTACACCATACATTCATTGGGCAACCTTCACGTAAGGTTAAAAGCCCAGTGGTATGGTCTAACTGACTGTCCATTAAAATAACGCTTGTTATTCCTGTATCACGTAATTTACGCGCTGGTTGCGCTGCTTTAAATTCGAAGAGTTGCTGACGGATGTCAGGTGACGCGTTTAATAAAACCCAGTCTGTTCCATTTTCAGAAACAGCAATCGATGATTGAGTACGGGCTTTGGCTTGGATTGTACCTGTGCGCACACCATGACAATTCGGGCAATTACAATTCCACTGCGGAAACCCGCCTCCGGCAGCTGAACCTAAAACATAAATATACATAAAATTAATATCTTATTAGAAAGAGATAAGCCCTAGAACAAGACTAGGGCTTATGACATATTTGATGAAACTGATTAACGTGCTTCAAAGTACATTGTAACTTCAAAACCAATGCGTAAATCAGTAAAAGCTGGTTTAGTCCATTGCATAAATTATCTCCGGTTCATATTAATCTTATGAAATGAATCACTTGATTAAGATTTATAAGGCAATTAAAAATTTATTCTAAATAAAAAAATTGGGTTTGTAGACCACCCCTAGCTAAGATATTGTTCGATAATTGTGTTTTTTGTCCAAATTTTAATATTTCGAACATATTTACTTATTGGGTGTTTCATCAAACATTCATACTAAAAGCGTATTTTTTTATCCGTCTTAATTGATCAAATGATAAAAAAATGAAAAATTTAACAATACTTTTTAAAGTAACAACACTTTCTCTGGCTGTAGCATTATTGGCGGGATGTAATGACGATGATGATAATGACACAGCACCACCTGCCCAAAGAAGCAATCAAACCGTAAATATTTTAGCTTTTAATGACTTTCATGGAAATCTTGAGCCACCTAAGCGTTATGTCGAGGCACCAAATCCAAATGATGCTGCTCAATCTGTTCGTATTCCTGTGGGAGGAGTGAGTTACTTTGCCGATGCAATTAAAAAACTTAAAGCAGAAAATCCAAATAATGCTGTGGTTTCGGCAGGCGATTTAATTAGCGCTTCTCCTCTCACCTCTTCTTTATTTTTAGATGAACCAACCATTGAAGTCATGAATGATATTCAAATTGACTTTAATGCTGTAGGTAACCATGAATTTGATCGGGGTACAGACGAATTACGCCGTTTAAAAAATGGTGGATGTCAGCAATATACCAGCACAGCACCTTGTCAAATTAATAAAAATTTTAGTGGTGCAAAATTTGATTTCCTTGCTGCTAACGTAGCAATGAAAAATGACACCAGTAAAACGATCTTCCCAGCCTATAAAGTCAAAACTTATGGCGGAATTCCAGTCGCATTTATTGGTTTAACTCTTAAAGCGACGCCAAGTATTGTTTCTGCGGCAGGTATTAAAGATGTTGAATTCCGTGATGAAGCAGATACAGTAAATGCCCTGATTCCTGAATTAAAAAAACAAGGAATTGAAGCTATTGTAGTCGTTGTCCATGAAGGTGCAGCGCCAAGTACGAAGCTCAATCAAAAAACATGTGATGGTTTAAGTGGTCCGATTTTAGGAATTTTGGATAAGCTTAATCCAGCAGTTGATATTGTTGTTTCAGGTCACACACATCAATCTTATATTTGTGACTATGCAACAAAAAATCCGGCTAAACCATTCTTACTTACTTCAGCTGGACAATATGGCACGCTTATTACTGACATCAAGATTGAATTAGATGGTAAAACTGGTGATGTAATTAAAAAAGATGCGAAACAGGTTCCTGTACAAAGTGAAGCATATACGTCTGGTACAACCACAGTAAGTCTTACAGATCTCTATCAAAAATTTAGTAAAACCCCAAGCATTGAAGCAATTTTAGATAAATACCGCCAAGCTGTGACCACCATTTCAAGTCGTGTGGTTGGTACATCTACTGCAGTTGTGAGCCGTACTCAAGTCGAAAGTGGTGAAAGTCCGCTAGGTATTATGATTGCAGATGCTCAGCAAGCGGCTGCCTTAAAAGCAAGTAATCAAGGCTCAGACTTTACGCTAATGAACCCAGGTGGTGTGCGTGCTGATCTATTTATTAATAGTAATAACCAGATTACCTTTGGCGATGTTTTTGCGGTTCAACCATTCGGTAACTCTATTGTGACGTTGAGCTTAACCGGTAAACAGATTAGAGATGTGCTTGAACAGCAATGGTCTGGTGCAAATGCAAATTCGCCTAGAATTTTACAACCGTCTAAGGAGTTGAGTTATCAATATGCGGCAAATACATCTGTTTCACCACGAGCAAGTAATATTATGATTGCAGGTTCGCCGTTGGTTGACACTAAAGTGTATCGCGTGACGGTAAATAGCTTCTTGGCAGATGGTGGTGACAACTTTACGGTATTAAAAGAAGGCCAAAACCGTGTCGGTGGTGGTCAAGATATTGATGCGCTTGAAAACTATGTTGCTGAAAACTCTAAAGATTCACCTTTAACTATTCCAGCTACGACTCGAATTAAAGTTATCAAGTAACTGATTTAATAAAAATAAAGGACAGTATGATGCTGTCCTTTATTTTTATGGCAGTTTAAAAGATTTTTATTCGGTATATAGATTGAGCTCAACACTACTGATATCGACTCCGGTATTTGCAAAAATAATATCAGTAACCTCATGAAGTAATTCTTTAACTTTGTCATGTTCAAAGTTCAAGGCTTCAGAGGTTTTGAGCGAAATGAGGTTACAACTCATCTTGTCTTTTCTAAGCTTATAAATACTTTTGCTTTTACCTAAAAACACCCTTTTGATGAGTTTACGGTTTTCAAATTCCGACAAGATTCGATAAATCGTTCCTAGCGTTATTTTATGTTCATTTTTAATTTGCGTATAAATACTCACAGCACTTAAGCCTTGTGGATTTTGATTTAAAATTTCAAAAACCTGTATTCTCGATTTTTTTATTGGTAGTCCATTTAATAATGATTTTGAAGTTGCTGTCATGATTAATTAACCTTAATGTTGAAAAAATATAGAAATTTTTTAAAATTATTTTGTCTATACTTACTTGAAAATTATGGAAATGATTTGATGTATAAATCAGAGCTTATTACCCTATAAATAAGCTTTGATCTGTTTATAAGATTCTGAATAATTTAATATTATTCCTAACTCACTATCTACATGTACGCCCTTGGCGAATAAAAGAATTCTTGAGCTGAACCATATTGCGACCCTCTTCATTAAGTCATTTTTCGACCTTATTCTATATAATGATTAACACATGATAAATATTATCATTTGTGTTTAGCGGTGTATCATATACATATAAGTTTTAATATTCAATATTAAGTAATTATCAAATACATAATGATAATCATTATACATTACTGATTAAATGATGATGAGTTGCATCAATTCTCTATTATAAGTATTCATTTCCACCCATATAAAAAGCAGATCGATGATCTACTTTTTATATTTTAAATAGAATAAGTTAAATGACTATTATGCTAAAGATAGTACATTTTGTTCTTGCATCCAGGTTTGGATTACTTGTTGTGTTGTCATGACTTGAGCACATCGTGTACTGGCATATTTTAATGCCATATCGTGCTCTTCGCGGCTAAAGTCAGCTAGTGCATCACCACATAAGAATGGTTGGATGTTTAGCATAAAAGCTTCAGCAGCACTCATAAGACAACCAATATGCGCATATACCCCGCAGATAATCAGTTGATCGCGACCAGATTCCCGCATGAGTTGTTCGAGAGGTGAAAATTTAAAAACACTATATCTCCACTTGGTAAGAACCGTATCATTTTTTTGAGGTGAAATTTTTGGCAAAATCTGCGTAAAGCTCGGCTCGTTCTTTAAACCAGGTCCCCAAAAATCAGTTAATAACTGTCGATGTTCAGGTGATTGATTGCCGGGTTGTGCTGTATAAACAACGGGAATATTAGACTGATGAGCAGCATCAATTAATGCTTTGGTGTTTTTAATGAGTTCTGGAATAGGTTCTTGAGTTAAGTCATAGAAATCTAAAAAATATTGCTGCATATCATGAACCAATAAAACAGCTCGATTGGTATTCAATAACCAATTTGTTTTGTTGGGAGTAAATTCATGGGCTTGGGGCATACTGTAACTTGCAATCTTTGGAATACTCATTAGTATTTTCCTTTTCTATTTTTCAAAATATTTTTAATTTCAGATGGTTGTTGTGCTGAAGTAGTATTTAAACCCCAAGTGTCGCTCCCCCATCTACCACTATTTCTTGCATCGTAATTTGGGCCGCTCGGTCCGAAAGTAAAAAGCTCACGGTATTGGCAATATCATCTGGCTGCGCGAGTTTTCTTAAGGGAATACCTGTTCGGTACTGACTCAAATCACCATCAATTACTGCAGGTGGAGGTGCATTATCAGTCCAGAGTTGTTGCTGCATTTGAGTGAGAGTAGATCCTGGTGAAACAATATTTAGCCTGACTTGATAAGGTGCAATTTCAAGTGCCAGATTGCGACAAAAATGACTCAGTGCGGCCTTAGTGGTGGCGTACATACCAAGTTGCATACGCGGCATGCGTGCACTATTTGAACTAATAGTGACAATACTGCCCTGCCTTTTTGCACAAAAATGTTTAGCAACTTGTTGGCTAATCGCAATAGGTGCCATGACATTGACCGCAAAAAGTGTTTCCCAATCTTCCGTTTTGGCTTCAAGCATGGAGCGCATAATTAATACTCCTGCTGCATTTACTAACCCCGTAATTTCGTATCTTTCTAAAAGCTCTGAAATTAAAGTTTGTGTTTCTTGTTGATGGGTAATGTCTTGTGAGATGCCTTGCCATTGTGAAGTTTGATCGGGCGTTATTGTTTTGCTGATATCCCATTGTTTAGGATTTTCTTGTCGGTCAATACCAATAACATGATAGCCCTGATCTAGTAGTTGCTTGGCAATAGCCGCTCCTATCCCTCTTGCAGCACCTGTGACCACGATGGTAGAGCGCATGTGGATACTCCAATTTATATTATAAAGAAATCTATAAATATAATTGCAAATAATTATCATTATTATCAAGAGCAAATTAATATAAAAGATTAATTTATGATCTCAGGCAAATGAGCTTTAGCTTAAAATTTTAAATTAAATTGTTGTTTTATATGTTTTTTATTAAATTAGAAGGTCAGGAATATTTTATTATTAATAATCATTTTCAATAAGGCAGGTTTTGGTTTATTCGGCTAAAATCAGGTTTATGGTTTATCAAACCCAGTAACTTTTTAGGGTTCAATCTCCCGCAGGCTCAGAATGAGTTCTCTATAACTCCGACTCTCGTAAGTTTGGAAATGCGTATAAAAAATGAAAAATTATAAAATCCACATAGTTTCGGTCAGATGTTTAATCTCTTGAATATCATGACTCACATAAATCATTGGAATTTTTATTTCCTCTTTTACTTTCTGAAAAAAAGGAATAATTTCAGCTTTATGATTCGCATCTAATGCTGATAAAGGCTCATCAAGCAGTAACAGCTTAGGTGAATATAACAATGCTCGACCCAGTGCTACGCGCTGTTTTTCCCCTCCTGAGAGTTTAATGGGCATACGTTGTAATAAATGCCCTAACTTTAATAACTCAATAATGTAATCTGCTTCGAAGTGACGTTCTTGTTGGGATAGACGCTTAAGACCAAATAATAAGTTTTGCTTTACCGTTTTATGCGGAAAAAGCTGAGCATCTTGAAAAACCAATCCAACATGCCGCTTTTGGGTACTCAAGTTAATTTTTTGATCTGAATCAAACCATGTTTGGTCCTGTATTTTAATGAGCCCACTACGCGGAGTGTTCAGGCCAGCAATGGCATGTAAAATCGATGTTTTACCTGAACCCGATGCACCGAATAAGCCAATAACAGAAGCATCTGACTGGAAACTAGGTTCAATATGAAATTGACCCATTTGTAGCTGGAAACGGCAATCAATCAACATAATTTTACCGCCCTAAACGCTTCTTTTGATAACGATGAAACCACTGCGCAAACCATAATGCCAGAAAAGCCACGCTTAACGATAAAACAATAAGCCGTTGAATAGCGGCCTCTGTATCTGGTTGTTGCATTAAGCTATATATAGCTAAAGGCAAAGTACGCGTTTCATTTGAAATATTACCCACGAAGGTAATGGTCGCACCAAACTCACCTAAACTACGGCAAAAACATAAAATAGCACCAACTAAAATGCCACTGCTGGCAAGAGGTAAAGTGACATGAAAAAATGCCCCTAAAGATGAAGCTCCTAATGTCTTTGCTGCCATTTCTAAACGCTGATCGACCAATTCAATTGCTAGTCGAATAGATTGCACCAAAAGCGGAAAACCCATCACTGCCGAAGCAAGAACAGCGCCTTTCCAGTTAAATGCAAAATCAATTCCGATCGGTGCCAAATATTGCCCAATAATGCCGCGACTGCCAAAAACTTGTAAAAGCAAATAACCAGGTACAACTGGCGGTAGCACTAAAGGTAAAAACACCAATGTTTCAATGAATGACTTACCCCAGAACTCTTTACGCGCCAAAAACCATCCCACACAAATTGCAGGAATAATACTGACGACAAGACAACTTGCTGCCACCTTACAAGAAAGTTGCAGAACGCTGAGCTCTTCTGGGGTTAAAGAAAACATCATGGCTTGACTGGAGCCAACACGCTAAAACCATACTTTTTAAAGACGGCTTTAGCTTGGTTGCTTTGTAGAAATTGATAGAACTTTATTGAATTCGGATTTTTTTTAATCAACCCTACAGGATAAATAATTGGCAAATGCGTATTTTCCGGAAATACGCCAGCTACTTTTACGTCTTTGCTAATCGCTGCATCAGTTGCATAGACAATCCCCACCTGACATTCACCGCGCGCAACAAAATTTAATGCCGCCCGAACATCTTCTGTTTCAACTAACTTTGGCTCAATACGGCTCCACCAACCTAAGTTAGTAAAAGCTTGTTTAGCATATTTGCCTACAGGCACACTTTTGGTATCCCCTGTACAAATCTTGCCTGTAAACACTTTATTGGGATCGGTCGTTTTATCTAGTTTTATATTTAGTGACTGCCCTTTAGGGGTAATTAGAACCAGACGGTTGCCTAATAAATTTATACGGTCATTTGCTGCAACTAATTTTTTATTTTGCAGATAATCCATCCACTGGGTATCAGCAGAGATAAATACATTAGCTGGTGCCCCCGCTTCAATCTGTTTCGCCAATGTCGATGAACCTGCATATGAGGTTTTAACTTCTATATTATTTTTTTTTTCGTAAATTTTTTCTAAATCGTTAATCGCATTCGTTAAGCTCGCTGCTGCATAAACGGTAACCGATTCAGCCTTGGCTGGAACATTAAAGACCAATCCTATGCTGAGGACTGAACAGGTTAAAGCCAATTTTTTTATCTTCGTATCACTTACCATTATTTTTACCTTTTTGTCGTTTTTGCAGCGATATATACCCAAGAATATAGCGATAACCATAGACGATGAAAAGTAGAAATTATTTATAAAGATGGATATTTTTTCTGAGCAACTGAAAACTATTGGTAGATAAAACTGATTCGCGCTTAAATTCTTTAATTTATAAAGTATTTCTCATCTTATTTCTTTAAATAGCTACTCATGATTTGATAGTCCTGTTCTAAGGCTTGTCGAGCATTGATTTCCATTTGTCGGTAATGCTCTAAGACTTTTTGGCCTATAGCTGTAACGGCTGCCCCACCTCCGTGTGTTCCGCCTGTTTGAGTTTCAACTAAAGCTGTTTCAAAGCACTGGTTCATGGTGTTTACCAGCTGCCATGCACGGCGGTAACTCATATTCATAGATTTTGCAGCTTGTGAGATCGAACCAGTTCTTTCAATTGCTTCAAGTAAATCTGCTTTACCCGGACCAAATGCGATGTTTTGCTCTAAAAGAATTCTAATTTGTAATTTTAAGTTTTGTTCTTTCATAGACTTAGTTCACAAAATTTCATTTTATGCTCCTTAACATTATAAGGAACTTTGATAGGTTAAAACACATACAAATTTAAATCTCTACTCTTTCATAAAAAGAGTTCATTTAAAAAATCAAATCTGCACAAAGTGGATAAAGATCTGGAAAAAACGGATAGAGGCTAAGGCCTAATCGCGGTTCAATCAGTTAAAAGCTGATTGATTGGAGGATTGAGCAAATGACCTCATCTAATTTAAAACAATGGAATGATTTTATAGATGGATGTATCGACTTCCGTCCTAACGATGGCGTGTTTCGTATTGCACGTAATATGTTTACCGAGCCTGAACTATTTGACTTGGAAATGGAACTTATTTTTGAAAAGGTTTGGATTTATGCATGTCATGAAAGTGAGATTCCAAACAATCATGATTTCCTAACCGTTCAAATTGGCCGCCAACCGATCATTGTAAGCCGTGATGGTAAAGGCGAACTACATGCCATGGTTAATGCTTGTGAGCATCGTGGAGCGACCTTAACACGCGTTGCTAAAGGCAATCAGTCTACATTTACTTGTCCATTCCACGCATGGTGCTACAAGTCAGATGGTCGTTTGGTTAAGGTAAAAGCGCCTAGCGAGTACTGTGAAGATTTTGATAAATCAAGCCGTGGCTTAAAACAAGGCCGTATTGCCAGCTATCGTGGATTTGTATTTGTAAGCCTTGATACTCAAGCAACAGATTCTCTAGAAGACTTTTTGGGCGATGCAAAACTGTTTCTTGATTTAATGGTTAACCAGTCTCCAACAGGTGAACTCGAAGTACTTCAAGGCAAGTCATCTTATACATTTGCAGGTAACTGGAAGCTACAAAATGAAAATGGCCTAGATGGTTACCATGTCAGTACCGTTCACTATAACTATGTCTCTACAGTCCAACACCGTCAGCAAGTCAATGCATCAAAAGGTGAAGAACTCGATACGCTTGACTATAGCAAGTTAGGTGCCGGTGACTCAGAAACTGACGATGGCTGGTTTAGTTTCAAAAATGGTCATAGCGTGCTGTTTAGTGACATGCCGAACCCAACTGTTCGTCCGGGCTACAGCACAGTTATGCCGTATATGGTCGAAAAATATGGTGACAAATATGCCGAATGGGCAATGCATCGTTTAAGAAACTTGAACTTGTACCCTAGCCTATTTTTTATGGACCAAATTAGTTCACAGCTTCGTATTGTTCGTCCTGTCGCTTGGAATAAAACCGAAGTCATCAGTCAATGTATTGGTGTTAAAGGTGAATCTGCTGAAGCGCGCCGTAACCGTATTCGCCAGTTCGAAGATTTCTTTAATGTGTCGGGCCTTGGTACACCAGACGATTTAGTTGAATTCCGTGAACAGCAAAAGGGTTTCCAAGCACGACTTGAACGTTGGAGTGATATTTCGCGTGGTTGTCAGTCTTGGGAATATGGCGCAACTAAAAACTCACAAGATTTAGGCATTCAACCCGTCATTACTGGCCGAGAGTTTACCCACGAAGGACTCTATGTAAATCAACATGGACACTGGCAACGCCTAATGCTCGACGGCTTAAATAAAAAAGCGCTGAAAATGCAAGATATTACTTTTGAAAACAATGCCCTAATGGATGAGGTGTAACCATGTCACAAGAACTACATTTTGCTGTATCTCAGTTTTTGTACAAAAAAGCAGAACTTTGTGACGCTTATGACTGGGATGCCTACCTAGAGCTTTACGATGAAGATAGTGAATATCATATTCCACAGTGGATTGATGACCATAACTATGTTCAAGATCCAAATCAGGGTTTGTCTTATATCTATTATGCAGACCGTACTGGACTTGAAGACCGTGTATTCCGTATTCGTACAGGAAAAGCTGCTTCTGCAACACCGTTACCACGTACGTTACACAGCATGAATAACATTCGAGTTAAAACATTGGATGATGGATTAATTGAAGCAAAAGTTGCATGGCAAACGCTTTATAACCGTCAAGGCTTAGAAGGCTGTTTTTACGGACACGCTACTTATCTTTTACGCCAAACAGCAGATGGTTTCCGCATTCGTCGTCAGCACAGCATTTTGCTGAATGACAAAATTGATTCCGTTTTAGACTTCTATCACGTTTAAGGGGAATGAAAATGGGACATTCAGTTGCACTTAACTTTGCCGATGGCAAAACCTTTTTCATTTCGGTAAATAACGACGAATTGTTGCTTGATGCAGCAGTTCGCCAAGGAATTAACCTACCGCTAGACTGTCGTGAAGGTGTTTGTGGTACCTGTCAGGGTCAGTGTGAAACTGGTATTTATGAACAAGAATATGTTGATGAAGATGCATTAAGTGAGCGTGATTTGGCTGAGCGTAAAATGTTAGCCTGCCAGACACGTGTGAAATCAGATGCAGCTTTTTATTTCGATCACGATTCAGCAATTTGCAATGCTGGTGATACCTTAAAAATTGAAACCAAAGTGACTGCGGTTGAGCTGGTTTCTGAAACAACAGCAATCTTACATCTTGATGCGAGCAGTCATGCTGAACAGCTTCAGTTTTTACCGGGTCAATATGCTCGTTTGCAAATACCGAATACTGAAGATTGGCGTTCTTATTCTTTTGCAAATAGACCAAATGCAACCAATCAACTACAGTTTTTAATTCGTCTCTTGCCAGACGGTGTGATGAGTAATTACCTGCGTGACCGTTGTCAGGTTGGACAAACCCTACTTATTGAAGCACCGCTTGGTAGTTTCTATTTACGTGAAGTACAGCGACCACTGGTTTTTGTGGCGGGTGGAACAGGCTTGTCAGCTTTCTTGGGAATGCTTGATAACTTGGTTGAGCAACCTAACTCACCTGCTGTTCAGTTATATTACGGCGTAAATAATGAGACTGACTTGTGTGAACAACAGCGTTTACAGGCCTATGCAGAACAGCTTCCAAACTTTAGTTATCACCCGATTGTGACTAAAGCAACTGAAGCTTGGCAAGGTAAAGCAGGTTATATTCATGAGCATTTAAATAAAGATCAACTGGCCGAGCAGGCTTTTGATATGTATTTATGTGGCCCACCACCGATGATTGAAGCGGTGAAAAATTGGTTAGATGAGCAAGCTTTGCAAAACTATCGTATTTACAGCGAGAAGTTTTTACAAAGTAATACCTCACGTTAAAAGTATAAATAGCTTAAAAACTACTAGACCTGAAATGATTCAATATACTCTGCAAGGGGTATATTGATTTTTTGCATTTAAATTAAAAGTTTTTATATATCAATAATATAAAACAATTAATTCCGACAAAATAAATTGACCAGCTCACTCGGATTTGCTATAAATTTTGGTAGATCTTAAGGAATAAGATCATGATGAGATTAACTTATAGCACCTTTTATATCCCCCTATTCTATTTCTCGAATGTATTAAATTGATGGACAAAATCCGATGAAAAGTTTGAGAAAATCACATTAATTAGCGGTTAAATTGGTCTGTATTTTGCTTATATCTCATTGTAATTTGCGAGTAACTTAATTTTTTAAGTGCCGTATTTACTTGCTGTGCAGCGAAGTTTTAAAACTTTTACAACACAAGTAAATACAGGAGTGAGCCAAAAGGGATAAATATGAACCAAGCCAACTCCCCAGAACTCAGTGGGCGTCATTTTCAAAATGAGTCTATCTTTACCAATCATAATCTGGTGTTCGATCACCACGATTTAAGCGAAACCTGCCGAAATGTAGGCCAAATTTTTAAACCGCATGATCTTAAAATCTCTCATCAGAAGCGAGATTTCAGTGCAACTATGCACCATGTTAAAACAGGCGCATTGTCTATTAGCCGCTTGGAATATGGCGCAGATGTCATTATTGAACCAGATCATCTGGATAACTTTTACTTAATTCAAATTCCAACTCAAGGCTACGCAGAAATCGAGTTTGGTTCACAAAAGTTTATTTCTTATTCTCAAGTTGCATCTCTTATTTCACCTCAGCAATCTTTACGTATGCGCTGGCATGCGAACTCACCGCAGCTCATTCTAAAAGTGTCAAAGAATGATTTTACTTACCATTGCCATCAGCACATTGCCGATTCAGAGAACAACTTACTCGTTTTTGACCCAAAATTAGACTTTTCTACACAAAGTGGAGCCTATTTTTTACAGCTTGTTAGAACATTGATGGATGCTTTAGCCTGTGAACAACATCCACTCCATCATCCTTTAGCCTTTAAACAATTTGAGTCAAATTTGTTTAATGCACTTATTTATGGTCAACCCAATAATGCGTTGCATAAAATAGACCAGCATAAAGAAAAAACAGTCTCTCCTTATTTCGTGAAGCGCACAGAAGCCTACATAAAAGAACATTTACATGAGCCGCTTAATGTCGAGATTTTAGCTGAACATGCAGGCGTGAGCGTGAGAACACTATTTACTGGTTTTAAAAATTACTTGGGGACAACCCCAATGTCTTATCTAAAGGAATTACGCTTTGAACAAGCTCATTTAGAACTCATGCATAATGAAAATCTATCGGTCACAGACGTTGCATTTAAATGGGGATTTACTCATTTAGGCCGTTTTTCTCAAGAGTATAAACGCCGTTATGGCGAATTACCTTCTTCTACCCGCCGATCTGGTCACAGTGAAGGCGCAGGCTTAATTACTTCAATTTTTTCTTAAAACAAATAGAGAAAAGCCTTTTATATCGATGAATATAAAAGGCTTTTTTATGACTTAGAAATGATGGACATAACGAACTTGCAGTCGTGTTCCCTCTGGGCGGTTTTCAGCATCTTGCTCAAAATAAGCATTTGCAACTAAATGGTCATTTTTAGAAAAACTATACATCGCACCGGGGCCAATAGCCCACACTTGTTCACGTCGGCCTTTGACTTTTTCACCATCCACTTCAGTATCTGTCACTTGTTTTAGCCAATAGCCATTTAGTCCTAAGCGGAACTGTTCGGTAATGGCATAGTCTGTTGCAAAGTTTGCATGAATTGCTTGCCCAGCTTGCATATCATTTGCTCCCGCAAAAGCAGAGCTTGGGTCATGATTTTTAAAGTTATAGAGATAATGGATGCGTGTCGAAGCGGTCCATTTGGGATTAAACCAATATGTGGCAGCCCAATACGGGTCAAATGAAACAGCGTTATTACCTGGATTAATATCTTTTTGCTGGTCGTATTCCCCAGTAGGTAAATTCACCTGAAACTCAAAACGATGTACAAACTTCGGCCCTTGTGCCCCCATGACTGGATCGAACTGAATAAAAGGTCCGATCATAATGTCCCCAAAGCCACTTTGGGCCTTAATAGCAACATTATTCAAGCCATCATCCATGTCCATTTTACTGACAAAAGGAATTAAAAAATTCATACCTAGGCTGGCTTTATCTTTTACTCGGACATTTGATAAATAACTAATCTGTTCAACCAGTACTTGATAATTTAAATCTGTTTTAGGTAAACCGAGTTTTTGTCCATTGGCATCGACTAATTTATTGCTATCGTAATTTTGAAAATAGGTTTGAGCATACCAGCCAGGCCCAGCGGGTAATCCGCCATCGAGAAAGCTAGTCATGCCTAAATTTACGGTCGGTAAATCATAGGCATGTGTAACCAATGGCAAACCCAACAATGTCCCTGCTAAAAATCCATGTTTAATTAAAGTGCTTTTCATCTTCTTATTTCCTATAAAAAATCACGACCGGATTGATCGTGATTGTGGTGAATTAACCTGCTAATTCTGGATGCTCAGCGGCAATCCGATACTTTCCTGCGTGGAATACCAATGGTTCACCTTGGCGTTGTTGGTATTGTTCAATTTGACCAATAAAAATCAGGTGATCTCCGCCCTCATACTGATTTACATTACGGCAAACCAAGGTTGCGAGTGCATCAGTCAAAATTGGAACGCCTGCATTGCATTGTTGATGGGCAATACCTGCAAATTTATCTTCAGCACCTCGAGCAAAATGTCCCGAAAGCTGGTGATGCTCCTGTGCCAACATGTGAATGGCAAAATATTCAGCCTCTACAAAATCAGATAAACTTGGCGCTGTTTTTGAAAGACTCCACAAAATTAATGGTGGGTCTAAAGACAGTGAGGAAAATGAATTGGCGGTCATGCCTATTTTTCGACCATCTTTACCACGAGTTGTAATCACGGTAACGCCTGTTGCAAACTGACCAAGCAAGTTACGGATTTCTCTTGGGTTCTCAGCATTAATCGCTTGTAAAGCTAAAGTTTCAATTGTGTCCATTTTTAATTCTCCCTTTGCTGTTTTGGCCTTAAGCAACTTTTGCTGTGGTTTTTGAGGCCAAGAATGCTTGAGCCTGATTTGCATCAAACCACCAAGGAGCAAAAGCGCGCGGGTCATCAAAGTTATTGGCCATAATCGAAGCAATGCTCTGGTTTTGGCTTGCAGCTGCTAGTAGTTCAACAACATGTGGCTGCGGTGGTACTAACAAACTATTAGTCCAAGCCACGACTTTTTCTGCATAAGCCCAATAACGTTCAAAAGTTTGAGCCATCCATTGTTCGCTAAATCTTTGATTATCATTGGCTAAAATGGCATCGAAATAGATTTTGCTACACTTAGCAGCGTTGTTTGAGCCTTGACCAGTAATTGGATCATTGACCACCAAGGCATCTGCCATACCAAAAATTTGCTTGCCAGACGGTAATGTCAAAATTGGTTTGCGTACTGTCGGCGGGAAACGCCCTGCCAAATATCCGCCTGCATCGGTTAGCTCAACATTTGTGCAACGTTCATATTCCCAAGGCACAAATTTTTTGAGCAAATCCAAACTACATTGCAGATGCTGTTCAGGTGTTTTGACATCTTGCCAACAGTCCATTGGCCCATTTGGAATACCTTCAAAGACCATAATGTCGCAAGGCCCATTCACGGTAAGTGCTGGAAATGAAAAGTACTCACCGACTTCGGGAATAATGTTAAAAGTCACACGAGAGTATGGTGAAATTGGCTTCATATTTTTGACATAGGTCAAAGCCAAAGCGCGCTGAGGTTTATCAAAAACACTGCGTGCATCATCACGCTCAAACTGTTTAACAACTTCACCTTTACCAGCCGCGAGTAAGACAAGTTCGTAGTCGTTTGCGAGTTGTTCTAACTCTTCTATACCAACATCCTGAATCACCAATCGACCGCCACGGCGTTCAAATTCTTCCATCCAATATGGCATTTTGACGCGTTGATCGACTGATTGAGCGTAGCGCTCAAGACGAGCACTCCATTCAAATGCTTTACCGCCATTTTCAGGGTTAACTAAAGCTAGCCCAATGCCTTCTACTGCTGGACATTGTTCTTCCCAGAAATTTAGTCCCAAGTCACGTTCAGTTTGTAAAGCGGTATGAAACATACACTGGCTTGACATGACTTTACCTTGACGGATTTCGTCGGCAGTTCGATTGGTGATCATGGTCACGTCATAACCTGTATCTAATAACCCCAAACCAAGCTGTAAACCAGACTGTCCTGCTCCAACAATTGCAATACGGCGCATAATATTCTCCATAATTTTCTAAATGTACTTTTAAAACGCTGTGCTATTCGGCTAAGCGTGGAATAGCAGGCTGTGATCCTTCAGGGCCCATCACTGAATAGCCACCGTCGACTGCGTAATCTGCTCCGGTGACAAAGCTTGCAGCAGGTGACAATAAAAACAAAACAACATTGGCGACTTCTTCGGGATGGCCCAATCGGCCTAGCAAGTGGTAATCGGCTGCCACGCTATCGGCCTTTTCACGGTTATTACCACTGACTTCTGCAATGACACGAGACCATGTCCAACCCGGAGAAACTGAATTGACGCGAATACCATCGGCAGCAAAATCCATTGCCATGCTTTGTGTGAGTTGACGTATCGCGGCTTTAGACACTGGATATAACCAGCGCCCTGTTTGTGCCACTTTGGCCGAGATTGAAGTAAAATTAACGATTGAACCTTGCTGCTTTTTTAGATCAGTGTATAAAGCACGGCTCAGCTCAACGATAGAGACCAAATTAATATCGAGTGCTTGTAACCAGTCCTGACGTGAAGATTTAAAACCGTCATCTAAATAGGTACATGCTAAATTCACCAAGTAACTCACGTCACCTAAATGTTGGTGAATATCTGCCACAGCTTGTTGAATAGCCGCATCACTGGTTAAATCGGTTTGAATAAACATCACATCATGGTTAAAGCTTTCTGCAATTGCTTTGCCTTTAGCATCAATATCTAAAATTGCGACATGAGCACCCGCACTCACCAAAGCTTGCACAACAGCTTTACCAATGAGTGTTGCGCCACCACTCACCACAGCGACTTTTCCTTTTAAATCTATATTCATTGCAATACTCCTTAATTGACTGGCTTGCCTTCACTACTTGACCAAGATGGCATCAAAGTATTGGAAGGAAGATCTTCATCAAGAAGTTTTCGTGCTGTCTCGACACCTGCAACTGGCAAGCCTGTTGGGTCTAATAAACCAATTTGAACGAGCACCGATGCTTGGTCCCAGTAAATATGCTCATGGCACAACTTTGACCCTCTAAACTGGATCACACCTAACATTGGAATTTCGACATATTTACCAGTCGGTTTTACACCCGGTAATAACCAGTCAATTTCAGCGTCGTGGGTAAAGCTCATAATGAACTCGTCTACCACTTGCGTTGAGCCAACCGTACGAGAGATCGAAGTGATCTTCATATCTTTCGGGTTTTGATGAACAAAGTGATATTGATAAAAACGGGCAAGCTGGCTTTGACCTACACCACCAGTTAAGGTTGGAATATGGTTGACATAAGGTTCAGCAACCATCGTTGCCATGGTAGCTGGCACGTCACGCGTATCGAACTCATGACGAATATGCTCTTCCCATAGCGCCACTAGGTCATATTTCGGCCCAATCGTTTCATGTAGTGCTGTTACTGTACGCTCGTGAGCAAAGCGTGCTGAAGGTTTGTGGTAATGGTTGCTTTTTGGTCGTGCAAAGGCATGATCAACACCTTCGTAAACATAAGCTTGTACATTTGAATATTGGTTGGCTGCATTGACAATCGCTTGTCTAGCGTCTGGCGGTGTAAATTGGTCCAGTTCTGCAATATGCAAAACCAAATGACCCTTTACGTTAGCTAACTCATCTAACGCTTTTTCAATGCCTACACCGTAATAACCTACAGCACATGCCACTTCCGAAAGTCGACAACCTGCTAGATACGCAAGCTTTCCACCTAAACAATAGCCAACCACTCCGAGACCTGTAGAGGTATCACATTCTGGTCGTGTCTTTAAAAAAGCTAAGCTGTCTTGAATATCTTCAACACCGAGGTTTTCATCATATTGCTGATAAAGTTCAAAAGCTTTTTGAAAGTCATCTGGTGTATAACCCAGTTCGATATTAGGTGCTACACGCCAAAATAGATCAGGAACTAAAACGGTATAGCCTTCTTCTGCAAGAAATTCTGCTTTTTCTCGCATGGCGGCATTCACCCCAAAAATTTCCTGACAAAGCACCACTCCAGGTCCTTTTCCTGTTTCTGGTGTCGCTAAATACGCACTGAACTGCTTTCCAGATGCAGTTTTAATTTGAATGGTTTGACCAGCCATAGTGTCAACTCCTGACATTGTTATGGCTTTATCTTCTATCCGAATTTTTTTTTAGACTGTCCAAAAGCTGCAAGCACTATCCAATCTCTGCGTAATTATCAAAATCAATCAAACTGGATAAAAATTAAAAAAAATAAGAAACACCTATATTTCAAAAGTTTAAATTAAAAAATTAAATTAATGCTTTTTATCTAATTTGGAAAAAATGGATGAAGATTAGGACTTATTGGATAGTGACGATTGGCTAAAAATAGTTCAATCAAGTCATGTAATCCGTTTGATTACATAAAAAAAGCCCAGTCATTTTCTAAATTAAGGCGTTTATTTATGCAGCGACCATGGCCAATTTACGGACAACAAAAAACGTTAATGCTCATCAATATTTTATGTTGTAGTGCATTTTCTACTCAGGCTTATTCAGCGGATGAAGAATGGAAATTTACATTAAAAAATGCATATATAGACAGAAACTATGACAATCCGGATGTAAAAGATACAGGTAGCTGGTCGCAATCAGTTTCTCTATTTTACAACTCAAATATGCATGATACGCCGTTAGAAATTGGTGGAACCCCAATTCAAATTGGCGCAAATGCTTCAGCACAATATGCGGTTCGTTTAAGCCAAGATAAACATGTTGCAGATACGGTATTACCTTTCGATAAAGCGACGCAGTCCCAAGCACCCGATTATCTAAAATATGGTGCGACCTTAAAGTTAGGCTATAACAAAACGCTACTCAGCATTGGTGAATTATGGCTGGATTTACCCGTAACCACTGTAGATGCAAGTCGACAACTTCTAACGTCTTATTGGGGAACTAATCTTAAGAGCCAGCTAAACGATAAGCTTTTTGCAGAAATTGGCCGTATTGAAAAAGTATCACCGCGAAATGAAGAAGACTTTCATCGATTTTCTTTTACTTCAAAAGGTGTGACTGGTTACTCCGACGGCCTTAACTATATAGATCTTCGCTATCAATTTACGCCTACGCTGAAGGGTGAATATTACTTTGGAAATATGGAGGATTTATATAACAAACATTATGTGGGAATGGACCACATATGGAAAAACGCTAATTTTTCAGTTAATTCAAAATTCAAATATTTCAATGCTAAAGATAATGGAAATCTATTTGACATTGACGCACAAAACGTAGGGTTATTAGAAACGCTTAAAGTAAAAAATCACAGCTTTGGTGTGGGTTATCAGCAAATTATTGGTGAGTCTGCTTACCCGTTACCAGATGGTTTCTTGCCTGAAACTTATTTCATTAACTGGAACACGACTGGTTTCTTCAAACAAGATGAAAAATCTTATCACTTCATCTATGGCTATGACTTTAAAGATTATGTGCCTGGTTTAAATACCACTTTCAAATATGTATATGGCGATCACTTTAAGACAGCAGATGGCTTAAAAAATAAAGAAAGTGAAGCAAACATTATTGTCAATTATGCCCTTCAACAGCCACTCCTCAAAGGTTTAGCTCTTCAATACATCTTCATCAATTACGACGTTAAGCATGGAAATGATTTCTCAGAAAACCGTTTCTTCGTCAATTACAGCAAAAAATTTTAATGAATAAGGAATACGTATGAAAACGATAGATGCAAACACGATTATCAACCGCGAAAAACTGTCTCCATTACAGTGGATGGTTTTTATCCTGGGCTTTTTTGTCTTCTTCTGTGATGGTTTAGACACCGGAATTATTGGTTTTATTGCTCCTGCGTTATTAGATGATTGGGGGATTACCAAGCCTCAACTTGCTCCGGTTTTAAGTGCTGCCTTAGTCGGTATGTCGATCGGTGCAATCATTTCTGGGCCTTTGTCCGATAAATTTGGCCGTAAAGGTGTGATTGTTTTTACCAGCCTTTTGTTTTCCATATTTACGATTTTGTGTGGCTTTGCCAATTCAACCCAAGACTTAATGATTTATCGCTTTATTACAGGTGTTGGTTTAGGCGCAGCCATGCCAAACATCAGTACGATTGTCTCTGAATATATGCCCGTAAAACGTAAAGCATTCCTTACAGGTCTTGCTGGCTGTGGTTTTATGCTGGGTATTTCTTGTGGCGGTGTGTTGTCAGCTTATCTATTAGAAAGCTATGGCTGGGCTAAGGTTATTATTATTGGCGGAAGCATTCCCCTAATTTTAGTGGTTGCTTTATTGCTTAAATTACCTGAATCAACTCAATACTTAATTACACGTCATCAACAAGACAAAGCTCAGCGTATTTTAGAAGATATTCAAGGTCATTCCTTCCAAGAGCCAGTAAAACTTGTTTTAACTCAAGCAGAAAATGCTTCAGATGAAAATCCAGTTAAAGTGGTTTTAGGAAAATATCTGTGGGGTTCAAGTATGCTTTGGCTCTGCTGCTTTACGAGTCTTTTAGTGTTTTATCTTTTAACAAGCTGGATGCCAACAATTTTAAAAACAGCTGGTTTTAGTACGCAACAGTTTAGTTTAATTGCCGCGATTTTCCCTTTTGGTGGTGTGATTGGTGCAACCATTATGGGATGGTACATGGATAAACTAAACCCAACTACAGTCATTAAATATTCATATCTCATCGCTTTCGGCCTATTCATTGTTGCTGGTCTGGTGAGCTCAAATATTTTCTTGTTAGGTCTTACTATTTTCTTAATTGGTGCCTTACTCGCTGGTGCTCAGTCCTCATTACTGCCACTTGCAGCTATGTTCTATCCAGCAGTTTGCCGCGCGGTTGGTGTTTCATGGATGCATGGTATTGGTCGTATCGGTGCAATTTTAGGTGCTTTCTTTGGCTCGCTCATTTTTACTTTTAACCTAAGCTTAAGCGGTATTTTCTTTATTCTAGCAATACCAACTTTCATCTCATTTATTGCACTTAGTCTCAAAGTGATTTATGAGAAATCTAAAAACAAACAAGTGTTAAAGCTCGAAGAAAGTTTATAAATATTAGGCAATAAATAAAAAACTGATTTAGTTGCCTAAATCAGTTTTTTTATTTGGAAAAATTAAACATTAGAAAATTTTCCCTTTAGTCTCACTTGGATTTTCTCCAAATTCTTCACGATACTCTTGAGAAAAACGACTTAAATGGTTAAAGCCCCAGTCATAGGCAAGCTTTGAAATAGAAACCTTTCTATCTGCTCCTGTAGTGCTCAAAATCTTATAAATTTGTTGGAGACGATATTTTTTCAAATACGACATTGGACTGGTGCCATAGTATTGTTGAAATTCATCATACAATTTTGATTTTGAAACCCCTGCAAGACGCTGCAAGTCTTCTGCACAGATTTCTTCATGCGCATGTTCAATAATAAAATTACGAACCTTACGGATATAAGCTGGTTCATCTTGATGTGAGAGTGACTTTAAGGCTTCAGAGTAGTTATTTTCTTGAGATAATAGTAAGGCTTTAATTACAAAATTTTCATAGTCTTCAGATAACATCTGCAAACCATAAAAATTACTATATTGCGATTTTAGCTGTAAAAAATTCTGAATATTCTTCCACCATGCACCAATCAGTTGCTCCGAGTCCAGATGCATTTCAGGGTTAAAAATGATAGGCGTTTCTATAGGTTTATTCAGTAGATCTGCAAGGACAATCTGCATACTTCGCTCAGGAATAACCACCTGAAATTTTCTGCAATCTTTATCAATAATCAAATCTTGTTGATCGTTATTTGAAACAATAAGGCCTCTGTTTTCATCAGACTGATAATGAGCGCCACGAATGTTGAGAGCTTGTCGACCTTGTATAGGTAAACTAATGCTATACGCTTTTAAATTTGAGATGTTGATGGCAACGTTTGCACCATAACTGATTGTACCGATTGCCATTTTTTTATTAGGCAAACGCATTCCGTCATAGTGAAAATCGAGAGTGTCTTTGTAAATTGTGTCTAGACGGTGTTCACCACAAATCGTGGACATCAAATTCTGCGCAAATTCAGCTTTACGTGAATAATGATTGAGTTCCATCTGTTGGCTGAGTGATATCATATCCTTTTCACCTAGCTAAATAACTTATTGCTTAAAAAGCAACTTGTATGCCAATTAATATCCTTTAATTGACGAGTTTTCCTGAAAAATATCGAATCAAGAAAGAGAGTAAAGATTACTTTCTCATACTCTATTAAATTTTAAAAATAGAAATAAGTTAAATACCTTTAAAGTATAATTTTATACCTTAACAAACTTATTTTATTAGATTTTTTATAAGCAAATAGAGTAGATATAAATCATTATTTTGAACAATAGACTATCGTAAGTTATTTAAAATAAAAAACCGCCTATTTAAAATAAGCGGCTTTTTAAACAGTTAAATTATTGAGCAGTGTAACCACCATCCATAACAACAGCTTGGCCTGTTACCCCACCTGCTTTGCTACTCGCAAGGAAAATCGCATAGTCAGCAATTTCTTCAACAGAGAGCAAACGCTTTTGAGGAACCATTGCCAAAATCACATCTTCAAGTGCGCTGTCTAAACTTACATTACGGGTTTTAGCCAAATCTGCAATTTGCCCACGAACCAAAGGTGTATCTACATAACCCGGGCATAGAGCATTTACCGTAATACCATCGCGTGCACATTCTAATGCCGCAACTTTTGTTAGGCCAATTACGCCGTGTTTAGCACTGTTATAACCTGCTTTTCCAGCGAAACCAATTAGTCCATTAATTGAGGCCATATTAATAATACGACCATATTTTTGAGCTCTCATAATTGGAAAAACATGTTTAATACCAATAAATGCCCCAGTTAACATGACCTGAACCAACTTTTGAAAAACTGCTGTTGGGAACTCTTCAATAGATGAAACGTGTTGGAAACCAGCATTATTAATTAAGATATCAACCGTACCAAAAGTCTTTTGAGTAAGCTCAATGGTTTGTTTATAAGCATCTTCATCAGTCACATCGCATGGTGCAGATAATGCATCAAAACCTTGCTCTTTAAGTGAGTTCGCTGTTTCTTGGCACTTTTCTGCATTCATATCAGAAATGACAACTTTGGCACCTTCTTGAGCAAATTTCTTAGCAATTTCTAGACCTATACCACTTGCAGAACCTGTAATAAAAGCGACCTTACCGTCTAAAAGTTTTGTCATTTATTTACTCCTTAATACTTATAACGCACTGATTTAAACAATACCCGTTACGGTAAAGACTGTAATTACCACAAATACCGCTAACGTTTTGATTACCGTGACTGCAAAAATATCTTTATACGATTGTTTATGGGTTAACCCCGTAACAGCGAGTAAAGTAATAACAGCACCATTATGCGGGAGTGTATCCATTCCCCCCGATGCCATCGCAACCACACGGTGCATGACTTCTGGTGGAATACCCGCAGCTAAAATCGCGGCGTTATATTGTTCAGCCATCGCACTTAAAGCGATACTCATACCACCAGAAGCCGAACCGGTAATACCTGCTAAAACGGTTGTGGTCACAGCCCCATTGACTAATGGATTTGTGAAGGTACTGCTCATTGCATGGCTAATCAGAGCAAAGCCCGGTAATGACGCAATAATTGCACCGAAACCATACTCAGAAGCCGTATTCATCACTGCTAAAAGTGAGCCGCCAATACTGGCATTAATGCCCTCTTTGAAGTTCGTCACTACACGTTGATAATCAAATAAAATTGCAGAAATAATCCCGACAATGAGTGCAAGACCAACCGCCCAGATCGCACCGGTTTTTGCAACATCTACGGTGTAATCCGCTAGACCAACTGAGGCAAAATCAAAGCCATTTGGATACCACTCTTTGATTGCTTTAGACAAATATTTATTCATTACTGCAACAAGAATAAGGGGTACAAATGCTAAGAACTGACGAGCGGTACTTCCATTCTTTTGCAAGTTCATATCGGCTTCAATTTCTTGTTGAGGCTGCGTATTGTCTACACCAAAACCAGAGTACCCTTCGCCTGCTTTTGCAGCAGCTCGACGACGCCATTCTAAGTAAGCCAAACCCATGCATAGAACAAAGATAGCACCGATAATTCCTAGAAATGGTGCAGCATAAATATTGGTGCCAAAGAATGTAGTTGGAATTACGTTTTGAATTTGTGGCGTACCCGGCAATGCATCCATAGTAAATGTAAATGCACCAAGCGCAATAGTTCCCGGAATTAAACGTTTTGGAATATTAGCTTGTCTAAAAAGCTGGTTTGCAAAAGGATAAATTGCAAATACAGCAACAAATAAACTTACACCGCTATATGTTAAAATTGCACCTAACAATACAACGGTTAAAATAGCTTTTTTTGCTCCAATCCATCTCACAATGGTTCGTGCAATAGACTCAGCAATTCCTGACATTTCAACGACTTTACCGAAAATTGCCCCGAGTAAAAATACAAGAAAGTAATCTTTAATAAAGTTCACCATTTTGGGCATAAATACACCCGAATAAAACGGTAAGACATTGGCAGGGTTAATGAGTAGAACAGCAAGTAAGGCACAAATTGGTGCCATTAGAATGACAGAAAAGCCCTTGTAAGCTGTATACATTAACAGCCCAAGTGAAAGTAGAATTACAAATAATTCCCACATATATTCCTTCTCCCTAAAGAATAGATATTAGGTTCAATAAAATTACCAAAAGATATTTAGGTTATCCCAAACCTAAAATGATAAAAATCACAGTATCTATGAGTGGTAATAGGTAAATGAGCTTAAAAATAAAATATCACTAAAATATTTAAAAACAATGCAATTTATTTAAATTTTAAAATGCCAATAAAATACAATAACTTATTTTATTTAGGTGGTAAAACACCATCATTTAAAAGTCATTATTTTTTAATAAAACTTATTAATTATTGAGTAAATTAAATTAATGCCTCTATATTATTTAATAAAGACAATTAAATAATATATTTTTTAAAATAATTTGATAAATATAATTCATCTTATTCTTTTGAAATATTACGCAGATAATTTTCTATCTTTATCTGAATAAATCAATTTGAAGCTTAATCGTCAAAAGATTAGAGCAGGAATATAGAGTTGTGTTTTTTAATAGTCTCATCTTTACTCGAGAACGGCCTTGTTTATTAAAGATAACTTCTACTTATGTCACTAAAGCTAGACAATGTAATGAATACTATTACATGTCTATTGATAGACTTTATAATTTAGACTTTTCACTAGTATATGAGTTATGAATAAAAGAAATATTTTGTTCACTCTTCAAACTGGATTGATCATCCTACTTAATGGATGTACCGATACTTCTCTGGCTCAAAATAAGGTTATTGTTCCACAAATTGGTTACTCTAAATGCTGATAATGCAAGCTATAGTGAGGCACAAATCAAGATTGAAGGCTCTTGTGTTTATTTAATGAATACAAATGATCGAGTAATTCCTATTTTTGCAACTAAAGATGCTCATTGGGATAGCAATAAGTATCTTTTAATTGTTGACTCAAAAGAATATAAAGATGGAGACACGATTGCTTACGGCAGCGGAGAAGCTTATCCCATTAATTTGAACAACTACAAATGGATAATTAAACCTGATACTACATGTGATCTAAGTAAAGGCGTTATTATCAATCAATTTATAGAACCTCTTACTAAAAAGTAAATAAAAAAAGCCCTATATGAAAATTCAACTCTTAGCTTCTTTAACTGCTTTTAGCCTAACATCTTGCATGGTAAAACCTACTATAACTAACCATGAAGAGGTTTCTATTCAACCGATACTTATTACAAGCAATATGAAAAGTAATATTTCAATGATGGCTTCAGCACATGGAAAGCTTATAGCAGATAAAAATGGATGTATCAGACTGGGCGATGAAAAAGGTCCGTTGATTATTTGGCCTTATGGCAGCAAATTTATAAAGTGGTATCTATATTTCTTTAACACATTTTAGTGAAGCTGCCTTTAAGTCGTTATCAGCTTTATAAATCATATTCGAATTAGAGGCACTTAAAATTGTTCTAGCTTCGAGTATATCTTTGTTAAGAAACTTAACTTCTAAAACCATACCATTTTGAAGATAAATTATATTATTGAAATACTTAACTTTATTGAATACTACATGTCCACTAGTATCGTCGCAAAGTATTCCATTACCATCTGCGTCAAGTTTTATGGTTGATATGCTTGGGCCGATTGAAATCGTCCATACCCCTGACACTAAAGGTATAGAAGGCTGTATTTCGCTAAATTTATTATTAGTCATTTGGGTAGTTGGGCTTACACATCCACTTAATGAAAAAATTAAGCTTAATGAAATTATCTTTTTCATGAAATTACTCCTTTTAATTATGACTAAAACTTAACAGTTCAGAAAATAAAAAACTATCAGTTCATATAGCGCCCTACCCCATACACACTAGACCTGATTGAACCAATATGAGATGTTTGATATGCATCAATACCTACAATAGAGACCACAAAAGATTGCACGACCTCCATAGTGATTTTCTTTACCTTATCTTCTACTTATTTTGCCACACCAAGACTAGAACTAATCGGCTTATCCTTTTCAAGCCCATATACATCTCTGCAAACTTTAATATTTAATTGATATCCATATTCCGGAAACAAAACTAAAAATTAGATAAATAAATGCAGCAATAATTATGGAAAAAAGGACTATGATGACTCCGTTAGTGATATGGTCTCCATTGGTACCATTCTCAGTGTTTTCCTTGGGATTAATTATCATTGGGGTATTTAAAGATTTTTTTGCCTCATAGAATCCCCAGCCTATACCCAGCAAAACAATTAGTACCGCAAAACCAACTCCAATATCATAAATAACTTCCTCAGCAGCATATTTATCATTTGAAGCTGAAACACACTTTTCAAAGTATTTTTTTTCAATTTCAGACAGTGTGGAGATTGATTTTTGATCTTTAAACATATCTTTAAAATGGATATTGCATGTCTCAATAAATTCTTCTTTATCGTCAGTTCCATCTCCCTCGTAATTACTTGGACGTGAAATATATATTGAACTATGTGTAGTTGTAGCCATCTAATTACAGTAATTTACATACAAAATGATAGTTTAATTGATAGTAAAAAATATTCAATTTAGGCCTTACTCAAATGAATCAAAAACCAATGGTAATGACATTTCAAACCTTTCATATGATTTTTATAAAGCCTTATCTCAAAATAGTAAAAATTAATATATTCTTTTGGATACTTACTAACTAAATTATAAAAGTGCCGTTCACTTATTAAGGATGTGCATTTAATTTTTTGGCTTCTAATTTTTAGATTTATTCACCTTTTTATCTTTATGAGTTTCGATAAATTTATACTCTTTATTTTTAAAAATAGCATTTATTTAATTTAAATTATTCAATAGAATAACAATGTAAAATCTTGATAAGAAAACAAAATATGATATGGATTAAATTTATAATATATCCTTTGGGGATGTTTGTACTGTGGCAAATTATTTTCATAATTACGCAACTCTCTTTAACATACCTAAATACGCCACAAGTCCTTGTAGCTATACTTTCATTGATCATAAATTGCGGTATGCAAATTTTGATTGGTTATAAAATCCCTCAATTAGCACCAAAATATAAATTTGTAGCGAGTGCTACATACATTATTCTCTTCACCTTTTTGTTAGCAATCTATTCAACAACTATTTTATTAGAAGGCTTAAAAGTTGCTCCTCAAGCAATTTGGCTAGGTTATTTGTTTTTCCATGTAGTTGGAATGGCTCTATACTTTGCTAATAACACAGATGAGTTTTGTTGGGAAAATTTACTGAAGTAGCTCAGCCTATTGTCCCCTGCTTTATTTTTATAATTTTTTCAAAAAACATCATATTAGACAAATTTTCGTATAAATTACCCTTCTAAATGAGCTGGGTAATCTAAAGGAATGAAATGACGCTTAAACAACTAAAAGCTTTTTTAGCTCTTGCGCGTACACTCAACTATGCTAATGCATCATTAGAGCTACATCTAAGCCAATCTGCCTTAAGTCTCACCATCAAAAGCTTAGAAGAAGAATTAGGCGGAAAACTATTTAACCGTAATACTCGCCGTGTTGAGCTTACCCAAGAAGGTAAATCCCTCATTCCATATGCAAAAAAATTACTCGCCAATTGGGATGAAATGGAAAACGATGTTAAACAACGTTTTAAGCTCAATCGTGGAACCTTGAGTATCGCTTCAATGCCCTTCGTGACTCATGCAATTCTGCCTGAAGTAATTCACCACTTTTTAGAACTTCATCCCAATCTTAACTTTTCAATTCACGATATTCCCAATGAAACCATTATAGAAAAAGTACAAGATGGTATTTTCGAGCTTGGTATCTGCTTTGAACCTGATCTCACCGAAGGCCTAGAGTTCAAACCACTATTTGAAGAAGATTTCTTAGCTCTATTACCAAAGACTCACCCACTTGCTCAATCATCTTCTATTACATGGCAAGAGCTTTGTTCAAATCCATTCGTGACATTGCAAAAACCTTCAATTGTTCGATATTTAGTTGAGCAAAATTGTTTGCGAAATAATATAACGCTCGATTTGAAAGTTGAATGTCACCAAATTTCATCACTCTCAAGTTTCGTTGCTTATGGAATTGGAGTAAGTGCAATTCCAAGACATTTTGCTAAACACATTGATAAAGAACATAACGTACTCATTGAGTTAAAGGATGAATCTATTCATAAGACTGTAGGAATTGTTTATAAAAAGAACTTTGAAATTTCAAATATTTCAACTCAATTTATTGAGGCTTTGATTCAATATAAATTTTAAAAAATTAAAGACTGCTTTTTAGGATGAGCTAAGCATACGCTTAAGCTAAAATTATTAATTATTATAATTTTCAATGATGTGAGGTGATTTTTTAAAATATTTTGCTTTATGTTCGTCTGATCTTTTGTAGACGATTTGAAACCATTCATTGATTATACTTATTAATCATTTAAAAAAATTAACTTCTATAACGCAAAATGTGATGCTAAAACTAAGATTACTAAGGGATATAGGATAACAATAGAATGAATAAAGTTTATGCCAATGCAGAGGCAGCACTAAAAGACGTTATTGCAGATAATCAAACACTTGCCGTAGGCGGTTTTGGTTTATGTGGAATTCCGGAAAAACTGATTGTTGCAGTTAAGCAAAGTGGTGTGACTGGTCTCACATGTATTTCAAATAACGCTGGTGTAGATGATTTTGGTTTAGGTATTTTGCTTCAAACCAAACAGATCAAAAAAATGATCTCTTCTTATGTTGGTGAAAACAAAGAATTTGAGCGCCAATATTTAAATGGTGAACTTGATGTAGAACTTACTCCGCAAGGTACTTTAGCTGAAAAGTTACGTGCTGGTGGTGCTGGTATTCCGGCGTTTTATACACAAACCGGCGTTGGTACACTCATTGCCGAAGGTAAAGAAGAACGTACCTTTAATGGCAAAAACTACATTTTAGAAGAATCTTTAACAGCAGATGTAGCTCTTGTTAAGGCCTATAAGGCAGACAAGGCTGGTAACTTAGTGTTCCGTAAAACTGCTCAGAATTTTAACCCTGAATGTGCGATGGCTGGAAAAATTACAATTGCCGAAGTTGAACAGGTTGTTGAAATTGGTGAATTAGATCCGGATGAGATCCATTTAGCGGGTATCTATGTAAACCGCATTGTACTTAATGCGTCACCTGAAAAACGTATTGAGCATAAAACTTTAAGCACGGAGGCAGTATAAAATGGCTTGGTCACGTAATGAAATGGCACAACGTGCTGCAAAAGAACTTGAAGACGGTTTTTATGTCAATTTAGGTATTGGCTTACCTACTCTAGTTGCTAACTATATTCCAGAAAATATTAATGTTTGGCTTCAATCTGAAAATGGTCTATTAGGCATTGGTGAGTTTCCAACTGAAGAAACTGTTGATGCTGATTTAATTAACGCCGGTAAACAAACAGTTACTGCTCGCCCTGGTGCAGCATTTTTCTCAAGCTCAGAATCTTTTGCCATGATCCGCGGTGGCCATGTCAACATTGCAATTTTAGGTGCAATGGAAGTTTCCGAAAATGGTGACTTAGCGAACTGGATGATTCCTGGCAAGAAAGTCAAAGGTATGGGCGGTGCCATGGATTTGGTTGTTGGTGTCCAAAAAGTTGTAGTGCTTATGGAACACTGTGCAAAAGATGGTACGCCAAAGATCGTTAAAAACTGTAGCCTACCTTTAACAGGTAAAGGTGTGGTTCATCGTGTCATTACTGACTTAGGTGTAATGGACATTACACCACAAGGCGTAGAGCTGATTGAACTTGCTAAAGATGTCACGCTTGAACAGATTCAAGCTGCTACTGGCGTTGAGTTTTATAAAACCTTAGTCGCGTAAATTTTAATTTTTAGTAAGCCAGATAAGACTTAAGTTAGAAAGTGAGCTTGAGTCTTAGCCCTTTAAAGCACCGGATGTGCTGTCTATAAATAAGAATGAGAAGGATTTTTTCAGCTATGGAAAAACAGCAAGGAATTTTTGAAAGATTTGCTCTTCGGATTAGTGAGTGGTCTGAAAAATGGTTTCCTGATTCATATATTTTTGCATTACTTGGCGTCATTATCGTGTCAGTTGCCGCTTTAGGTATTGGTGCGCCTATTCACGATGTTGCGACTTCCTTCGGTAACGGTTTCTGGAGTCTTATTCCCTTTACCCTGCAAATGACGATGCTCATTATTGTAGGTTATGTCGTTTCTGTATCTAAGCCCGTAAAGTTCCTAATCCAAAAAATGGCACGTATTCCAAATTCGGGACGTGGTGCTATTGTTTTAGTTGCAACCGTTAGTTTATTAATTTCACTGGTCAATTGGGCAGTAAGCACGATTCTTACTGCACTTTTAGTGATTGCATTAGCGAAACGTAAAGAGCTGAATATGGATTACCGTGCAGCGGCAGCGGCTGCAATTATTGGTATGGGGGCAACTTGGGCACTGGGAATTAGCTCTTCGGCAGCACAGCTTCAAGCGAATAAAACCAGTTTACCTGAGTCAATTTACAACTTAACTGGCGTTATCCCATTTACTGAAACGATTTTCCTTTGGCAATCAATTGCGATGACCATTATTTTGGTGATTGTTTCAATCGCAATCGCTTACTGGTCAGCTCCCAAAGGTAATAATGTTAAAACGATTGATAGTTTTGATGTTCAATTTGAAGAAGATAAACCACATGATGAGAAATCTAATCGTCCAGGTGACTGGTTAGAAAACTCGCCTATCTTAACGATTATTGTGGTCGCATTAGGGTTAATCTGGATGTTTTTTGAGTTTTCAAAAAGTAATCCAATTATTGCTATTTCAAGTTTAAACACCTACAACTTTGTGTTTTTAATGCTTGGGTTAGCCTTGCATGGCACACCACGAAACTTCTTAAATGCTGTTTCAAAGGCAGTTCCAGCTGTATCAGGAATCTTAATTCAGTTTCCACTTTACGGAAGCATCGCTTTTATTATGACGCAAGCTTTAAACAGTCAAGATTTATCGCTGTCGCATTATATAGCCGAATTTTTCGTTTCAATTGCTTCAAAAGAAACCTTTGCAATTGTGATGGGAATTTACTCTGCGATTCTTGGGTTCTTTGTGCCATCTGGCGGTGGAAAATGGATTATTGAAGCCCCATATGTCATGCAAGCAGCAAATGATTTGAAAGTTCATTTAGGCTGGTCTGTACAAATTTATAATGCAGCCGAAGCTTTACCGAACTTAATCAATCCGTTCTTTATGCTTCCAATGTTAGGCATTTTAAAACTAAAAGCAAAAGATGTGATTGGTTTTACAGTCACTCAGCTCGTTGTGCATTTTCCGTTAGTTTTATTTTTATTATGGTTCTTTGGAAGAACACTTAGCTACACCCCACCTACTTTTTAATTTACTGGCGCCTTTAGTTTCGGCTAAAGGCAAATTTAGCAAATACATCAATAAGAGATATTAAGATGAGTTCAATTGTTATAGTTTCAGGTAGCCGTACTGCAATGGGCGGTTTTCAAGGCAGTCTATCGGCTTTAACTGCACCAGAACTTGGCGCTGCTGTTATCCGTGAATCGATCCAACGTGCAGGTGTTGCACCTGAACAAGTAGATGAAGTTATTTTTGGTTGTGTATTGAGTGCAGGCATAGGTCAAGGTCCTGCTCGTCAGGCGATGCGTAAAGCTGGTGTACCTGATCATGTCGGCGCAGTTACCATTAATAAACTATGTGGCTCTGCCATGAAAGCGGTGTTAATGGCATCTGATACTCTAAAAGCAGGCAGTGCCAATATTATTGTAGCTGGCGGTATGGAATCTATGACCAATGCACCTTATATTTTACCGAAAGCTCGCGGTGGTTACCGTATGGGTCATGGTGAAATTAAGGACCATATGTTTTTAGATGGTCTTGAAGATGCAGAAACAGGCCGCTTAATGGGTTCTTTTGCTCAAGACATGGCAAATACCAAAGGCTTTACACGTGAGCAAATGGATAACTTTGCAATTTCTTCACTTAAAAAAGCGCAAACTGCGATTACTGAAGGTTATTTCAAAGAAGAAATTGTTCCTGTTGAAATAAAAACACGTAAAGGTGTTGAAGTTATCGATCAAGATGAACAGCCATTAAAAGCGAATCTTGACAAGATCCCAACATTACGCCCCGCTTTTAGTAAAGATGGGACAATTACAGCTGCTAACTCAAGCTCAATTTCTGATGGCGCTGCTGCTTTAGTACTCACCACTGAAGAATATGCTCAAAGTCATGGTTTAAATACTTTGGCAAAAATTGTTGCAACATCTACTCACTCACAACATCCAAGCGAATTTACCATTGCTCCGATTAGTGCAATTCAAAAAGTACTTAAGCGTGCTGGCTGGTCTGTTGATGAGGTAGATGCTTGGGAAATTAATGAAGCTTTTGCAATGGTAGCAATGGCGCCAATTCATGAACTCGGCATTGATGAAGCAAAAGTAAACGTCCATGGCGGTGCTTGTGCTTTAGGCCATCCAATTGGCGCAACTGGCTCAAGAATTATTCTTTCTCTTATCTATGCTTTAAAACGCCTTGGTAAGAAGAAAGGTGTTGCTGCTTTATGTATTGGTGGTGGTGAAGCTACAGCTGTTGCAATTGAAATCTAAAAATTAAAGTGCACGGAAGATGTAAGAATTTTTCTTACATCTTCTTTTTTTAGACTTTAAAAAGTTCATAACAGGTTTGACGGAACCATTTATGGCTACTTTTATGATGGCAAGACATATGCCAATGTTGTTTAACATCATAAGTTGGGAAGTCTAGAGGTGCTGGTAAAATCTGTAAATTTTCTCTCACCAATAAGACTTGGCTTAAATAATACGGTACCGTTGCGATCGCATCTGTTTCTTGAACGACTAATCCCACTCCAAGATAGCTTGGTAATCGAATTAAGATATTTCGATCCAATCCTTTGTTCTGCAATTCATTTTTAATATGGTAGTGCCCGATTCCCGCATCAATGTCGATATGATACTCGCGCATATAATCATCTAAAGTAAAATTATTTGGATCTAAACGAGGATGGCTCTTAGAGCTAATCACCACATAATGTTGTTTAAAAAACTTTTGTTGATAAAAGCCTTCTTCTAATTGGGGTAAAAAGCCAATTGCAAGATCAATCTCACCATTTGCCATTTGATAGCTGGTTTCTGGCGTAATCGGCCTAATATTCAAGCGAATTAAAGGGGCTTTCTCTTTTAAATAGTTTGTTAATTGCGGTAATAAAACCAGATGAGATACATCTGTCATCGCAATTGTAAAAAGCTGATCTGAAGTTAGCGGATCAAAATTCACACTAAAATTATTAATGCTTTCCACTTTATCAATCACTTCACTAATGAGTGGAAAGATTTCTTTAGCTAATTCGGTTGGAATCATTTCATTCCCAACACGAATAAAAAGTGGATCATTAAAATGCTGACGGATTTTGTTCAGTCCATTACTAACGCTCGGTTGTGTAAGCCCAATAGCATCAGCAGCCATTGAAACACTTTTAAACCGATAAATATGATAAAAAATATTTAGTAATCTACTATCTAGATCAAACAAAATTGTCTCCGTCTGGATCAAATAATCCATTCAAAAGGAATAAAATCAGACACAGCATATATAAAAATGCTCACTAGATTTCTGAATTATTGATATATGGTCTAAATTAACAAAGAACCTAGACCATGAGCAATGCTTTATAAAGCCTTTCATCATAAAGACAAAGGTATGAGCTCTTTGATTGATTACTTTGTATGTAAATATCTTGAGGACATCACATATCATTATAAATTTTAATCATGTTGAGTTTGGAAGCCCTTCCAGATTTGCTGAACTGATTTGTTATCACTCAAGTTATTTTTAAAAATATAAATATCTTGTGGCAGACAATATTCGTTATCGTCCAACATGACCAATTTTCCGGTAGCGAGATCTTCTTCTACATTAATTTTTGGAATCCATGCTACACCTAAACCTTGTAATACAAGCTCTTTCAAGTTGGTGGCATTGTCAGTTTCATATAAGGTTTTGTAGATCAGTTTACCTTCAATTAATTGATCGACCAATTTGCGCAAATAAGCATGTTTACTATAAGCAAGTAATGAAAAATTACTCTGAATTGTATGCTTAGGCGTATGATCTGCTTCGGTAGCTGACACTGGAACAATCTCTGTTTCAGCAATCTTGATACCACTTAAAATATCATCACCAACCCGATTAATATTAGATCGATCTGCATAGCAAATCATAAAATCGCAGGCACCTTCTTTTAAAAGAGATAAGCCTTCACCACTATTCGTCGCGACAATTTCAATTTTTAAATCACGCATAAATGTTGGGAATTTTTTTAAAAAAGTGGTTAAAAAACCTGATGCTAATGAGTGGACAACACAGAAACGAATCGTAGATTCGGTTTCATTTTTGATGTTTTTAATCAGCTTTGCTGTTTCTTCTACCTGCTTCTCAATATTTTTAGACATCACCAGCATAATCCGTCCAATGTCTGTAAATTCAATATTATTTTTATTATTTCGAATAATAACTTCAGCTCCGATCATCTCTTCTATTTGCTGAATTCTACGCGTAAACGCAGATTGACTAATAAATCGTTTTTCGGCTGCTTTTGAAATAGAACGCTCACGCTCAAGTGTCAAAAGGTCTTCTACCCAACGTACTTCTAAGTTCATTTTATGCATTCCCTTTTTATAGTTATGTCCTTAATCTGTCTGGTTGGGAAGCTGAATAAATAGCTGAATAGATGAATAAAAACTATAAAACATGGGAGTACCTGCAAAAATGCGATGGAGGATTGGCAAAGCCAAACAATAAAAGTAAGTATTTAAATAATTCTGACATAGAAAAGAGCGTAAGAGAATAAAAGACTTTGATTTAACTCAAGAACTCATACAAATATAAAATTATTAATCTAAAAATTATTTTAAATCAAAAAGTAAGGAGTATATAACGCAAGTAAATAACAAGTTTTAAGTTAATAAAAAAAAGAAATAATCCTATGCTTTACTCATGTTTTATTTTTTATAAAAAAAGTCCGCACCTTGGGGAAGAATACGGACTGTAAAACTGAAAATGACTATCTTGCTTATTTCAGGAATTAAACTCTCTGACTCAATAAATTCATTTAAATCAGAAGATATACTTGTATTATAGCTCAGTCCATAAAACCTGACTATTCTACTAAAGTATTTAACTTAAGACTTAAGATTGAATAAAAACCGAATTTCTAATATTCACCAATGAGGTAATATAACTTTCTTGAAATTTCAACCATCATATTAGAAGTATATTGAGTAATTTCAAAAACTTGCTTTTTCTGGGGGTTGAACACCATATTGTCGTTTTCATCACTAAAAAAGATATAAGTGGTGTATTTATCCATATGGTGGATATGCTCTTTTAAGCTTAATTTTTCCCCAGAATTGGGATCATAGGCGATAAACTTCATTCTCATGAATTTTGTCTCTATACATACAGTCTTTTACCCAAATTTTAAGAAAATCTAGATAAAACAATATTTTGATGGATAATATGAAATAGTTAATAAGAACTGAGGCTACTTGTAAGATATGGGCACAATACTATTAGCTTTGTTTACCGAGGTTTCAGCAGAAGCGATTGATTGCTCTGCTTCTTTAAGCAGACGAGAAGTTTTAGACTCACTTTTCTCTTCACCATGGAAAAGCACATAGTATGTAAAACTTCCCAAAATAATTAATGCGGCTGTGACTTTTAACATAAACTTAAAACTAAGATTTTTTCGTATTATAGTGTTTTTTATGTGAAATGCATCACATTTTTATATTAATTTGTTAGATAGGCTTCACTTTAAAAGCTAATAATAAAGATAATTAAGTTGATATTTCACTTAAATTAACTAGTCTTAATTTTTGCAATGGGTTTCTTTCAAAAATTAGATGACCATTCATTGTATCAAGCAAATTTTGAAATTAACTTCATCTCAATATTAAATTATTAATTTATATAGTTTAATTAATCGTTGTAAGTGAAATCTCCTAGTTAGTTGACTATAAAATTAAAAAACTGATATGCAAAAAATGCATAATCAACTTGATAAATGCATTAGAAGTGAAGCATTTCGAAATCTAATATGAATTATCTTCTTTACTAATTCGAAGTTTAATGATGAACGCTGAAATTACCACCCGTATTGAGAAGGATCTTATTGGTTATAGAGAGATCAATAATAACGACTATTACGGAGTTCAAACATTACGTGCTCTAGAAAACTTTAATTTAACTCAAAGCAAGGTCGGAAATTTCCCTCACCTTATTAAAGCCTTAGCAATGGTAAAGCTTGCTTGTGCTGAAGCGAACTATAATTTAAAAAGTTTAGATCAGACTAAATTTGAAGCGATTGAATACAGCTGTAATCAACTTATTCGTGGTAATTTTCACGATCAGTTCCCTATTGATATGATGCAAGGCGGTGCTGGTACTTCAACCAATATGAATGCAAATGAAGTATTAGCAAACGTCGCTTTAGAATATATGGGACACGCAAAAGGCCAATATCAATATTTGCATCCTAATAACGACATTAACATGTCACAGTCAACAAATGACGTGTACCCTACTGCGATTCGCTTAGGTTTGTTATTAAGCTTAGATGAACTAAATCTTCCTTTTAACAATTTAATCTTAAGTTTCCGCAATAAATCTCAAGAATTTGCTCATATCCTAAAAATGGGCCGTACACAGTTACAAGACGCTGTGCCAATGACATTAGGTCAAGAGTTTAGTGCTTTTGCAGTAACTTTACAAAAAGACCTTGAACAAATTAACACGCTTATTCCAAATGTTTTAGCGTATATGAACCTTGGTGGCACGGCAATTGGTACGGGAATTACTACTGAATATAGTTACCGTGAACTTGCGATTCAAGCACTTGCAAAAATTTCTGGTAAGAAAATTAAATCTGCTCCTGATCTAATCGAAGCAACTTCAGATATGGGTGACTTTGTTCTTTTATCTGGTTTATTAAAGCGTACCGCAACTAAACTTTCAAAAATTGCCAATGACTTACGTTTACTTTCAAGTGGTCCACGTACAGGCATTAATGAAATTAATTTAGAAGCTCGTCAACCGGGTAGCTCGATCATGCCGGGTAAAGTAAACCCAGTTATACCTGAAGCAATGAACCTTGCTTGTTTCCAGATCATTGCAAATGACTTGGCTGTAACTTTAGCTGCTGAAGCGGGCCAATTACAGTTAAATGCAATGGAACCACTTATTGCATTCAAACTGTTTGAATCTATGGATTTGCTTGGTAAGGCAATGGCAATGTTCCAAAGTAAGTGTATTGATACAATTACGGCGAACCCTGAGCATTGTAAAGCTTTGGTTGAAAACTCAATTGGTATCGTGACTGCACTTAACCCATATCTAGGTTATGAAACTACAACTCGTATTGCTAAAACTGCAAACGAAACTGGACAAAGCGTATTGGCTTTAGTTCAAAATGAAGGTTTATTATCGGCACAAGTGCTTGATGATATCTTGTCGATTAATAATATGGTTAAACCAAAAATGTCGGCTTAATTCCTGAAATAAAAAAAGGAGCTTTTCGAAGCTCCTTTTTTTATTTGTTCTATAACTTTTAAAAACTAAAAGTTGTAGAGAACTGAGCTGTACGTGGATTACCTAAAAATAGATAGTCATCCCCCATAAATGCACCTACATCACGCCAATACTTCTTATTAAATAAGTTATCAATATTAAATCTAAAAGTTGTGTCATGCCCAGCAAAATTTGTTTTATAGGCAGCCCCTATATTAAAGACGCTATAGCCACCTACTTTTGCCGTTCCCTCTTTATTTGCATATTTACTGCTACTGTATTGCATACCACTCAATAATCTTAACCCTTCAACTGAAGGTACTTTATAAGATAACTGCGCAGTTGCGCGGACTTTCGGTACATTTTGAGTTTGATGACCCTTGTAGCTGTCATTATCAATATCAACAAGACGAGATTTGGTATAGGTAATACCTGAACTGACATCAAGTGTATCGGTTAGGGTACCAGTTAAACCTAACTCAATACCTTGATTGTGTTGTTCACCTTGCTCAACAAATTCTAATTTTCCTTCAGAATTTATAGTCGTATATTGATTGTCTTGTTTTAAGTCAAAAATAGCTACTGTTACTAAGAAGTTCTGAATTTGTTGCTTAACACCAACTTCATATTGTTCAGAGTTTTTAGGAGATAGAACTTCTAAAGCATTATTAGCGAACCACGGAGCTTCACCACCATCTGATAATCCTTTGGCATATGAAGCATAAAGATTGGTCTTGGAAGTTGGACTATACATAAGCGCTAATTGTGGCAAGAACTTGTTTAAATCGGTATCTCGGCTTTGTTGCCCATCTGAATTATAAGCTTGTTCATCAAGGTAAATAAGTTTTCCACCGAGTAGAGTTGACCACTGATCATTAAATTGAACTCGGTCAGATATAGTAAATGCAGTCTGATCACTTTCTAGAGCTTTATAGTAATTTCTTAATTCAATCTGAGCTGGCTCATAATCCTTTGTTTCTTCATAGATATTACCTAATCCTATAGGGGCAAGCTCCATTGAGTTAGAGTTGTAGCGCTTCAATGTTTTATAAGTATGTTGTATTTCAAAAGCGATTTGATGCTGAATATTGCCAGTATGGAATTGTCCATTTAACCCAGCAGAAAACTGGTTGGTAATACGTGTATCGTCTGGACTACGAAAATCGTAAATACCGTAATTACCATCTTTATCAAAAGTATTATTTTGGCAAACTCCGTCGCTATAACAAGCCCATGGAAAAGCGCTGTAATCATCAATCACAACACGGCTTTGCGATGCACTTAAGCTAGCATTCCATTGATCATTAAATGCATATTGATATTTCAAACTTGCATTTACACTGTTATTAACAACAGGTTTACTCCAAGACTGGTAACCCAATAAACGGTCTTGATCTACATTTGTTGGTACTTCTTGCCCATCAAGCAGTTGATAACCCGGTACTGAACGTTGACTTAGATGCTGAGCTTCAATATCAAACAATAATTTAGAACGATCATTAATTTTCCAGTCTAAAGCAACTGAACCAAACTCTCGTTTACCATTTGCGTGATCAACATTTGGATGGATGCTTTCATGGGCTAAATTGATTCGATAACCAAAACTATCATTAACAAAGCCGCCGACATCTGTTGCCAGTGTATAGCCGCCTTCTGAATTTGCATCTACAGCAATGTTTTTAACATCGGCTGGTCTTTTGGTTACATAGTTAACCACACCACCTGGTGTCGACATTCCACTTTGAATTGCAGAAATGCCTTTTAAGATTTCAACTTGTTCTTTATTTTCTAAAGCAACATTTTGCTCGCCACGTATAGTGTGACCATTAATGAGATAACTTGAGCCTAAATCAAGCGCAAAACCACGTGCTACAAAGTTTGGATAGTAGCCAATTGCAGCGTAGCCATCCCCTAACGATGAATCATTTTTAATAACATCAGTTAAAGTTTTTGCGTGTTGGTCTGCTATACGCTCAGAGGTAATGATTGTAATAGATGCAGGGACTTTCTTTACATCACCAGTTTGAAAACCAGATAAATTAACTTTTTTAGACGTATATAGTGCCTCATTATTTTGTGTAGCGTTCACAGTAATGGTTGGGAGCTGCGAAACCTCCGCTTCATTTGCATAGACGGCAGATGTTATGAGTGCAATAGATGAAACCAATGCTGTTTTAGAGCATGTCATGAAGTGAAGATTTATCGAACGTCTTTCCATTGAATAACTACCTGCCATACCGTGCATAATTCTAAAGCGCTAGAAATGAGTGCGGAGTCTATTTTTAGCCACGCAAGAATACAGCTACATATATTGAGAAACAATACATTCTGTACTTTTTCGATTAAGTGTATTTGATTCAAATTTTATGAACTTATCATTATATAAATTTCATTTATTTTATTAGGAATTGACGCTATAACTTTTTAAGTATTACCAAATATTCGAAATAAACTTAAGCTCGAAATGAAACTTAAAAGGAGAAATAAAATAGAAAAGTACCGTTGTAAATTAGCTCACTGATTTTAAATAGAATTAATTATTAAGTTAAATGAAAGGAAGTGTTCGATCATTGGTAAAATTATCTTTAAATCGAACAAAAGGACGTAATCTTACTAGAAACGAATTTTAAAATTAGAAAAAATGAATAGTTAGGAATTTAAGGAAGTGCTCAGGATTGAGTGATATTTAAAGTTTCATTTTATTTTCTATCCAGCATATCTAAAAATTCCTCATTTTTGTCTGCAAAATGATGGAAGAAATATGACATACACTCAGGAAGAAAAACGTAGCAGAATACGTGGGATTGTAGGCGCAGCCTCTGGTAATTTAGTTGAATGGTTCGACTTTTATATCTATGCAGTATTTGCTGCCTACTTTACTCAAGCATTAACAGCACCTGATATGGATAGTACGACTAAATCTATCTATGTTTGGGGTGTATTCGCTGCAAGCTTTTTTATGCGTCCTATTGGTAGTTGGGTATTTGGACGAATTGCAGACCGGCATGGTCGAAAAAAGTCTATGGTCATCTCAATTTGTCTGATGGCTTTGAGTTCTTTTCTATTTGCAGCCCTACCTACTTATGACCAAGTTGGCTTATTTGCCCCTTTTCTTTTACTGGTAGTGCGCTTACTTCAAGGCTTATCAGTTGGTGGTGAATATGGTGCAGTAGCAACATATATGAGTGAATTGGGTTTAAAAGGCCAACGTGGTTTTTACTCATCTTTCCAATATGTCACCCTCTCTGGTGGTCAGTTACTCGCAAGCTTACTTGGTGTAATTTTATTAACGTTCTTAAGTGAACAACAATTACATGATGGTGGATGGCGTATTCCGTTTGTTATTGGTGGTATTGCAGCAATCTTATCTTTGCTTGCACGTAGTCGTTTAGAAGAAACGCTTTCTCATCAAGACAGCGAACGAAAAGAGTCTGGTAGCTTAAGAGAACTCTTTAAAAAGCACTGGAAAACCTTTTTATTGGTGGTTGGATACACTTCTGCTGGTTCATTAACGTTTTATGTAGAGACTGTTTATTCAAAAACCTATTTAACCAATTTAGGGATGGATGGAAAAATCGTTGGTTATATCATGACCTTCGCACTATTTGTCTATATGTGTGCTCAACCTGTATTTGGTGCTATTTCCGACCGTATTGGGCGACGCTCTTCAATGCTGGCCTTTAGCTTATTGTCTGCGATTTTTATATACCCAGTCATGGTGATCGGGATGCGTGCCTATATAGATTCTCCGATCATCATTACCTTGCTACTTATTTTTATGATGATGTTACTCAGTTTCTATACATCTATCAGTGGCTTGGTAAAAGCTGAAATGTTCCCACCTCATGTGCGAGCTTTAGGTGTAGGTTTCTCTTATGCAGTAGGTAATGCGCTGTTTGGCGGTTCTGCTCCTTCAGTTGCCCTACAGTTCAAAGCTGCCGGAATTGAAAATACCTTCTTTATATATGTCATTGTCATGCTGATTATCTGTTTCTTATGTAGCCTTGCGCTTCCGAAAAAACCAGATTATTTAGAACATGATCATTAAAAAGTAAAAGATAGATATTCTTCTAGAGATTTTTTAGAAGAATATCTTTTTAAAATAATAAGAAAGTCATTTTTGTTCTGTATGCTATAGCTGCCTAGCACATCTAACTTATTCAATTAACTAAAAGTTACTAGTTTTTGATGTTCTTGATCCGTATGAATCAATTTTTTGATGGGATAAAAAATGGAAAACGAAAAATCCCCTTTACCTGAAAGTATTATTCAAGTCACCTTCTGGCAAGCCTTCTTATTTTGGCTCAAGCTTGGCTTTATTAGTTTTGGAGGGCCAGCTGGACAAATCGCTGTGATGCATCAGGAACTCGTTGAGCAAAAGCGCTGGATATCTGAAAAAAGATTTTTACATGCACTGAACTACTGCATGCTGTTACCCGGCCCTGAAGCGCAGCAATTAGCAACCTACATTGGTTGGCTCATGCACAGAACTGCTGGAGGTTTAGTTGCCGGTATTCTATTTGTATTACCCTCGTTATTTATTTTAATTGGACTGTCTTGGGTTTACATAAAATTTGGAGATGTTCCCGTTATTGCAGGTATTTTCTATGGAATTAAGCCTGCCGTTACCGCAATTGTTTTCCATGCAACGTACCGTATAGGTAGTCGTTCGCTTAAAAATAAGTTTTTATGGATCGTCGCGATTGCGGCGTTCTTTGCAATCTTTGTCTTAAAGCTTCCTTTCCCGTTTATCGTTTTATCAGCTGGTATTGCTGGCTATTTAGCGAGTAAAAAGTACCCAGAACTATTTTCCTCCGCGGTTGGACATAAAGCCAGTCAAAAAGATTATGGTCCGGCATTTATTGATGATGAGACTCCAACACCAGAGCACGCTAAATTCCATTGGTTGCGGTTAGCTAAACTTATTCTTGTAGCAATCGCTTTATGGCTATTGCCAATTTTAGCTTTAGGCGCATATTTTGGATGGCATCATTCTTATACTCAAATGGCATGGTTCTTCACCAAGGCTGCTTTACTTACGTTTGGGGGGGCTTATGCGGTTTTACCTTATGTGTATCAAGGGGCTGTAAATCATTTTGGATGGCTTTCACCTACACAAATGATTGATGGTTTAGCTTTAGGTGAAACTACACCGGGTCCACTGATTATGGTAGTGGCCTTTGTTGGCTTTTTAGGAGGCGTCAATCATTCACTACTTGGCTCTGAGCATCTATTTTTTGCTGGAGCACTTGGTGCAGTCATTGTGACTTGGTTTACCTTTCTCTTTTCATTTGTATTTATTTTTGCGGGTGCGCCCATTATTGAATCTACACATAATGAAATTAAATTTACTGCGCCACTCACTGCAATTACCGCGGCTGTGGTCGGTGTAATTCTAAATCTCGCACTATTTTTTAGTTATCACGTGTTATGGCCACAAGGCTTTTCAGGGCATTTTGACATTGTTGCAGCCTTCATTACTGTTGGTGCATTTATTGCTTTATTCCGCTTTAACCTGAACGTGTTATATGTGATTTTTGCATCAGCGCTGGTTGGACTCGCTGTCACTTTTTTTAGTTAACTATTGATTTAAATATTTTTTAAATTCAGAAAATCTTATCAATAAGGCCGAACAGTTTCTTTTCTGTTCGGCTGTTTATATTTTTAACCCGCTAATTGTGCGATTTGTGCTGCTGCATTATCTAAGGCAGCTTGACGTGCTTCTGGGCCGAAAGCGATCCCTTCCGCGCGCACAAAAGTAATATCAGTCACACCAATAAAATTGAAAAACGCTTTGATATAAGTTTCTTGATAGTCTAAAGCTTCGGCTGGTGAACCTTCTGAATACACACCGCCACGCGAAGAAGCAATAATCACACGTTTACCTTCTACTAAACCTTGAGGACCGTTTTCCATATAACGGAATGTTTTTCCAGCAACAGATAGTCGGTCAAGCCACGCTTTTAACTGTGATGGGAAGCTAAAATTGTACATTGGCGCGCCAATTACAACGATATCTGACGATAAGAACTCATCCAAATATTGGGTGTTTCGTGCAACACGTTGCTGCGCTATTTCATTATTAGGTTCAACACCTTGCCATGCTAAGAACTCAGCATCAGACAAATGAGGAATTGGCTCTAAAGCAAAATCGTGATGAATAATTTCTGCATCTGGATAAGCTGTGATGAGCTGACGAATAACAGATGAGGTGAGTTGGCGGCTAACAGCCTGCTCACCTAAAATACTTGTGTCAATTTGAAGTAGTTTCATTGCTTATACCTACAGTATAAAATTGTTACTTGAACTAATTATGTTACTACTATTATTCTGATGCACAAGAAGGCACATTTAGGGAACCAAGTAATATGACTGTAACCATACCTCACGATATCCAAAGTTCAAATTGCCAAAGAGTCAGCCAAGTATTGGCTAGAGTTGGCGAGAAATGGAGTATACTCATTGTAATGACACTTGCATCACGTTCTCATCGCTTTTCTGAAATTAAAAGAAGTATCAATGGAATATCGCAGCGTATGCTTACCTTATGTTTGCGTGGTTTAGAGAGAGATGGATTAGTTAAACGTACGGTTTATCCTGTAGTTCCACCTCATGTTGAATATGAATTAACCCCACTCGGTCATTCACTTACAGAACCTGTAATTGCTTTAGGCCAATGGGCTCAGCAGCACATTGCTGATATTGATGCGGCAAGAGCTGCGTTTGATGCAGCTCAAGATAGACCAATTACATTAGACGTTTAACGTAACTGTGAAGGACTCATACCATAAAACTGTTTAAAGCGATGACTTAAATGACTTGCTGAACTAAACCCACATACTAGGGCAATATCTTGCAAAGAAAGCTGAGATGACTGAATTAGCCCCTTGGCCTTGGTTAAGCGTCTTTGCATGACATATTGGTGAGGCGCCATATTCATGGACTGTTTAAACATGTGAGCAAAATGGTATTCGCTTAAATTTACAACATTTGCCAAATCAGACAAGGTAAGTGCTTGATCTAGATGCCCTTCAATCCAGTCTTGAATATATTTGAGTTTATGAGGAGCGAGCCCACCTTTAATGATAGGTTGCTGCCATTGAACATTGCTATATCTTCGAATTAAATGGTTCAGTAATAAACTGGCAGTTGTACTCATTTGTAAATGGTTTGCTGAATCTTTCCAATCACAATCTAGTAAGAAAAACTGATAAAGCGCTCGAATCTTTTCGTCATCGTTAAAAACAACTTCGTTTAGTTCAATTTGATTAGGTTCTTTGTCCCATATTTTTTCGGCAACATCACGCAAATGTTGGTCGGTATAATATAAGTGAACGAATTTAAGCCCACCACGTATATCCCAAGTCGACTCCTGATGCTCAGGCAATAAGCAAAAACGCCCCGGCCCACCGCCGTTTTTCCAGCCTGCAGGGGTTTTTTGATAGCTTTCATAGCCATCTTGAATATAGAGACTTAAAGTATGGTGATCGCTACAGACACTTACGCGATCTTGCTTATTAGACCAAAATGCAAGTTGCATATTCTCATCAAGCACCACAGTCTCGTGAAGCTTGGCTTTAGATTGCTGTAGCTGTTCTAAAGTTTGATAGGCCATGCAAAATTAAAACGAATATCATTGAGCTTAAGTTAACCATATTCCGCAAAATTCAGCTAGTTTAGATCTATAAAAAACGCAAGATCTTGCATGTACAACACAAGAATATATACGTGAAAAATGAAGCAATCCTAGATACTTAAGTTTGGTAATCGAGGATGAAGTTATGAATATTTTACTCTATGTTGCGGTGGTGTTGATTTGGGGAACAACATGGATTGGAATTGCCGTTCAAAGCCATTATGCAACACCAGTTGTCGCAATTTTATGGCGTTTTGCCATTTCAGCCTTATTACTGTGGGTTGTTTTACTATTTTCAGGAAAATTACAGCGAATTGCTTTAAAAGATCATTTGTTCTGTATGCTGCAAGGCCTTTGTGTTTTCGGCCTAAACTTTATTTGTTTTTATACCGCAGTTAAATATGTAAACAGCGGTTTAGAGTCCGTTATTTTTTCGATGGCCGTTTTCTTTAATGCTATTAATGCGCTAATCTTTTTTAAGCAAAAACCATCACCAAATTTTGCCCCAGCTGCAATTCTAGGACTCATAGGTATTGTTTTACTGTTTTGGCATGACCTTGTTAATAGTCAGTTTAATGCACAATTATTAATGGGTATCGGTCTGTGTGCAGTAGGCACTTACGGTTTTTCTTTAGGGAACATGATTAGTGTTAGACACCAAAAACGTGGTCTAAATATCTTTTCAACCAACTGTTATGCAATGACTTATGGCGCATTGGTGATGTTAAGTCTAGCTTTATTTACTGGCCAAGATTTAATGCCTCCAATGAATTTCCCATTTTTAAGCTCGGTACTTTACCTAGCAGTATTTGGTACGGTTATTGGGTTCTCTGCTTACTTTTCTCTTGTTGGACGAATTGGCGCAGCCAAAGCAGCCTATAGCACGTTGCTCTTTCCTTTAGTTGCTCTAACAGTTTCTACTTTCTTTGAAGGATATGTATGGACTTTAAATGCGGTATTTGGAATTTTATTAATCTTACTTGGTAACTACTTAATGTTTAGTAAGTTAGAAATTGGAAAAAAGTTATTTAATAGTCAAAAAAATTGTGAGAAGCAGGCCTAAAAGCCTGCTTTTTTATAAGTAATAATTCATCTCTAGCAGCCCGTTTTAAGCATCAACTCAAAATCTTTTAAAGCCGCGGCTGCTGTGGCTAAAGGCGCAGATGCCCCTCCACTGACAACAAATTCCCCCATTTCTTGCGTTAACGCCCGAATGCATTTATTGGAACCTTGCAGATGAGCAAAAGGATGATTTGCTGGAACTAATCTTAATTCAACACCGGTTTGAATTTGCTGATTCTTAATATGAATAAAACCGACCAGACGAGGAATTACATTTTCTTTTTTCCAATCACGAATATGATCGGCAGTCACATGACTAATTCCTTGTCTTGGAATATCTTGAATTTTTACATCAGCCCCCAAAACAGTATTGGCTAGTATCGTAATTTTGGCAGCAGTATCCCATCCATCTACATCGAAAGAGCTGTCAGGTTCTGCAATACCTTTTGCTTGAGCTTTTTCAAGAGATTCTGCAAACGCACATTCATGTTGCAACATATCATTCAAAATAAAATTCGTGGTGCCTGTAAACACACCTTCTATTTCTAAAATTTGGCAGCCAGCTAAGTTATATTCAAACAAATCAACAGTTGGTAAGGCAGCAGCTGTTGCACCGCTAAAAAATAGTTTTTTATTGTGCTGAGGTGCCAAGTTAACTAATTTTTTACCATCTACGACTAAAGCACCTTTAGATACCGCAATCGCATTCATGCTATGTGTTAAAGCATAATCTAAATAAAATAGGCCTTTTCCACCTGTTACATAGTCACTTGGCCCTGTCTCAATAATGACATCTGCTTGAACCTGTTCTAAAAACTTTTGCTCAGTTAGGCCTGCTTGATATTGTGTTTTATCTAGCCACTTTGAAGCTTGTAAACCTTCTTGATCAATTAAGCCTGACGATGAGTTACAGACACCCACTAAACGGGCATCAATTTGATATTTTTGTTTATAGTAGGTCGTTCGATTTAAAAGGAGCTCTGCAATTTGTTGTCCAATCCGTCCAAAACCGCAAATTGCTACGTTAACTCGCTTCATATCGCTTTCTCAAAAATTTATATCGTTTAAATCAAATTTCCCAAGAGAATTTTAACATCTCGTCTTTGGAAAATTGCTAACTACAGAGATAGTTAAAATACTATATTACTTAGATATTTGTTAGATTAACTATCTTAATGACCATATAAATTGCGACAGCAAAAACCATTAAAGCAAAGACTTTTTGCACAATTGCAGAGGGAATAAAACGAATAGCTCTGCGCCCTAATAACATACCAACTGCACATGCGAGCGCAAACGCACTAGTAATGCCTACTGGATAGTGAAAACCCTCTGCAATATGCATCACAATACTCATTCCACTGATGAGAAAAATAATCATAAGTGACGTTGCAACAATGCTATGCATATCCAAATTTGTGACTTTTCTAAGCGCTGGCACAATTACAAAGCCGCCACCAACCCCTAACATGCCAGTTAAAAGCCCCGCAATAATCCCGATGCTGGCAAGAACGCTTCCCGTTTTAAAATTCCAGATAAAGCGTCCCGTACTTGGGTTGACCTGGCACGGCGGGTTATGAAAGTCTGATACTCGGTTACTAATAAGTCGATAACCTACTGTAAACATGACTAAGCTGAACATTAACATGAGCCAAACAGGTGAAATCGCGTTGGCTATTAAAATGCCGATGTGTGCCATAGGGGCACCAATTAAGGCAATCCAAATAGCAGCACGATAACGAACTATCTTTTTAAATAAGCCTTCAATGGTTCCAATGAGTGTAGATAGCGCAACCGCCAACAACCCAATCGGTGCAGCTTGCACCACACTCCAGCCTTGACTGGTCATGAGCGCGGGTACAGCAAGAATACCCCCACCAGCACCAGTAAGACCAAGTAAAAAGCCAATCACGATGCCTTCAACGACAAGTAATAACATATCAAAAGCCTAAAATTGCATATACATTATTTGCAGTAGACTGCTGGTTAATGAGTGAGTAGATCTCGTCTTCTTGCGAAGCTTTAACCGCTTCTCAGGATAAAGCGTTGCTTTGTTTATCCTCTTAACTCGAACATAGTTCTCGTCTTGCGCTCGGGTAAAACTTATTAAGCTTTACTTATCCTCGCTCAGGTTTGACCATCCACTCGCGGCCTTTAAGCATGCCTTGCCAATAAATCGGTGGTAAAATCTGCTCTTTAAGTAACCATGCCAAACGAGATGGCTTTTGCCCATCAATCATCCATTTCGGAAAGCTTGGGAGTAATTTGCCGCCGTAACCGAACTCAGCCAGAACGATTTTTCCACGCTCTACGGTGAGTGGACATGAGCCATAGCCATTGTATTCACAGAAGTTCTGTTCACCGTTCAGTTGTACTATCACATTTACAGCAACGATCGGAGCTTGTGCGCGTGCAGCAGCAGCCGTTTTGGCATTAGGTGCATTCATCACATCGCCTAAAGCAAAAATATTGGCATGTTGTGTATGTTGTAAGGTTTGAGGGTTAACACTCACCCAGCCTGCTTCATCAGTGAGCGTACTGGCACGAATAAAGTCTGGGGCTTGTTGCGGAGGAACAACATGCAACATATCGAAATTAGTTTCGATCAATGCTGCATTTTCATCGTTCACCACTTTGAACCATGCTTTTTTTGCAGGACCATCTACTTTGACAAGTTGATGGTTAAAGTGCAGTTCAGAGCCATATTTTTCGACATATTGCATTAGTGCAGGTACATATTCCTTCACACCAAATAAAACAGCGCCAGTGTTATAAAAATGGATAGAGATATCTTTAAGTTTGCCTTGCTTTAACCAGTAATCGGCTGAAAGGTACATAGCTTTTTGAGGAGCACCTGCACATTTAATCGGCATAGGCGGTTGGGTAAAGATTGCCTTTCCACCGTTTAATTGTTGCACCAGTTCCCATGTATACGGCGCTAAATCATAACGATAGTTAGACGTCACCCCATTTTTACCTAAGGTTTCAACTAAACCTTCAATGCCATGCCAATTCAGTTTTAAACCAGGACAGACGACTAAGGCTTTATATTGAATGGGTTGGCATCCTTCCAAAATAACCTGATTATGCTCAGGGTCAAATCCAGCAACCGCTGCTTTCATCCATTTCACTTTTGCAGGAATCACACTTGCCATGGAGCGTGCAGTAACTTGCGGTTTAAAAATGCCGCCCCCAACCATGGTCCAACCTGGTTGATAATAATGAGTGTCTGCCGGATCAATAATGACAATATCTAAATGAGGTTCACGACATAAAAGACTAGACGCTACAGAAATTCCTGCTGCCCCAGCGCCAACAATAACAACGCTATAACAAGGAATTGTGACTGGTTCATGATCACGTTTTAAAATACGTGGCACTAAGCCTTTTAAGTTAAAACCAAGTTTGTTACCTGCTTCTACTAACAGTGCTGTATCTTGTGGAGCAACTTCAGCCAAAGCCCATAAACTGACTGCACGCATACCAGAACGGCAATACGCTAAAACGGGCTTCTGAGCATTCTGATAAAGCTGCTTAAACTCGACAACTTGTTGGTCGGTAATTTTGCCACTGGTAACAGGCTGATAAATTACGTTTAGGCTATGTCGCTGAGCTGCTTCTTCAATTTCAATCACATTGGGTTGATCTGCACCTTCTCCATCTGGTCGGTTACATATCAGAGTTTTTATTCCTTGGTCTGCAATTTTTGCAATATCGTTGGCAGTAATCTGGCCAGCAACATAAAAATCTTGATTAACTCGTTTAAGTTCCATATTGCCACCTTATAATTGTGAAATTGAGCCGCAAGCCTGATTGGCAGGAAGTGCTTTATCGATTTGTTTTGGATATGGCAGATTTAAGTTATTCATTAATTCAATAAAATCTTCACGCGAACGATTCTGACCTAAACGTGAGTTATTTAAACGTTCATTACCAATTGTTGAAGACAGGCGACCTTTGTAATCGTGTCCCGGATACACAATAGTGTCGTCAGGTAGGCTAAAAAGTTGTTTATGAATACTGTCATAAAGTGTGCCCGCACTACCTTGCTGGAAATCGGTTCGACCGCAGCCGTCAATTAATAATGCATCACCAGTGAAAACCATGTTTTCAACCAAGTAACTCGTACAAGCATTGGTATGACCTGGTGTATAGCGCGCTTCAATACTGAGGTTGCCAACTTTAAGCATGCAACCATCTGTAATTAAAATATCTCCGCAACTTACATCTGAATTACGGTGTAAAACCGATTTGCAATCGAGACGTTCCCGAAGCAAATTCGCAGCGGTAATATGGTCTGCATGAACATGGGTATCTAAGGTATAGATGAGCGTAAATTGATGCTGCTCTAATTCTTTTGTATAAATCTCTATATCTGATGCGACTGGGTCAATTAAAACAGCCTCTCGTGTTTGTTCACACCCAAGCATATATGTATAAGTCGAACTTTCTTTTTCAAAAAACTGCTTAAAGAACATGATTTATACCCCAATAATTTATTTCTTTCCTATATTTTGCAAATAAGATGCCAATTATTTAAAAATAAATAATAAATATAAAAATCAAATATTTAAAACAATAATTTGAATTAAATTTAGAAAACAAACTCAACTTGATGTTCCTTTGAAACTCAAGTATGTTTCAATGAAACGATTGTGAAACACATGAAATGGCAAAGTTAAATTTTCAGTCAGAACAAGATTTTTTTACTTTATTTGAGCAATTAAAAGCTTTATTCCCAAATGCGAGTCTATTTTTAGCAGATACATCTACTCAAGCAATTCACTATAAATTTAATACAGATGACATTTCTGTTGAGAGCATGGCAGCGCTTACTCAAGATCATCATAATCAGTATCTCGAAGTTAATACTCCTAAAATGAGAAAGCGATTTATCTATCAGGAAAATGATATTTACATCGCAGAGAATCGCATTATCGGGAAATTGCATATTCTACAGCCTGTTGGCATAGAGAATTATATTGTTGATCAAGTAGAGCTAACAGAACACTTACAAGACTTAGCCAAAGTTTTTAATAGTTGCTCACCAGAAATGGCTCGTATGTTTTCAATTATTCAAAGAGTGGCAATTACTGAGTTTCCAGTGCTCGTACGCGGTGAATCTGGTAGCGGTAAAGAACTTGTGGCAAAAGCAATTCATGATTATAGCCAACGTAAAAATAAGATTTTTGTAGCGATTAACTGTGCAGCTCTTAATGCCAATATTCTAGAGAGTGAACTTTTTGGACATGTGAAAGGTGCTTTTACGGGAGCAATTCGTGACCATAAAGGCGTTTTTGAACGTGCCGCAGGCGGAACACTGTTTCTGGATGAAATTGCCGAGATTCCTTTAGAGCTTCAAGCTAAATTATTACGGGTGTTAGAAACAAGTGAATTTACTCCTGTAGGTGGTGAAAAACCGATTCAAGCCAATGTCCGAATTATTACCGCAACACATAAAGCTTTACGCGAAGAGGCTAAGGCTGGGCGTTTCCGCCATGATTTACTCTACCGTTTGCGTGTGATTCCAATTTTTATACCACCACTCAGAGAGCGTAAAGTCGATATTCCTCTCATTGTCGATCAGATTTTAAAAGAAAGCTCCACTCAACTCGACACAATGCCTCGCCATGTTAATCAAAAAGCCATGCAAATTTTATTAAACTATGACTGGCCAGGAAATGTTCGTGAGTTAAAAAACACCCTCCTTTATGCGTTAACCATGGCAAATGGTAAAGATGAAATTGAGGTCGAAGACTTACCAAATGAACTCTTAAATGCTGAAGATTACGTTAAATTACCCGAGACAAATACAGAGCTTAGTCCTGAAAATGTACAAGCAGCTTTAGAAAAATATAACCATAACCTGAATATGGTCGCGAATATTTTTGGAATTAGCCGCACTACTCTTTGGCGATACAGACAAAAGCATAAGCTTTAGCTAGGTATTTGGCTCGTCTAAGGCGTATCATATTGCACTAGGTTAGGTTCGTTAGTTCAAAGGCTTTATATGATTGTCCGCGATAAAAGCAATGTATTTAAATTATTATTTGCTTGGAAAGGAACAATTTTGCCGAAGGTTTTACCTGCACTGAGTTTTGTTGTACTTATTTCAGCATGTGTAGTCTGGCTCTCTTATTATCATTGGATTCAAATCCCTACCGTACCTGCGATTGGATTTACAATATTTGGTGTGATTCTTTCGATTTGTACGGGTTTTCGAAATAATGCGTGTTATGACCGATGGTGGGAAGGTCGCAAACTTTGGGGTGCACTAATTGCCAATGCTAGACATATTGTTAGAGATAGCCATGTTCTAACCAATGAACAACGTGAACATTTAATTCATCAGGTCTTAATTTTTAGTAATTTACTGCGTGATCGTTTACGTCAACAAACAGTCGAACCCACAAAATTTCTTGAACATGCCTATTTAAATAATTCTTCACTTAATTATTTAAATGAGCATATTAATGCCCCTCAGTTTGTACTCGAAAATATTCAAAAAGATTTAGTTAAAATACTAAAAGACGGCGAAATTAGTGACATTATCTATAGCACCTTAAATCGACATATTGTTGAGCTAGGCAATATTCAAGCAGGTTGTGACCGTATTGCTGGGACACCTTTACCCTACTCATATTCAGTACTTTTACACCGTGCCGTTTATTGTTTCTGTTTCATATTACCGTTTAGCCTTGAAGCAGCTCTAGGTATTTGGACACCGCTTATTGTCGGCTTAATTGCTTATATGTTTTTAGGTTTAGATGCCCTAAGTGCTCAAATTGAAGAACCTTTTGGTTTGCAAGAAAATGATTTACCGCTCGATTCAATTGTACGTTTGATTGAACGTGAGTCTCTAAGCTCTTTAGGACAGCCATTGCCGCCTATTATTGAAGCTCAAAACAACAACTTACTTTAATAAAAAAGAGCGAATCATCGCTCTTTTTTATAGGATTAAGTATCTATTTATGGATGTACGATAATCTTAACGGCTGACTCATTGTTATGAATTAAGGTTTCAAAACCTTGTGAAATCAAATCATCAAGTTGAATGCGCTGCGTAATAAAAGGTTCAAGATTTATTTTACCTTCTTCGACCAGTTTAATGGTTTCTTGATGGTCATTTACATAGGCAATTGTGCCTCGTACATCAAGCTCTTTCATCACTACACTATGCACATTAATTGATGCTGGATGGCTCCAAATCGAAACTATAACAATCACACCTGTTGGTTTGACTGCCGCGACCAAAGTATCTAACACCTTGTTAACGCTACTACATTCAAACGCAACATCAACACCATCGCCATTAGTAATTTTCATAACCTCAGAAACAACATCAACTTCTGACGGGTCTAAAATATAATCTGCAACTCCCGACTCTTTGGCTTTTTCTTTACGTTTTGCACTTAGCTCAGTAATGATGACCTTAAGCCCTTTCGCTTTTAAAATTGCCGAAAGCAACAAACCAATTGGACCTGCACCACCAACCAGTGCAATGTCACCAGCCTTTGCACCACTGCGCACATAGGCATGATGACCTACCGATAACGGTTCAATTAAGGCCGCCTGATCCAGTGGAATTTTATTGGAAATTGGATGCACCCAACGGCGTTTAACCGCAATTTTCTCCGATAAGCCACCGCCACGACCGCCTAAACCAATAAAGTTCATATTTTTGGAAAGATGATAATTATAGCCCGGTCCAGTCGGCACATCATCGGCCACAATATAAGGCTCTACGACGACATGTTGACCAATTTCAATATCATCAACCCCTTCACCAACTGCATAGACAACACCTGAAAACTCATGTCCCATGGTAATCGGTGCAGATTCACCTGAAATAGGATGCGGATGCCAACACGGTGGAATAAAAATTGGCCCTTCCATAAACTCGTGTAAATCTGTACCACAGATTCCACACCAAGCCACCTTGATACCTACAGTGCCGGGAGTGACTTCTGGTTCAGGGATATCTTCAATACGAATATCGCCTCTGTCATAAAAACGTGCTGCTTTCATTATTATCTCCCTCAAATCAGGATGTTGTTTTAGCGATAGACGATTCCGCCGTCTGTTAAAATAGATTGACCCGTAATATAGTCCGAATCTTCACTTGCCAGAAAAGCAACTAATGCGGCTACATCGTCTGGTGTTTGGGCTCTACCTAAAGCAATACCTTCCACATACTTTTTATAAGTTTCACCAATTGCGGCACCGGTAATTTCAGCAAAACGTTTATCTATTTCCACCCACATATCAGTTCCGACAATTCCGGGGCAATATCCATTTACTGTAATACCGTGACTAGCATATTCTTTTGCCGCAGCTTGGGTAAGTGCTCGTACCGCAAATTTGGTTGCCGAGTAAATACCGAGTAAAGCAAACCCATCGTGGCCTGCAATTGAGCAAGCATTAATGATTTTTCCTTTATGTTGACGTTGCTTAAATTTTGCAGCAGCAGCCTGTATTCCCCACAGCACGCCACCAATATTAATATCAACAATTTTTTGGAATTCATCAGGTGTGATATCCGCAATCGCTTGAACTTGTGCAATTCCAGCGTTATTAATCATGACATCAAACCCACCAAGTGTCTGCTCAGCATGATTTATAGCAGCATACACTTGCTCGCGGTCACTTACATCAGCAATAAATGTGCTCGCATTTACACCTAAAGCCTTAATTTCCTGCTGCACATCATTCAGTCGATCTTGTTTCATATCAACTAATGCAATATGTGCCCCTTCTTGCGCCAAGCGCAGGGCAATCCCACGGCCAATGCCTTGAGCTGCCCCAGTCACTAAAACGACTTTATTTTTTAATCCCTTAACCATGTTCAACTCCTGTAAATGTAGAATTTCTACATATGAATCGCTCGTTGCATTGAGGCCAAAATGGACTCATGCATGGCTTCTGATAAGGTTGGATGTGGGAAAATCACTTGAGCTAAACTTTCATCAGTTGCTTCTAGATATTTGGCAATCGCAAAGCCTTGGATATGTTCAGTCACTTCATGGCCTACCATATGTGCACCAAGTAATTCACCCGTTTCTGCATGAATAATAGTTTTCACAAAACCTGACGCATCTCCAATTGCTAAAGCTTTACCATTTGCAGTTAAAGAAAACTTGCCGATTCGTATAGGTAGATTCTTAGCTTTTGCTGCATTTTCCGTTAAACCAATACTCGCCACTTGTGGATGCGTAAAAATACAACCAGGTATCTGGCTACGGTCGAGTGAATGGACGTTTGCTACACCAGCGATTTTCTCGACACATATCATGGCTTCATGGCTTGCTTTATGGGCAAGACACGGTGCACCAGCCACATCACCGATGGCATAAAGCCCTGCTACATTGGTTTTACAATAGTCATCAATTGCCACAAAACCTTGTGGGTTGAGTTCTACACCTAAACGTTCTAGTCCTAGCCCCGTGGTATTAGGCTGTACACCAATTGCCGAAAGCACGCGATCAAAAACAAGCATTTGAATATCATTTGCCGTTTCAACCACACAGTGGACTTGCTCATTTTCAATCTGAATACTTTGAACGACAGCATCGGTTAAGACTTTCATACCTTTTTGTTCAAATTGTTTTCTGACAAATTGGGCAACCTCTGCATCTTCAGTAGGTAAAATCTGCTTGGCTAAATCAATTAATGTCACCTGACAACCCAAGTCTTGATAAAGACTAGCAAACTCACTGCCAATCGCTCCCGAGCCTACAACCAATAAGCTTTTTGGTAACTGCTCGGGAACCAGTGCTTCTTTATAGCTCCAGACATATATTCCATCGACAGGAAGCTGAGGAACATGTCGAGCTTTAGCTCCAGTTGCCAAAATAATATGGGGTGCGCTCAAAGCCTGACTGTTACCTTGAGCATCTGTCACTTCAATTTTTTCTTTCGCGGTAAGCTGAGCACGACCATTAAAAACCGTCACCTGATTCTTTTTAAGTAAATAATCGATGCCTTGTACTAACTGAGCTGACACTTGGCGGCTATGTTGCACAAGCTTTTGAATATCAAAATCGAGTTGCGATACCTGAAAACCAAACTGTCCTGCATGTTTAAACTGGGTTGCGAGCTCTGCACCTGCAAGCAAAGCTTTAGTTGGAATACAGCCCCAATTTAGACAAATTCCACCTAAATGTTGCTCTTCTACAATTGCGGTTTTTAACCCGAGCTGGGCTGCACGAATTGCAGCCACATACCCACCCGGTCCCGCGCCAATCACAATTAAATCAAATTGAGCTTCTGACATGCGGGTTCTCCTACACCAAAATTAAAGCAGGGTTTTCAACAAACTGCTTAAAGCTGGCCAAGAATTTCGCCCCAACTGCGCCATCAATGACACGGTGATCACATGACAACGTCGCTGTGACAATCTCACGAACCACTACATTGCCATTTTCAACAACAGCACGTGATTCAGAAGCACCTAATGCCATAATTGCACCTTGCGGTGGATTAATAATGGCGTCGAACTGCTTAATGCCTAACATTCCTAAATTTGAAATGCTAAAGCTGCCGCCCTGAAACTCTTCAGGTTGTAACTTGCCAGTCTTAGCACGGGTTGCCAAATCACGCATGTCATCAGAAATTTGTGCTAAAGACTTCTGATTTGCAGCTTTCACAATGGGTGTAATTAAACCGTTTGGAATCGCTACGGCCACCGAAATATCCGCTTGAGAGAACTGTAAAATTGATTGAGTCGCTTCATCAAATTGAACATTCACCTCAGGTACTTTAATTAGTGCCGCAGCAGCAGCTTTAATTAGCATGTCATTAATTGAAAGTTTCACTTGTGGAACCGTTTCATTAATCTGCTTACGTAATTTTTGCAAAGCCTCTACGTTGAGATCGACCACTAAGCGGAAATGCGGTGCATTACGTTTTGCAGCTTGTAAGCGTGAAGCAATCGCTTTACGCATCCCACTCATCGCCACAGTCGTAATTGTCGATTGTGGTTGAGCAACAGTACATTGAGTCGATTGTTCATTTACCAACGTTGGGTTATTACGATAGTAAACTGCTTCAACATCTTCTTTACAAACACGGCCACGAGTACCTGAAACACGGCAGTCATTTAGGTTAATGTCCCACTGCTTTGCTAAACGACGTGCTACAGGTGTCGCTAAAACTTGGCTATCATCGGCTGTAGATTTAAACACTTTAGCTTGAGTTTGCTGTTTAATATCAGGCCATTGACCACCAGCAGCCTGTACAGCTTTCTGGATGTCTTGAACACTAATACGTCCTTCACGACCAGAACCCGTGATTTTTGCCAAGTTTACATTGTGCTTTTCTGCAAGCTTTAACGCATGTGGTGTTGCAAAAAAATCATCAGATGTTTGATAGCCTTGTAATGACTCTGGTACAGCGTAATCACCTTTAGCTACCTTTACAGGAACTGGAGCGCTAGCTGTTGAAGTCTGTGGCTGTTCTGCTTTTTCAGCAACAGGTGCAGATGTTTCCGCCTTACTTTGCTCCGAAGATGCTTCCGAGGCTTTAGCTGCTGAACCACCTAGTGAGGCAATAAACTGCTCAATTTCTGCATTAGAAACTTCACTATCAGCACATACGGCAATAAGACCACCGACGGGTAAAGTATCACCATCTTTCGCTAAAATTTTACGGAGCGTTCCAGCAAAAGGCGCTTCTAATACATTGACGATTTTTGTGGTTTCAATTTCACAAATTTCATCGCCCTTATTAAAGCTATCACCCTCTTTAATCAACCATTGGGCGATCGTGCCTTCTTCCATGGATAATCCCCATTTCGGGATCTCCAGCGTTTTAATTTCGCTCATCCTAAGCCTCCAATGTTTTTCGCACAGCTTGCTCAATACGCTCTACACTTGGAATCCATTCTTTTTCTAAAACCGGAGAGAATGGAACAGGCGTATGTGGTGGCGTTACGAGTTCAACAGGTGCTTTTAAATAGTGGAAACCTTTTTGCGCGATCAGTGCAGCCACATCATGACCAAAGCCACAACGTGCAGCTGATTCATCGACAATAACCACACGTCCAGTCGACGCAACAGACTCTAAAATTCCTTCTTCATCCAGAGGTGAAATTGTGCGAGGGTCGACCACTTCAACCGAAATGCCATCTTTTGCTAGTTTGTCTGCTACTTCATTGGCACGGTGTACCATCAGGCCTAAAGCAATAATGGTCACGTCTGTCCCTTCACGGGTGTAATTTGCTACACCAAAAGGAATAGTATAGGCATCATCTGGAACTTCACCTTTAATGTCATAAAGCATTTTATGCTCACAGAACACCACAGGGTCGTCATCACGAATGGCCTGAATTAATAGCCCTTTCACATCATATGGGCTAGATGGAACCACAACTTTTAAGCCCGGAACCGCGGCAAATACGTTATATGGTGACTGAGAATGCTGGGCTGCCGCAGAAAAACCTGCGCCAATCATGCCACGTACAACCATTGGCGCTTTTGCTTTTCCGCCAAACATATAACGGAATTTAGCGGCTTGGTTATAGAGCATGTCATGACACACGCCATAGAAATCCATAAACATTAAATCAGCAACAGGACGTAAACCTGTTGCAGCAGCACCAGCGGCCATACCGATAATTGCAGACTCAGTAATTGGGGTATCAATAACACGTTCCGAACCAAACTCTGTCCATAAACCTTTGGTTACGCCCAATACACCACCGAAACCTTCTAACTGGTTTTCTTCAGTGTTTTTACCGCCGTGCCCACCACGAACATCTTCACCAACAACAAATACGGTTGGATCACGGCGCATTTCTGATTCAATGGCTTCTTTAATTGCATTACGAAAACTTTTATTTGGCATCTTTACTATTCCTTTAGTAAGAGACATAGACGTCAGTAAGGAGTTGTTCTGGTTTTGGGTATGCCGCAGCACGAGCTTTAGCAACGGCGTCATCAACATTTGCCTTTGAAGCTGCATCAATCTCGTCTAGTTTGGCTTCATCAATTTTGCCTTTAACTTTTTCGCGGAAAATTTTCAAAGGATCTTTATTTTCTTTGATGAACTCGACTTCTTCTTTAGAACGAATCAAGCCAGGGTCACCTTCGAAGTGGCCATAAAAACGGTTTGTAATGGTTTCAATCACACTTGGACCTTCACCACGACGTGCGCGTTCAATGGCAGTTTGAGCGGCTTCATAGACGGCAAAGAAGTCTGTACCATCAACTTTAACTGCAGGTAAACCAAAACCTGCTGCACGACCAGCAATGTCCTTACTTCCTACAGCGTAATCATGACCAGTACCTTCACCAAAACCGTTATTTTCGAAAACGAAAATTACTGGAAGTTTAAGCACAACAGCCATATTCATCGCTTCAAAAGTAAGGCCTTGGTTTGAGCCACCGTCACCTGTAAAAGACAGTCCGACACCACCAGTCTTTAAGGTTTTCGCTGTCAACGCCGCACCAATGGCCAAAGGAGGTCCACCACCCACAATCCCGTTGGCACCGAGCATACCTTTGTCTAAATCGGCAATATGCATAGAACCGCCTTTTCCACGGCATAGCCCGTCATCTTTACCGAAAATTTCCAGCATCATGGCGTGAATGTCACAGCCTTTTGCAATACAGTGTCCATGTCCACGGTGTGTTGAAGTGATATAGTCTTTGTCGGTTAAATTTTCGCAAATCCCGACTGCTACAGCTTCTTCACCACTGTATAAGTGAATAAAGCCAGGAATATCACCATTGGTATTTTCTTCGTGAAGTCGATCCTCAAATTCACGAATATCACGCATGCGTTTATATGCTGCGAGTAATTGCTCTTCCGTTAATTGCATATCCTTTTCCTTTATTATCTTGATTATTAAAAATCAACCAAGTTTCAGCGAGAGTTATATATTTCGCTATAAATAATAAAGCTCAATTTAATTTAATATGCTATTAGACTAAAAAGTTTTAAATGGCTTTTATGGTTATTATTTTTTATTTTTCAAAAACTTGCACAACAAAAATAAAATTAAAAAATTTTAATACATTTCATTGGCTTGTAAAACAAACCTTTAGCCAACCTTTATTAATTTATAATATTAGCTGTGTACTACGCTCATTAATAAACTCCATATTCTTTATTTAAATTATAAGGATTTTTATTATATAGAGTCTAGTTGAAAATTATTTAATATAAAATGGAATTTTATATATGGACTTAAAAAGGCAAATAGAAACTGGTATTAAATTAAGAGGAGCGGATAAAGTTGCTCGCATTCCGATTAAAATTTTACCTACAGAAGAGTTACCCACTAAACCGGATTGGATTAGAGCCAAAATAACCGATTTTGAAGAAATTAAACGCATAAAAAATTTACTGCGCCAACAGAAGTTACACAGTGTTTGCGAAGAAGCGGCGTGTCCCAATTTACCGGAATGTTTTGGTGGAGGTACGGCAACATTTATGATTATGGGTGATATCTGCACTCGTCGCTGCCCATTTTGTGATGTCGCTCATGGTCGTCCAAAACCGCTAGATGAAGATGAACCTAAGCATTTGGCAGAAACAGTCGCAAATCTAAACTTAAAGTATGTCGTGATTACCTCTGTAGACCGCGACGATCTACATGATGGCGGTGCTGCACATTTTGTAAAGTGTATTGAAGAAATTAGAAAACGTTGTCCAGAAACATTGATTGAGATTTTAGTACCAGATTTTCGCGGTCGTTTAGAGACAGCGCTTTCAACTTTGAGCTTATCTCCTCCAGATGTGTTTAATCATAATATTGAGACGGTTCCTCGTTTATATAAAGCGATGCGCCCCGGTTCAGATTATCAACATTCGCTTGAGTTACTTAAACGCTTTAAAGCATATTGTCCCGATATCAAAACCAAGTCTGGCCTGATGGTTGGATTAGGAGAAATAGAGGCTGAAGTGCTTGCCCTACTCAACGATTTAAAAGACTATCAAGTCGATCTTGTCACGATTGGTCAATATCTTCAACCTTCAAAATCACATGCGCCTATTCATCGGTTTGTAAATTTACAAGAATTTGAACGATATACCCGACACGGTAAGCGATTAGGTTTTAAAAATATTTGGAGTGCACCTATGGTTCGTTCTAGCTATTTTGCTGATCGACAATATTTCGGAGAAGAAGTGCCAAAGACTTTCAGCCGACAAGATGTCTTATCTTAATGATTAGGCAATTAACAAAACTTATCCAATAGGATAATGGTCAAGACTTATAAAATTATTTAAGGTAAGGAGATAACTAGGAAATAGTCACAATAAGAAAGTTATAACTGTTGAGCGGCTACGGATACGCCATTTCAATGATAAAGGAATTTCGATATGGATATGTCAGAACAATTATCATCGCCTTTAATAGACACTAGTCCGTCCTTATTTCGGTCGGAATCCTCATCTCATTCTAAACAATTAGGAAAAAAACCATCACTTGACCTTGAAGCAGCACCTTTGTTTGATCTGGGTGAGGAATGGGAACACTCATTATTTGGTCGTTCGATTCACGAGTGCCATCGCAACTTAATGCATATTGCCGAAGATGCCGATATGGCCATTGGTGTGACTGATTCTCATGGTACTCTACTTTGGACATGGAGTAGTCACCCTATGCGCTCATCGGCTGAGCAAGTACACTTTGTTGAAGGTGGACAATGGTCTACTCAGGCTGTAGGTCAAAATGCGATTGGTCTAGCATTAAATACACATTCTGCAAGCTGTGTTTACTCACACGAAAACCAGATGAATAGTGTCAGAGACTGGGTCTGTTATGCAGCACCGATTACAGATACAAATACAGGTCAGTTTTATGGAATTATGAATTTATCGACCAAATATCAAAAACATAATTCACTTGGAGTTTTAGCAGTAGAGCGTTGTGCTGACATTGTTAAACAAGCAATTCAACTTCATCAGAAAAATATCTTATATATTAAAGCTTTCGGCACTCCTAAAGTTCAATATAACCAACACAGCCTTACATTGACTCAACGTCAAATTGAGATTCTGTGTATTTTAACTCTTTGTCCCGAAGGGATTAATCTTGAAGAACTTCACTATGCTTTATATGGTGATCGGCCTGTAAGTACTACCACTTTAAAAGCAGAACTTTCTCAACTCAGAAACTTAATACCTGACGTTATCGAGTCGCGACCATATAGACTTAACTGCGAAATTCAATGTGATTTTTTAATGGCCGAACAAGCCTTAAACCTTGGTTTTACATCAACTACGCTTACACTCTATAGAGGGAGTTTCTTAGCTAAATCAGAAAGTCCTTTTTTATGCGCATGGAGAGATTGTTTTGATGCTCGTTTGAGTCATGTGATTTATCAAATTGAAGATATTGATCAATTATTGCGAGTAGTCAGTCGTGTACCAGACCGTGTAGATGCTGTTGAACGTTTACTTGAATTATTACCCGAAGAAACACCTTATCGAACTAAACTCTTAAAGTTGCTCGAATAAAATAAAAGGGAGAATATCCATACAATATTCTCCCTTTTTAAGGCTAGATCAAGCAGAGACTTGAAGCTGTACCCTATAACAGTCGTCCAAAGCTAATTCATAATATCGCAGCCCTTCTTCAGCAGCATGAAATGCTTTTTGCTGCCAGTCAGGACGGTCATTACATAAGCGCTTAATCAGCTCCATAGCTTCATAAGGATGAAGATCATCATAATGTGCATGCGCGCGTAACCAAGCTAAAGAACGTTTATCAATCGTGACTTCAGGATGATTAGTATAAGTATGAATCCCTTTATACACCTGAATAGACCAATCTCCAGTTGCCCATTCAATCGCCAAATTTGTTGCAGCCAGACATTCTGCCAAATTGCCTCGATGACTCATATTCCATAGAAAATGGTTTACAGCATTCATAGCAGCGGGTGGTCGTACGCAATCAAGTTCTTCAACTGTTAAGCCAAAACCTCCAGCCCAATCGCGATACCATTTTAAGTGTCGCTCTTCTACCTTAATATTTTGAATTAACCAATCTCGCGCTTCAGTAACTCCCGGTTCAGAAAATCCAGTCGCTTTCCCCAATGCTCCAGCCATATATGACGGGAAATGGGCGACTAATGGATAGAAATTAAGTAGAGCATAACGGAAACTATCTAGGCTCAATCCCCCATTGGCCATTTCCGTAAAAAACGGATGTTTACTCACCCGTTCTTTAGCTGGTAACAGGTCGTCCCAGAACCGTTGTGACCATCCATTATGCGGCGTAATTTCTAAATTCATTCCATATTGATTTAGAGCAGTCATTGCTAATTTTCCTATTTATATGACAGCAATCATCTGTATTTCACGCTATAAGTCTATCCGAAAATGATAAAGATACAATCGTTAATCGACCATTTGTAACTTTTTTCGATGGATTGGGGAACTTTAGATAATTATTAGGCTAATCATTGAAATGTCGTGATTTTTATCACATTTAACATAGATAAAAATCATTACTTTTTTAAAAAATCTGTATTATTATTTTGAATAAACCACACATTATATAATCAATATTTTTAGATGGAACTTTACTTAAAATAAGTCTCATTTTATGACAACTTCCAATATAGAGAGCATTAATTATGAAGTTGCAGGGTTCCAATATATTGGGACAGGAACAAATAGATTTATTAACCACACGAGGATTAAACTTTGTATGGTTTCCAAAGCAGCTTGAAACGATTTACCGTTTTCAATACCAAAACGGTGCTGCCTATGAGTTCCGCTATAGAGCGCCTATTATTTTAATATTATATATATTTTTAAGCTTTGGTATATATCAAGTTTTACCAAGTGAACAAGTTTTATCCTGGTTTAGCTATTATTCTTGGGTTGGTGTAATTGTTCTTATCGCTTGGATTTTATCATTTATTAAAAAATTAAATCAATATTTTGATTATTATGTAGGAGTTGGCTCGGCTTTAGCGGTAGCAATTACTTTTATTTTAATTAACGTTATTGAGAATGGACAAGATAATGTTCTTTTTCATGCTGCCATGATGTATGCAATCGTTATTATTTATGGTGCTGTTGGTATGCGCTTTTATACCGCCATATTTGCTGGATGGATGGGAGGACTAGTTGGAATTTTAGTAAGTAACTACTTAAATGGTGTGATCGACTGGACGTTCTTAAACCGAACTTACACTTTTAGTAGTTTTTTGGGAATGACCCTCGCCTATGCAACGGACCGTCAACATCGAGAAAACTATTTACAGAACTGTATGATTGAGCTGAACCGCATTGAGCTCATGCAACAAGCGCAGCAGTTATCCTTACTTTCGCAGCAAGATGCACTTACTGGTTTAGCCAATCGACGTTATCTAGATGAAACCTTGGATAATGAGTGGCGCCGTGCATTACGACACGAAACCCCACTCACTATTATGATGGTCGACATCGATTATTTTAAAGCCTACAATGATACGCTAGGACATCTCAAAGGTGATGAATGTTTAAAGGAAATCGCTATTGCTATTTCTTCTATTGCTGCTCGTAGTGGAGATTTAGTTGCTCGTTATGGTGGTGAAGAGTTTTTACTACTATTTCCAATGACAAATTCTCAGCAAGCTTTGATACAAGTAGAACGTTTAATGAATGCGATTAATAAAATTGCGATTAAACACCCATGTAGTGATGTTTCACCACATGTCACTATTAGTGTAGGAGTCGCAACCACAATTCCACGTCTAAACGATTCTATTTCTGCTTTTGTGGCACGAGCTGATCATGCATTATATAAAGCAAAAACCAATGGACGTAATCAATATAAGATTGCTGTAAATGAAGAACAAATTGTAGATTTGACTTAAAATGGAAAATAACTATTGAGGATAACTTTTGGCTAGTGATTACATTATTTGCTTTTGATATTAATCTTTTGAATTAAAATAATGAAAGAATTCTCTATTTAGCTTTTCCATCCGTGGTAAAGCTAAAATGTAATCTAGATTTAATATGTACTAGATATTGTTGTTTAGTTCTTAATATTAAATTAAGAATGGTTTAGTTAAGATTAAAACATACCTACTCTAAGCTAAAAAATTCCAGTTCATCAGAATTCTCCTTTTAACTTCTTCCAAAGTTTATTTATAAAATAGAGCAATAAGTTTTGCTCCATCCTTGGAGGTGTTGTCTGAACAACTTCATTTGAAAACGGCAATATCGAGACAATATTCTCATGTATCGTTTCATAGTTCGGATAAGCCTCTTTTTTAATAATCTCTATAATTTTTTGTATTTCATCTACAGATAAGTTCAAGAATTTTTTAATTTCTTGGACTGTCTTTGATTCAATAGATAATAAAGCACAAACTCTAGTGACATTAACAATCTGCTCTGCATGAATATTTTTAAAGTTTGGATAACAAACAAGTTTGTATAGAATTTTTGTCTCAAACGGATCTGTAGCAGTTATATTTTCTATTCGTTCTCGATAAGATTTTTTAAAATATTCATTATTTTCAATTTCTAATAAAATTTTTAAAAGCTCCTGATACCTTAAGGGCCTCTTTAATCCATATTGATAACCTTTTAAAAGCTCAGGGTTATTACTTAATACAATTTTAATTTTTTTAGGAATAAGAATATTTGTATAGCCACTGTCTAAATCAATAATATATATATCTGGATTATCATCACTATATATCCAGTTTTCAGATAGCTGAGAGGATAAAGATAAGTCATGAATAACTTTTATCATTGCCTCTAAGTTTTTAGGCAATAGTTTATCCTTTGACATACAGCCAATTCTATATGTACATTGATTCATTGATATTTCCCCAATTTCAATGATGACTTTGAAAATTATTTGTTTAAAGTAATAAAATTTAAATATTTAATAAACTTATATAAAACTAATTTGAATAAAATTAGTTTTAAGATATAAATATCTTGAGTAAGTATAAAATTAATAAGACTTTAATTTCTTACTTAAGCAGATAAATATATTCAGAAATAAATCGCGGGTATTATATTTATATAGAGATTATAAGACAAGGAAATAATTTAAAATTTAATAGAGCCGAATATGATAAAAAAATTAAAGCCCCCAAGTTTAAGTTAAATATGGGGGCTTAATTTACTATAGTCAAAATTATGACTATGGTTCAATTGGTGCAAACGGTGGAACAACATCTGCATTTTGTGCACGATGGCGTAGGAAGTGATCCATTAGGACAATAGCCAACATTGCTTCTGCAATTGGAGTTGCTCGTACACCTACACATGGGTCATGACGACCTTTAGTTAACACATCAGTATCTTCACGGCTTAAATTAATCGTTTTACCTGGTGTTGTAATACTTGCAGTAGGTTTTAATGCAATGGCAACTCGAATCGTCTGACCACTCGAAATACCGCCTAAAATACCACCTGCATGGTTCGCTAAGAAGCCATTACTCGTCAACTCATCACGTGTTTCATGACCAAACTGCCCAGCAACTGCGAAACCATCCCCGATTTCAACACCTTTAACCGCATTAATGCTCATCATGGCATGAGCAATGTCAGCATCTAGACGGTCAAAAACAGGTTCACCCCAACCTACAGGAACTTTTTCAGCTAAAATTTCTAGCTTAGCCCCGCAGCTTGTGCCTTGTTCACGTAAAGACGTAACCAATGCTTCAAAACGAGGAACAGCATCTACATCACCACAGAAAAATGGATTATTTGGAACTTCATTCCAATCCAGTTTTTCAGCAACTTCATTACCAATTTGTGTGACGTGACCGCGAATCAATACACCAAATTTTTCTGCTAAATATTTTTTAGCAATAGCACCTGCTGCAACACGCATAGCAGTTTCACGTGCACTCGAACGACCGCCACCACGATAATCACGGAAACCATACTTTTGTGTATAGGTGTAGTCCGCATGACCCGGTCTAAAAGTCTGAGCAATATTGCCGTAATCTTTCGATTTTTGGTCAGTATTACGAATGAGTAAACCAATTGGCGTACCAGTAGTTTTGCCCTCAAACACACCAGAAATAATTTCAACCTGATCAGGTTCTTTGCGCTGAGTCGCAAATTTTGATGTACCCGGCTTACGGCGGTCCAGATCTTTTTGTAGATCTTCTTCGGTTAACTCAAGACCAGGTGGCACACCATCAACAATTGCCATTAAGCCAACGCCATGAGACTCACCACATGTCGTTACACGAAAGAGTTGTCCAATACTGTTCCCTGCCATATGTACAACTCCTTATGCTTGTTGCTGTTCAAATAGTTTTCTATAACGACGACATTGTTCTGCGGTTAAAGCAAAAATGCCAGAACCACCTTTTTGGAAAGTAAGCCAGTTGAAATCAATCGTATTGAAGTTCTGACGCATGGCCCATTCAGAGTTACCCACTTCAATGACAATTAAACCATCTTCAGTTAAATAATCTGCTGCTTGAGCAAGCATTTTACGCACGAGGTCTAAACCGTCTTGGCCTGCTGCCAATGCAAGCTCAGGTTCGTGTAAAAACTCTTCCGGTAAGTCAGCCATATCTTCGGCATCAACATACGGAGGATTACTTACAATTAAATCGTACTGGTTTTCAGCTGGAATCTTGGCAAATAAATCAGATTCAAGTAACGCAACTTGATATTGCTTATTGTGGTGTTCAACATTAATCGATGCTACTTCTAAGGCTTCTTTAGAGATGTCCGTTGCATCCACTTCCGCATCTGGATATGCATAAGCCAAAGCAACAGCAATACAACCAGAACCTGTACACATATCTAAAATACGCTGTGGAGTTTTAGGTTTTGCATTTTCTGGCAGGTTGTTAAGTGCTTCACGCATTTGACCATTTTCATCTAAGCAATATGGTGCAAAGCGCTGTTCAATTAATTCAGCAATTGGTGAACGCGGAATAAGTACGCGCTCATCCACATAAAATGGCTTATTAAAGAAGTAAGCTAAATTTAATAAATAAGAAGTCGGAATACGGTCATTAATACGACGTTCTAACAAACTTAAGAATTCTGCTTTTTCACTTGGCAAAAGCTTAGCATCTAAAATCTCTGAGTCTGCTGACCATTCAAGAGATAAGGTTTGTAAAACTAATGCAGAACTTTCTGCAAAATAATCTTCAGTACCTTGTCCTAAATGTGCATCATGTTGACGTAATGCTGATACCCCAAAGCGAATAAAATCTCGAATTGTAGATAAATTTTCAGCAGCTTCCTGTAAATGTTCAGGGCTAATCGTCGGTCGCTCCACTTAGGCGTCTCCAAAGGCAAATTTTGCAAAGTGACTATTCTACTGAGTGAGACAAAGCAACGCAACGCTTTGCCTTGTGAAGCAGTGTTTTACACACCTATCTCTAACAATCACAGCTTAAAATCAGAATACTTTGTTTTAATTAAAAAATAATGAACTTTCAACAAAGGATAGATTTCGTCTATGAAATAAAAAAGCGGTCTTTAAATATTGACCGCTTTTTGTGTTTAGTTGGTTTAAAGCTTAAGTTTTTCTGCCACATAATCCGAATCTTTGTCTCCACGACCAGAAAGATTAACCACAATCATGGTTTCTTTCGACAGCTTTGGTGCTTCTCGTATTGCCCATGCGACAGCGTGTGAGCTTTCAAGCGCAGGAACAATTCCTTCTACACGAGATAAGGTCATAAAAGCATCCAAACATTCTTGGTCAGTTGCAGTGCTATATTCCACACGGCCTAAATCTTTTAAGAAACTATGCTGTGGCCCAACACCAGGATAGTCCAATCCTGAAGCAATAGAATGCACGGGTAACGGTTCACCAGCTTCATTTTCAAGCACGTAACACGCCATACCATGAATTTGACTTGGTTTACCTAAGGTTAAAGTTGCCGAATGCATGTGAGTTTCTAAACCATGTCCTGCTGGTTCAACCCCAACCAATTTCACATCCGAATCATTTAGAAATGCTGTAAAGGCACCGATTGCATTTGAACCGCCACCAACACATGCGACAACATAATCTGGGTTTTTACCAAAACGATGATGCGTCTGCTCTTTAATTTCATTACCAATAATCGATTGAAAATCTCGAACCATTTTTGGAAATGGATGTGGTCCAACCACAGAACCAATTGCATAAATAAAGTTTTTAGGGTCTTTTAAATATTCTTCAAACGCGCTATCTACAGCATCTTTTAAAGTTGCTGTACCACGTGTTACTGAAACTAAATGAGCACCCAAAATTTTCATTTTGACCACATTAGGGTGTTCTTTTTCAATATCGACTTGTCCCATATGAATTTCACATGGAATACCAACTAAAGCACAAGCCGTTGCTAAAGCAACGCCATGCTGTCCTGCACCAGTCTCAGCAATGACTTTCTTTTTGCCCATATATTTGGCAAGAAGAGCCTCACCTAAACAGTGATTAATTTTATGGGCACCCGTGTGATTTAAGTCTTCACGTTTTAAATAAATTTGTGCACCGCCTAACTGCTCAGAAAGACGTTTTGCGTGAAATAAAGGACTTGGACGACCTACATAATTTGTAAAGAGGTCTGATAGTTCATTTTGAAATTCCGGTGTATGGCGAATTTTCTCATAAGCAACATTAATTTCATCCATTGCTTCTTTTAAATGCGGAGGAATAAATTGGCCTCCATATTCACCAAAAAATCCCTGTTCATTTGGCAAAGCAATACCATTAATTTGATGTTGCATATCATCCCTCTTTTTAAATTATTAAAGTTATCAAGTTTATCGAGAAAGGTAGCGTGTTAAGTCCTCAATGCCTTTTAAGGTCATTGGATACATATGGTTTTCAAAAATCTCTTTAATCCAACCAATGGTTTGAGTGTAATGCCAATACCCTTCAGTTTCAGGGTTTAACCATGCTGTTTTATCAAAATGTTGACGTAGGCGACGTAACCAAACCTCACCTGTTTCATCATTCATATATTCAACCGAGCCACCTACCGATTTCAGCTCATACGGTGCCATACTGGCATCACCCACCACAATTACACGATAGTCGCGTCCGTAAGTATGGAACAGATCCCATGTATTCATGCGGGTTGCTGTTCTTCGGTAGTTATCTTTCCAAACATAGTCATAAAGACAGTTATGGAAATAAAAGTATTCGAGTGTCTTAAACTCACTTTTAGCAGCACTAAAGAGTTTTTCGCATTGGGCAATGTGTGCATCCATCGAACCACCCACATCAAACAACATGAGTACTTTGATTCGATTGCGACGCTCTGGCACCATCTGAACATCCAAGATACCTTGTTTGGCTGTTTCTCGAATAGTTCCATCAACGTCTAACTCTTCAGCTGCGCCTTGGCGAGCAAATTTGCGTAAACGTCGTAACGCAATTTGCATCTGACGAGTTCCAAGAACTTGGTCATCATCTAGATTTTGGTATTTCCGCTGTTCCCAGACTTTAACCGCCGAACGTTTACGCCCCGGCCCACCAATTCTGACGCCTTCTGGATGGTCACCAAAAGCTCCAAAAGGTGAAGTTCCACCTGTGCCAACCATACGGTTACCACCTTGGTGTTTCTTATGCTGTTCGCGTAAACGCTCTTCTAGCATTTTCATTAGTTCTTCTAAAGAACCTGCTTTTTGAAGTTCAGCTCTTTGCTCTGGTGTTAAATGCTTTTCGAGAAGTTCTAAATCGAACCAGTCTTTTGGTAATTTATGAACTTGCTTAAGCAACTCATCGATATCAAAAGTTTCAATGCCATCAAAGTAATCTTTCATGGCACGATCAAACTTATCAAAAAATCGCTCATCTTTAACTAAAATAGTTTTAGCAAGCTGATAGAACTCTTCTTGGTCGGCAAAAACCAAACCTTCACTCACCGCACGGTTTAGATCAATGAGTTCACGAGTGGTAACTGGAACACCATATTTACGTAAGGTGTAAAATAACCGCACAAACATGGGTTACTCCCTCCCTTAACGTCGAGACATGAAAGCCAAGCGTTCGAGAAGTTGTACATCTTGCTCGTTTTTGATGAGAGCACCATATAAAGGTGGAATAGCTTTAGAGGTATCTCGATTACGTAATACATCTTCAGGCATATCATCTGCCATGAGTAAGCTTAACCAATCAATTAACTCAGAGGTTGATGGTGGTTTCTTCAAATTAGGAATTTCACGTAGTTTAAAGAAAACCTGTAAAGCTTCGTTTACTAGTGTTGCAGAGATATTTGGGAAATGAACCGCAATGATTTCTCGCATTGTGGCTTCATCTGGAAACTCAATATAGTGGAAGAAGCAACGACGCAAGAATGCATCTGGTAATTCTTTTTCATTATTTGAAGTAATAATTACAATTGGGCGTTGCGTTGCCGTAATTGTTTCATTCGTTTCATAAACATAAAAAGACATTTTATCGAGTTCATGCAACAAGTCATTTGGAAACTCGATATCGGCCTTATCAATTTCATCAATTAATAATACGCAACGCTCTTCACTGGTGAAAGCTTCCCATAATTTACCGGGTTTAATGTAGTTCTTAATATCGTAAACTCGGTCATCACCTAACTGGCTGTCTCTTAAACGAGAAACTGCATCATATTCATACAACCCTTGCTGCGCTTTAGTTGTAGATTTGATATGCCAAGTAATCAGTTTTAAACCTAAACTTTGTGCTACTTGTTCAGCAAGTAAAGTTTTACCCGTGCCCGGCTCACCCTTAATCAGTAAAGGTTTTTGCAAAGCACGAGCTGCTTTTACAGCAAGCTTAAGACTATCAGTCGCGATATATTGATCTGTACCGGTAAAATGTTGGGTATCAGCAGACATGTAAAGACCTTATTTTTCTATTTCAATGGTTAGATGGAACGCATGCTTTTGTTTATTGAATATTTTGACCAACAATATCCAATCACCAAACCTAGACCAACTACAAACAGAATTAAAGATAAATTTGACCAAATTAACGGACTGTCTTTAGTTAAAACGCCAAAAAGGAGTCCAAAAATAGCCGGTGCTACAGATGCATTCGGTCCTTCAGACACTGTTGGTGTAACTAAAATAGCAAATACAATCAGCCAGCTAATTGCACCAAAGGTGGTAGGAAGACGGCGCATTAATCGCCACCAACACCACAAAGCAATAATAGCGCCTATTCCATAAGCTGTTAAAGCAATAACACCTTCAGGAATAACATCCAAAAAAGAGAATAATTGATTCATTATTCCAGTTTGATCTTCACGCACCACGTAAGCCCTCTGGTTCAACTGCATTCGGGTTAATTAACCCTTCTGGCGGCATCTGAATAAAGAAACCTTTTGTTTGTAATGAGTCTAAAACATGTAAAACATTAACACGCGCCAATTTACGTGTTGGAGCCAACTCTAAATGCATGACAAACGTTGCACGACCAAACGCTTGTAAAACAGCTTCAGGAACATTTTCAAACGGATCAGCTTGTTCCGTATTGTCAGGATAGTTTGGACGAGCAATATACATGTACATTTCATCTTTTTTGCTCGATCTATAAATATCACAGTGCATTTCAAATCAACTCTTTAACTAAGGACAGCATACATGAAAAAAAACGACACACACACGCAGGTTTGTTTACGCATCAGTCGTTTTTTTAATTCTTGAGAAATATTAACCTACAACATTGATTAAGGTCGATAATAACTTTGTTCCAAACAGGAGTTAGATTTCATAAAAACAATATAAGTTTTTGATTTTAAATATTAAAATATAAAATCTATTTTATTAAAATAAAAGCAGTTCTTGGATTTTAAAAAAGTATTCATCATCAAAGATTTGATAATAGTGTTCTTGCAAGATTTATACTTAAGCTATCAAAATAATAAATTTCTTTTTCACCTATTTAAGAATACACACTTGAGTAAAACTTTTAACTACTTCACTACACATCACCAGACGTTACTTAACTCGTTTAATAGCGAGATATGTTTCAATAATAAGTATCTTGTTCATAGATATGGAGGACGAAATTATGCCTCGTGGTGATAAAACTGCTTATACAGCAAAGCAAAAACGTCAAGCCAAACATATTGTTGAGAGTGAAGTAGATAGAGGCCATTCTCAAGAAGAAGCCGAACGAATTGCATGGTCTACCGTCAACAAACAAGATGGTGGCGGTAAGAAAAAGTCCCATTAATATATAAAAATAAATACTTCTTTAGCCCAAACTAAAGAAGTATTTTTTATTTAAGGACATGTTAATTTTTTCTAGAAGACGCGAGAGCTTTTTATATAGTCATCGCTTACTTGATTTAAGGCACTCAAAATAGCGCTATCATCTTGACTTAATAAAGCCTCATTAAGACTTTCCATATAAGCGATGAGTTGGATTTTAGAAGTATGGGCAAATTCGGTCGTTACAGCTTCATCTTCATATAAGATTACATAACTACGTGCAAAACCGTAGATTAGGTAAACTGCTGCTTTTTCTTTTGTATCTTGAGATTCTTTAAGAGACTGCTCACATGCATTTTTTAAGTCTTTAAATGCATCTGTACCAGTAGATTGATTTTTGAAAGATAAAAGTATTGTTTGGAAGTTCATATCCATATTCCACTTAAAAAGTAAAGCTACAGAACAAGATAGAACCTGTCAAATAAAATCCTGATTAATATAAATTTAATTGTAAATAAATTTATATTTAACTTCATTTAAATCATGGAAAAACATACAGTAAAAAACCACTCTTTTTTAAGAGTGGTTTAGTTAAAACAATCATTCATTAGAAGCTTATTTCAATTGTAATCGTAGTACCGGAGTGCTCAATATCAGTTGAGACATTAAAACCTCTGCTTCTAAGTTCCTCTTCAACCAGTGTAAGATGATCAGGACTTATAGCATCCACAGGAAACCAGAAAGTTGCTTTTCGCTTCCCCTCTTTAGATTCAGACTCAGTACCAGTTAAAATTTTTTCCAATATGACGTCTTGATTTATTTTAAAGTTTTTAGCGTTTTGACGAGCTTGTTCAGCATTAAAGTTGTTAAGCATATTTATCTCTCTAATTATTAATTTATCTAATTTTATAGCATAAAAAGGCTATATAAGTTTTAGTGTTATGTAGTTAAAACTAATCAGAGATATAAGTTTATTGATTGAATAAACTTTCTACCCATTCAATAAATTTTCTGGCATTTCTATTTTTAAGATCTTCCTTATTTGGAATGTAGTAACATAGCTTTGATTGAACGGCTTTAGTTTTAAACTCCTGTAAAAGATTCGCCTTAACAAACCTTTGGGAAAGTGTAGTAGAACAAAATACTAATCCATTGGCAGATAAAGCCTCATGTATCCCAAAAATTTCCTGATCAAATTTCTTAATTATCACCTTCTTTGGGTTCCATTCATTTTTCTCAAGCCAAGCCTCTAGTGGTGGGCTTGGTAACGTCTTATTTTTCCATTCTGTCGTAAATAAAGTTATTGGTTCACTAGAGCATTTAAGCAGATCAAGTTTGGATGAACCAAATACATTAAAAGACTCATATTTAACGATATCTTGAGACGGGACAAAAGATACGTCACCATAACGAATAGGTAATGTATATAAGTGATTATCTAAAGTTTCGCCTGTAGAAAACTCAACAGATATATTGGGATGCAATTGATAAAATTCATTTATTGAAGGAATTAGCAGCATTGCAGCTAGTGAAGACGTACTAGCGACTCTTACTAAGTTTCCATTTACTGTTATTTCATCTAGTGCATCTTCAATTTTACGAAATCCTTCAGAGATTGCTCCAGCAAGTCTTTGCCCTGTCGTTGTAAGGGTTATTTTCCTTACCTGTCGATGAAATAAATCAACATTTAATCTGCTTTCTAGATTCGCAACATGATGTGAAATTGCAGTCGGTGTAAGCGAGAGTTCTTCAGCAGCCAACTTAAAACTACCCAATCGAGCGGCTGATTCAAATGCTTTAAGTGCTTGCAAAGAAACTTGCATGCTTCCTCCCCATTTACATTTATGAATGAATTAAAATCATCTATAAATGTAATTTTCTCGTTTGTCTACTTATGTTTTAAAACTCAAAATAAATTAAATCCTAATCTTTCTGGAATTAATGATGAGTAAAATATTACATATAGATGCTAGTGTCAGAGCTGCGATTAACCCCAACCCAAATCACAATTCTATTTCAAAAAATATTGCCAGTCGGTTGATCAACTCTTGGAAACAACAATTGCCTATAGATGAGTATATTTATCGTGACGTAGGAATGAATCCACCACCCTTTATTAATCAAGACTGGATTGATGCTGTATTCACACCTGACAATAAAAGGACCAAAGCTCAACGTGATGTTTTATCTATATCAGATCAATTAATAGCAGAAGTTTCGAGCTCAGATATTCTTGTAATTTCTTCACCTATGTACAATTACGGCATGCCTGCTCAACTGAAAGCATGGTTTGATCAAATTATTCGTATCAATAAAACCTTTGATTTTGACCTAGCTCGTGGAGACTTTCCCTTACAACCTCTTTTAGCTGGAAAAATTTTAATTATTATCACTTCCAGCGGTGAATTTGGGTTTGAGAAAGATGGGATTCGGCATGATATGAGTCATCTTGTACCCCACATTCGTACACTGAGCAAATATTTAGGCGTAGAAAAAATTTATGAAATTACTTCTGAGTATCAAGAGTTTGGAGATCATAGGCATATAGAGTCATTAGAAAATGCTTTTCAAAAAGCGGAAGAAGTTGTTTCTAAACTTGCTGATTCATTTAGATAATATCTGTAGATTTTAATACTCATTTTTAAATTTTATAAATTAAGTTACTTTAACTAGGCCATATCATTAAAAATAAAAAAGCCTACCCAATTGGGTAGGCTTTTCATTTCTGCACCGAAACAAACTTATAGTTATATATTATATAAATTGAAGTTGTTTTTCTTAAATCCAAGAATATACAGACCTGTATGTTTAATCAATTGAATTTTTCTCATTATATAAGTTAATTTAATTCATTATTGAAATTTCAAATTATATTTACTTTATTACATTATTTTATGAATTTCATAAATTTAAATAATTATTTAGATAAACTACAGAAAATCTATTTTTGTATACTTAGATATTATAATTAGCACATTTTAAATAATAATTAATTAAAAATTTAACAGAATGATTATGCTTTAGTTAAAAAGGCTCATCATATGATGAGCCTTTAAATTTCTAATTATTTATTGCATTTTAAATAGATAAACTTTGTTTTTCTTCTTGAAACAATTGGATTAATGGTTGCGTTAATAACTCATAACGCCATCCTAACAGATAGTCGGGTAAATCCTGTTCATCCCCTTGAGATAAAACATGTTGATGAATGGCGTTTAACCATTTTTTTCTCAGCAACACTTCTTTAGGAATAGAAGTCTCATTTATTGCATGAGCAAGCACCATATCCATTTTATTTAAAGTCTCTTTAGACGTAATCTTAAATGGTTTTGCAATCTTTGATGGCCATTTGCTTTCGACTGGCAAATCTTTAAGAAGTTCTAAAATCGTTTTGCCGTACTCGCGAACCACATTTGGACGAATATCTTTCACTTGCGATAGTTGAAAGCTATTGCGTGGGTTCTTTTCAACCATATCAATCATAGTTGAGTTTCTAAGAATAAAACTACGTGGCTGATTCGTTGCTTTTACAATGTATTCACGCCATTCGCTTAAATTTTGTAGCTGCATTAGCTGACGACGTGAGTGACGATAATTTCCCACATCGGTATATAGTAATTCGTTAGGGGTTTCACTAATGATTTCTTTAGTTAGACTACTACAGTCCTCAAGAACATAATTATAAAGCCCTTTCTGCTTAAGCTGCTCTTGAATATGATGAGCTAACTTCATTAGATACAAAACATCGTTAGCAGCATAACAAAGTTGTTGAGGCGATAAAGGTCTAGCTAACCAATCAGATCTGGTTTGATCTTTTTCAATATCAATATCAAGACAAAGTTTTAAAGCACCTTGGTAACTCACCTGCAGGCCATGACCTAAAAAAGAAAGACCCACTTGAGTATCAAACACATTAAGCAAATCTTCTTGATCAGCATAATGATAGATTAAATCAATATCTTCTCCACATGCATGAAAAATGTTTTGCTGTGCGAGGAAGATCTTTTTCCAAAACTGGCTTAGATCTAATGAAACACCATCCAACAGATAGACATCACCATTTACATTGACTTGGCATACTCCAAGTTTAGGCCAGAGTGTGTCAACCTTAATAAATTCTGTATCAAGTCCATATATTGAACATTGATCCATTTTTTGAAGAACATCAACCAATTCGGTTTGCTGTTGGATAAACTGAAACATGCTTTCTCAAGTATTGCAAAGAGTGCTTTAAACTCTGGTATATATAACATAGAAGCAGAAAAATGCCACTTAAACCTTTATGAATACTCTATTTTTGAACAATTTTTCGAAAATAGATAACTTTTTGATCTTTTATTTGTACTTTTGAAATTTATCTCCAAATGTTCTTTATTTAAAATTTATAAGATCTTTTTCATTCTTATATTCATATTTTATTTAAACTATCTTTAATAATAAAAGACAGAATAATATTTATATTTAATAACTGAATTTAATTAATAAATTTAATCAAATTGATAGTACATTTATTAATGAAATAAGCATCGGAATGCTTATTTCATTCTCATGCGGTTATGCACTGCCTGACTTAAAGTATGGCTATCTACGTATTCGAGTTCACCACCCTGAGGTACACCTTGAGCAATACGCGTCATCTGTATTGGTAAATGTTTAGTCGCCTCTACCAAATAATGGGCTGTCGCTTGTCCTTCTACAGTCGCATTGGTTGCCAAAATGACTTCTTCAATAGTACCTTGGCTTAGACGCTGAATGAGATAAGGAATACCAATTTCTTCCGGACCAATACCATCTAATGGAGAAAGATGGCCACCTAAAACATGGTATTTTCCACGAAAGCTACCGCTTTGCTCAATCGCCATCACATCCGCTGGTGATTCAACCACACACAATAACTGATCATCTCTGTCAGTTGAGGCGCAAATATCACAAATTTCATGTTCAGTCAGAGAATGGCAGACACTACATTCATGTATATAACTTGAAGCCTCATGTAAAGCATGCGCTAATGCAAATGCCCCTTCTCGGTTTTTCATCAAAAGATGTAAAGCCATACGTTGAGCCGACTTCGGACCAACGCTTGGCAATATACGTAAAGCTTGAACGAGTTGTTCAAATCTATCGCTAAACACTGAATTTCCTTAGAACATGCCCGCTAAGCCAGGTGGTAAACCCATACCAGAATTTGCTTTTTGCATTTTTTCTTCAGAAATCACTTCTGCTTGACGCACAGCATCATTTACTGCAGCAGCAATTAAGTCTTCAATCATGTCTGGTTCATCTTGAAGTAATTCTGGATTAATTTCAATACGTTTTACGATATAACGGCCAGTCATTGTGACTTTAACCAAACCACCGCCCGCTTCAGCGTGTACTTCAGTTTGAGCAAGCTCTTCTTTAGCCTTTTTTATATTTGATTCCATATCTTTTTGCATGCGCTGCGCTTGCTGCATAAGCATATTGATATTCATAAACCTAACTCCGTATCTCTATCAAATATTTCAAGTATTATTGATAGTCACATAACACTGCAAAACTTAAACTCTTTCTACTCCCCCTATAGATCTTCAAGATCATTGAGGTTAGTACGTTTAAATCAAAATTAATCCGTAATTCTGACACAATAAATCAATGTTTTCTATTGGTATCTATGAAACTATTTTCTATGGTCAATCCACTATAAAGCTTTTATATAAAAAACTTTTGATGAATAGAAAAAAGTAAAATTTAGAAAAGTTACTGTGCAGCCTGTAGACTTTTATTGTTTGTTTTATATTCACTTAAGGGAACTTCCTTGAAAGAGGTATTGGCTTTTTCTATTGAAAGATCAGCATCTTGAACAGATTTGTTTGCATCGTTAATTAATAATACAGTTTCACTCATCTGTGTTGGTTCATCTTTTTGGGCAAATACTTTGTATCCAACCAGACCAATTGCCCCTATCGCAACTAAAATAATTATTGGTTTAAGCATGACTAAAGACTCTCTTTGTTATTTTTATTAAATTTAGAACTTTTATACGTTGAAATTTTAGACTGATTTATAACAAAACGTAGACTTTTTATTGCTATTGTTGCTTATTAGTAACACAAAAAAGCCACATTAAAATGTATGTGGCTTTTCCATAACAAACATAATTTAATTAGATTAAATCTAATCCACGCGAGATATCACCAATAATGTCATTAATATCTTCTAGACCCACAGAAACACGAATTAGACCTTCTTGTATACCAGCTGCTTCTTTTGCTTCAACAGAAAGTTTGCCATGAGTTGTGGTTGCTGGATGGGTAATTGTCGATTTCACATCACCTAGATTACCAGTAATCGAGATAAACTTAGTATTATCAATAACCTTCCACGCACCTTCACGCTCGCCTTTAACAATGAAGGATACAATACCGCCAAAGCCATTTTGCTGTTTAGCAGCAAGTTCATGACCTTCATGAGCTGGTAAACCAGCGTAGTAAACCTTCTCTACCTTTTCATGAGTAGATAACCATTCTGCAAGAATTTGAGCACTCTCACAGTGTGCTTTCATACGTAAACGTAAAGTTTCTAGACCTTTTAAGAAAACCCATGCATTAAATGGGCTCATTGATGGTCCAAGCGTACGAACAACACTAAACACTTCTTCTAACAACTGATGATTGCCAACAACAGCACCGCCTAATGCTCGGCCTTGGCCATCTAAGTATTTAGTCGCAGAGTAAATCACAAGATCCGCACCAAACTTGAGTGCTTGCTGCAAAACAGGTGTACAGAAACTGTTATCAACCGCAAGTAATGCGCCATTCGCATGGGCGATATCTGCTAGCGCTTGTATATCTGCAATCTCAGCTAGAGGGTTAGACGGTGACTCAACAAAGAAAAGTTTGGTTTCAGGGCGTACAGCATTTTTCCATTCGTCTAAATCACATAAATCAACAAATGTAATGCCTACACCAAACTTGGCAATATATTTTTCAAACAAAGCAACCACTGAACCAAAAACTGCTCTTGAGCAAATAACATGATCACCCGCTTTTAGGTATGCCATAGCAACTGACAAAATCGCGCCCATTCCAGAGCTTGTCGCAACAGCACGTTCAGCACCATCTAAAGCTGCTAAACGTTTTTCGAACATTGATACAGTCGGATTAGTAAAACGAGAATAGATATTTCCTTGAACCTGACCAGAAAATTTTGCTGCAGCTTCAGCCGCATTTTCATATACAAATGATGAAGTCAAAAAAATCGGTTCGCCATGTTCGCCTTCAAAACTACGAGTATGTCCGGTACGAATGGCTAAAGTATCAAGTTGGTATTCTAAATCATCAGACTGGTTCATTAAGTGTTCGCCTTTACTGGTCATGTACTAAAAAACTATCATCATTTTGAGTGTCTAAGGTATTTAAGGTCAAGGTAAACCTTAAAATTATCGCTTAGACTTTATTCAACTTTAGTAAATAGTTGGTAAAAGCAAGATGAAACGCTTAAAGTCCCTTGTCTCTGAACAAAGTCAAATCAAGCACCTCTCTACCCGACTATTTCGCCCAAAAACATTGGTTTTGTCACAAAGCACTCCGTTCGAAGTGATTGGTGAATTTAATCAAACCCGTATACGTTATTACGCAGCTACTCAAAAACAATTCAAAGAACCTTTAGTATTCGTTGCTCCACTCGCTATTAATATGGCGATATATGATTTATATCCTTATCGCTCTCTTATTAAATACTTCCAAAATGCAGGTTTTGACGTATATCTTGTGGATTGGGGCCGCTTAAATTTTAAAGATAGACATCTTAACTTTTTATCATTTATTGAAGATTTCATTCCTAAAGCCATACAACTTGTCAGAACACACTCAGGAAGTGAACAAATCTCGCTTCATGGATGGAGTATGGCAGGTATATTCGTCACTTTATATACAGCGCATAATCATCCAAATTATGTTAAAAACCTTATAGTACTTGGTAGTCCAATAGACAGTTATGCTTCTGGCTATATTGGGAAACTCTATCGAACCATAAACAACGCGATTGGTCGCAATAAAAAAATTCAAGAACGTATTTATTCTGGATTGCCAAAACGTTTGATTCATAGCCCAGGAATTTTAAATTCTTTAGGTTTCAAAATTCTTGACCCTAAAGGCTGGTTCGATGGTCATATTCAACTACTAAAAAATCTTAATGATCTTCAGTTCGTACAAGAGCATGCCACTCTAAGTAGCTTTTTAAATAATATGATTGATTACCCTGGTGGAATTAATCAGGACATGTTGTTCAATGTTTGGTTGCAAAATCCATTGAAGCGCGGCTTTATTGAGTTAAAAGATAAAAAAATTGAATTAAAAAATATCACCTGCTCTCTCTTAGTGGGCGCGGGTCGTAGTGATCAACTGGTTACCGCTGATGCAGCTCAACCATTAAGCCAGTTAACCAGTAGCCAAGATGTTACGTTTACTCTCATCCCTGGCGGACATTTGGGCCTCATGTCGAGTCAGGCAAGTGCATTGGAGTTCTGGCCACAACTAGCAAAATGGCTCACCGAACGATCAACGCAAATTTAAGAATAAGGTTATGATTCAATCTATTGCTTTTATTCGCTTGGGTGGAATAAACCCTCGTATAACAGTGCATTTACCAATAATATTATTGTTTTAATAGAAAATTATTATTTTCACTATGAAGGCACTTTATTAACTTTTTTATAATCGGATGATTTAAAGTAATTTACAATCATCTGTGCACTTTTTTCAGAAGAGGCCTTGGCCTGCTCCAGTTTTGTTACATAAGGATTAGTCACTATACAGCTCGGAAGTAAACTATTTGTAAGCGGTGGAAACTTTTCTCTTCCACCTAGAGTAATTTTTTCGATAAAACTCGCTAACCACATAATGTACTCACTTTTATTCTTATAAATTGGCATTAAGCTGATATCGAGTTTAACTGTACATTCCTTTGCAGGCTTATTTAAACATTCTTCAAAATCAATAAAGTTATATTTTAATTTGTATGAAGTGTCTTTTATCTCTTGCCGGATAATACTAACTAAGCTATTCAAGTGCCCAATTACATCCTCGGAGAAAAGCTTTTCTTCTTCGAACTTTTTATAAACTTTTTCAGCAATTAGTAAAAATTGTGACATCACCTATTCCTTTAATATTTAGTCTTAACCAACGACTGATCCATTAAGGAAGTATGATGAATATACTATTACTATGTGTAAGGGTATGAGGGTAGAAAGTAACTATCAGGGCAATTATGAAAGCAACATTTATACTATGTCACAAAATCCAAATATAAGGCGAACTTATTCTCAATATAAAACACTAAATTTTAATGATTCGAAATAACTTTAATAAAAAAAGCCCATTTCATTTGGAGAAATGGGCTATAAAAAACAAAAACTATCAAACGCAGCAATTATGGGGCGTATAATAAGACTTTAAATATGTAAAATCAATGCATCTTTCAGGTGAATTTTAATCTTAAATAAAAGTCGAAAATAATTTTATCTCTGTTTCAATAAGAGAAGCCCATTTCCGTCTAAAATAAATGGGCCTAGTGAATTCCACCTAATCCTAAAATACAAAATGTGATAATTATCACGCTTTGTTTTTTGATCATGGCATTAATATCTTTCTTTTCCATTGACCAAAATTCAAACTAAAACTGTCTTTTCAGCAAAAGATGAGTCATGAACAGGTTTTTTTTAGAGCTTTTTGATTTTTTATTTAATAGAAGCAAGCTTCCTATTTCCTTCATTATGAGTAATTACAAGGTATTAGGTAGTAGTTAAGTTATGGAAAGATATATAAAAATTTGGTTAAGTTTTTGTTTTTATTGTTTATTTTTAAAACATTGATATATAAAGATTTTATTCATTTTTTGCCCAAAATTTAAACCAAAATGACACTTGAGTAATTAATAGTCATTGAAATATTGGTAAGAAACCTTATATTGAGTACAGGTTCATACCTTTAACTGAGGAAAAGCTCATGAATAAATTTATGGTTGCAGTCTTTACTGGCATGGTGAGCATTGCTAGTTTAGGCGTACAAGCTGCAACACCTGAGCAAGAATGTCAAAAATTGCAAGATGATTACAATTTGATTTATGCGTCAAAAGGCTTTTGTTTTAAAGATCCTGATGCTAAAGAAAAATATGGTAATGAAAACTGTCATACGACAAAACCAAAGTTTTCTGACAAAGAGCAACAACGTCTTGACGCTATTAAAGAACGTCAAAAAGAATTGAAATGTAAATAATTTTAAAGGAATAATACATGGCATATGATGATCAAAATATCTTCGCAAAAATTTTACGTGGAGAACTTCCAGCGATAAAAGTCTATGAAGATGATCAAGTTCTAGCTTTTATGGATATTATGCCTCAAGCCGATGGTCATACATTAGTTATTCCAAAAACACCTGCTGTAACACTGCTGGACTTACCTGCTGAAGCAGCAGCCTATACTATACAAATTGTTCAAAAGATTGCTAAGGCAATGGAAAAAGCACTCAATTTGGAAGGTATTGTATTGATGCAACTTTCTGGAGCAGCAGCAGGACAAACTGTTCCACATGTTCATTTTCACCTAATTCCAACAAATGTGCATCATCTTGGACGCCATGCTGTTGAGTTAGGGGATCAAGAAAAAATTAAAGAATTAGCTGAAAAAATTAAAGCAGCTCTTTGATTTTTATATGGTTAAAGCGGAGTTTAGACTCCGCTTTTTTTCGTCTAAAAACTATCAAAAAATGAAAACAACTAATTTATTTCTAAATTTTAAACGTCATAAAACTGTCATTTATTCTTCACTTCTCTGTCACAAATTTTGCCGATACTGCTTAGCAAGTTGGTGAGCTTTTGTAACTTTTTGTACATAAGTCAACTGCAAAATAAATAGTTAGCTAGGCATACGCCATTTTTAAATACCTTTTGGAGAAATCTCAATGAAGAAATTGCTACTCGCTGCCGCAGTTGCAACTTTGAGCGTAAACGCGGTGCAAGCAGCGCCAACTTTGTATGGCAAACTAAATGTTTCTATTAACCAAGTTGATAATAAAAATTTCGATGGTAAAAGTGACGTTACCGAAGTTAACTCAAACTCTTCTCGTATTGGGGTAAAAGGCGAAGAGAAATTAACTGACAAGTTATCTGCTGTTTATTTAGCTGAATGGGCAATTTCTACTGATGGTTCAGGTTCTGATACTGACCTTAGTGCTCGTAACCGTTTTATCGGTTTAAAAACTGAAGGTGTTGGTACATTAAAAGTAGGTAAGTATGATTCTTACTTCAAAACAGCTGCTGGTGGTAACCAAGACATCTTTAATGACGATACACGTTTAGATATTACTAATATCATGTACGGTGAAAACCGTTTAGACAACGTGATCGGTTTTGAATTAGACCCTAAATTATTAGCTGGTTTAACATTCAATATCATGGCTCAAACTGGTGAAAGCACCTCTGATAGCAAACCGGGTGAAACTGGTAAAGATAGCAAAAATGATAGCTTTGACTCTGTATCAACATCGCTTGGTTACGAAAACAAAGATATCGGTTTAGCAATTGCTGCTGCTGGTGACTTTGGTATTAAAGGTAAATATGCAGCTTACGGTCTAAAAGATGTTTATACCGATGCTTACCGTGTAACTGGTTCTTATGATATTGCAAAATCTGGTTTTGTTGTAGGTGCTTTATGGCAACACGCTGAACCTACTGATGACTTGACTGCTTATAAAACGTCAAAAACTACCCGTGTAGATGGTGTTGATAAAACTACAGATACCTATACAAACTACAAAGGTTTAGAAGAAGAAGCATATGCAGTAACAGCTGCTTATAAAATTCCTAACACTAAACTTAAAGTGAAAGCAGAATACGCTTCTGCTGAAACACAAGTAAGCGGTAAACAAGATCGTAAAATTGACTTATACGGTTTAGGTCTTGATTACCAAATCAACAAACAAGCTCGCTTCTACGGTATCGTTGCTCAACAAAAACGCGACTGGATTAAAGAAGACGACAAACAAACTGTTGTAGGTACTGGTATCGAATATAACTTCTAATCAGTTATGTTTGATTCAGATCTAAAATAAAAGGGCTTATGCCCTTTTATTTTTTGTCCTGAGTAAAAAAAGCCGATATAAAACTTATCGGCTTTTTTAAGATTTATATCTTATTTTAAAAAACCACTTACAAGATTCATAACGTTTTGAATGTCTTGATTTGCTTCTTGATGATCGGTACTTTCACCCTGAGGTGTTAATGAGTCAATGACTTGAGGTAAGACTGACGCAATTGCACCGTAAACTTGCTCTTTTGGAGCTTGAGCTTGCGCAGCAACTTGCTCAATGTCAGCTGGATTAAATAAACTCTGCAATTGTTGAGTAGGAACTTCACTATTACTTTGATTTGGATCAACCCAGCTTTGAACTTGGTTACCTAAACCCGCACCTTTTAACTTTTCTAAAGCAGCTTGCAAACCACCTTGTTGTTGAACCCAACCTAAGATTAAAGGTACAACTGCAATTAATAAACTTTGTACGCCACCACCTGCTTGAGGTGCGTTATTATTATTTCCAGTCACTTGACCTAATACAGAACCTAGTACCCCTCCAAGCCCACCTTGTGCGCCAGAAGAAGTATTACCCCCCATTTGTCCTAGCACTGAACCTAAAATTCCACCTAAACCACCTTGACCTGACGCTTGCTGATTCCCACCTAAAGCCTGCTTAGCCAAAACTTCTACAATATTGCTTAAATTAGTCATGTGTAACTCTTATGTATGGTTTATACATGAGCATACGCGGATTCTTGTTAAGACAGCAAAAGCCAAATTGTTAAATTTTGAAAGAGATTTAGGGCTCTTTTACCAGCGGAATTTATTCCAGTTTTCCGGGTTCGCCCAGAACTTTGAATTAAACCAGTCTGGAACATGTTTATAAGTCAAAATATTAAATTGCCATAAAGCAAAATCACTATCATGTGAAGTTTTATCAATAAGTTGAGTAAAACCTAAAGAACGTAATAACTGCTCATCACTGCGTTTACTTACCACTACAATTCGTTTCGCTAATAAATCTCTTAGCTTTACTAATAATTGTGATTTTTGTACATCGCTGATGTTCTGCATTTCATCACTATCAAACAATACAAAACCCAAGTCATAACGCTGAGTAAAAGGCAGACTTAAAAGCTCAGTTACGGTAAAATAGTGCCATTGAATTGCGTTATTCTGGTCAATTTTCTGGCCAATACAAAGTGCAGTATGAATGGGCTGTTCATTTGATAAATCGTCTAGCATAGAAGTGATGACATTTTGTTCAGCCATAACTGCAACCCTTAATTGAAAGATGTGAGTTTAAACTTTATGGAACTACAAGGCATTTGCCATAAAATGCATGCAGGCCTAAAAGATGCTAGTGTAACTGATCAACAGACAACCAAGGCAAATGTTGAATACAAATTTGTATTAGACCGTTCAGAAATTGATCTTCCTTTTAATTTAGGACAAGAACTAGAAATCGAATGGACAGGTAATATTTATTGCACCTCTTGTGGCGCTAAAACACCGAAATCTTATTCTCAAGGTCACTGCTTTAAATGTTTTAAAACTAAAGCGGAATGTGACTTGTGTATTATGAAACCTGAAACATGTCACTATCATTTAGGTACATGTCGTGAAGATGACTTTGCCCATAGTGTTTGTTTCCAACCTCATATTGTCTATTTGGCAAACTCTAGTGCTTTAAAAGTGGGTATTACGCGTGTTAGCCATATGCCAGGTCGTTGGTTAGATCAAGGTGCAACTCAAGCCTTACCTATTTTAAAAGTTGGATCACGCCGTTTATCTGGTCAGCTTGAAACCATGTTTGGTTCTTTAATTGCTGATAAAACAGATTGGCGAAAACTCCTCAAGGGTGAAGCTGAACCTTTAAATATGGTTGAACAACGTGATCAATTAATCGAAGAGTTCGCCCCTAAAATTCAAACTATTCGTGAAGAATTTAGTCAAAACCTTGAATTTAACGAAACGGTTGAACTACTAGAAAATGAATTGCCACGTGAGTTTGTTTACCCAGTTGAACAATATCCTGAAAAAATTAAGTCTCTAAACTTAGATAAAACACCAAAAATTCGTGGGGTCTTACAAGGGATTAAAGGCCAATATTTAATTTTTGATATCGGTGTTATCAACATTCGTAAATATACAGGGTACGAGCTGATTGTACGTGCATAAATAGAAAAGGCATTCTTATATGAATGCCTTTTTTTTACTTCTCTAGTACATTTAAGATGACTTGAACTGGGTCTTCCGTATTTCCAGAAATAAGCTGTTTATGCATGGTTAAGTGCTGCATCACCTGAATTTGAGCGGTTTCAACATTCATTAGTTTTTCTATTTCTGCTGCTAAATTTTCAGGTGTGGCATCAGCTTGAATTAGCTCTTCAATTACTTTTTTACCGGCAATAATATTAGGCAAAGAGTAATAAGGAATTTTGACCAAGAATTTAGCAATTAAATAAGTTAACCAATGCAATTTATAGAATGTGACCATTGGTCGATGCATCAGCATGGCTTCTAATGTCGCCGTTCCTGATGCTAAAGCAATAATGTCACTCGCGTTCATGACCATACGACCAATTTTCGATTCACTATCCGTATTTTCTAAAATATGAATTTTTGCTTTTAACTGCGGTGCTAATTGTTCAACACCCTGCTCAATCTGTTGTTTACGAGCATCATTAATTGCCGGAATTAAAAATTGAATGTCTGGATGTTTGGTATGCAAAATATTGGCAGCCCCCAGTAACATAGGAAGAAGACGCTCTACTTCACCTTTGCGGCTACCAGGTAACAAGGCAATATGTTTTTGATTTTCATCAATACCTAATTGCTGTTTGGCAATTTGAATTGGATTCTCAAGTGGCAATTGTTTAGCTAGCGGATGTCCGACAAATGCTGCTGGAACTTCATATTGTTCATAAAAAACTTTTTCAAAAGGAAATAAGCAAAGTACTAAATCTATACTTTGTTTGATGCCATGAACACGCCCTTGGCGCCACGCCCAAACTGATGGGCTCACATATTGAACTGTTTTTATTGGAAGATTCTTTTCTTTAATACTTTTCGAAAGTCTAAGGTTAAAGTCTGGTGCATCAATACCTATAAAAATATCAACCGGATGTTGAGTCCATTGATTGATTAGACCATCACGCACGGCGAATAATTTTTTTAAATCTTTTAAGACCTCAACAATCCCCATCACAGATAGAGTTTCCATTGGGTAATAACTGTTAAAACCTTCAGCAATCATTTGAGGACCACCGATTCCCTCAAATTCGGCATCGATTCCTTGTTCTCGAAAACTACGCATAAGTTTTACACCAAGCGTATCTCCAGAAACTTCCCCAACTACAATGCCTATTTTAAGTTTTCGGTTTGCCAAGGTCATTTACCCAAGAATTTGAAATAATGCATTCTAGCATAGAGGTTTATCAATCTTGAACTTGATCTATATGTACTAACCAAGAGCAGCCACAGCACAAACTATCTAAAATTACACTCATTCACCATCTTTTAATCTAAATTAACAATGCAATTTGAATTGTAGCTTACATTTACAAACAATAAAATAAATGAGAATTATTTACATTATCTTTAATCTTATGAATATCCCACCTCGACCATTTAAGCTTACCGTAATCGCCTGCGCAATTTGTTATGCAAACCTCACCTATGCCCAAGATGCACAGGTACAAGCTTTACAGACGATTCAAGTTAAAGCATCAAATGCTGAGCAGTCTTCTGAACAAACCAAAGCATATAATGTTAAGAACTCGAGTAGCGCAACCAAGCTTAATATTGAGGCTAAAGAAACTCCTCAAACCATTAACGTCGTTACTCGTCAGCAAATTGAAGATTTCGGACTTACCAGTACCCGAGATATTTTAAGTAATACACCAGGTGTTACTGTAACCGGATTAGAAACCAACCGAACAACTTATACGGCTCGTGGTTTTGATATTTCAAATATTTTGGTTGATGGAATCGGTATCCCTCAAGTTGACAGCTATAATTATAACAATAGTGATGCAGATAGTTATTTCTATGATCGTGTTGAAATTGTCAAAGGTGCTGATGCCTTAACAAATGCTCTGGGAGATCCTGGCGCTACAATTAACTATATCCGTAAACGTCCCACTAAAGAATTCCAAGCAAATGCTGGTGTGAGCTATGGTTCATGGGATACACAACGTTATGAAGCGGATATCTCTGGTTCTCTTACACAAGATGGACGAGTACGAGGACGTCTTGTAGGTTATGAGAAAGTAGGAGATTCTTATCTAGACCGCTATTCAGAAGAAAAAAATGGATTTCAAGGAATTTTAGAAGCTGACGTTACAGACACCACTAATGTTTCAGCAGGATATTCGAAAACTCGTCAATATGCTAATGGTTCTCAATGGGGTGCTCTACCCTTGGTTAACTCCAAAGGTGAACCATTAAGTTATTCTCGTAACTATAATTATGCACCGTCATGGACATACTACGATTGGGAAATAGATAATTATTTTGCCAATATTGAACAAAAATTATGGGGAGACTGGAAGTTAAGATTAGGCTATAACCTTAAGAAATCAGATGTTAAAGATAAAATGCTTTATCTCAATGGATTTCCTTCTGCTACTGACAATACATCTGGGATTTCACTATTACCAGAGATTTATAATCAAAAATTTAAAGAAACTACTGCGAATGCAGACATTCAAGGTACTTTTAATTTATTAGGGCAGCAACACGAAGCAAATATTGGTTATAACTGGTCAAAATATAGTGCTCAAAGTGTTTATTCGTATGGCAGTAGTTTAGGTGTTATTACCACAGACTTACCAAGCTGGACACCTGATGAATCGACTTGGGGAGACTTTACCTATGCTGATCCAGAAGAAAGAACCATGAAGTCCGTTTACGGTGCTACTCGTCTTCATTTAGGTGAGGATCTGAAATTTATCTTAGGTGCTAACTATACTGAAATCGACACTTTAGAATATAAAAAGAATAAAGTTTCTCCATATGCAGGTATTACATATAACTTTACTCCTGAATACACAGGTTATATGAGTTACACCTCTATTTTTAGACCACAAACTGTTATCGATCTTTCTACTAAACAAACAGCTGTACCAGTAGAGGGTGAAAGCTATGAATTAGGTGTAAAAAGCGCGTGGTTAGATGGAGCTTTAACAGGAAATATCGCAATCTTTAGAACAGATGAAGATAATTTTGCACTAAACCCATTATGGGATCCGCTTTATAACAAATACTCATCTTCAATCGGAACAATTAGATCGCAAGGTGTTGAGGTCGGATTAACTGGAAAATTAACTGATAACTTAGATTTAGTTTTTGGTTTTTCAACATTTAGTCTAAAAAATATGGAAACGGGTGAAAGAGGCCGACCTAATATCCCGACTCAAACACTTAATGTTTTAGCTTCTTATACTGTTCCACAGATTCCAAAATTAAAAGTTGGTGCAAGCATTAAGTGGCAGGACGATATACATGACACCTCTTACTCAACTGTAAAACAAGATGCGTATGCATTACTTAACGTTATGGCTAGTTATGATTTAAACGAACACGTACTGTTCCAAGTAAATGGTAACAACCTGACAAATGAAAAATATTTGACAGGTTTATCTGGTGGCCAAGGTTACTATGGCGCTCCAGCCAACTATACAGTTGCTGTAAAGTTTAAATATTAATACCGTAGCCAATCCCAATTTAGGGATTGGCTTTACTTATTATTCTTTGTTTATGTGTCAGTAAAGATGTCCAAAACTGTAAATCTCCCTGTGTCATATCGTATAAAAGTTTTCTATCGATTCTTGCTAGTTTTCGGTATGGGCTTTGCCTGTATGACGTATTTAAGTCTTGGACTCACTGGAATTTTCCTTTTGAATCTGGACAAAGCTGAGGCTATCTATCTTTCAGCATTTATATCGATTTTATTTTACGTAGTCTTTGTAATTGTTGGTTTCTGCATTCAATCATTAGTACGACTGACCATTTTATCAATCGCACTATTTGCCCTTTTCTTTATTGTGACACGGTCGGTGGGTTATGCATAAAGGTATACGTCAATCTATGGCATGGCTACACTCATGGACTGGCTTAATTTTTGGATGGCTCGTGTTTGCCATTTTCTTAATGGGTAGCCTATCTTATTACCGCCACGAAATTAATTTATGGATGCAGCCTGCACTTGCGCAATATGAAGTAAAGCAAGATATTGCTATTAAAACAGCATATCAATATTTACAAGAAAAAGCTCCAGACGCCAAATCTTGGTACTTAACTGTGGCTACACCAGAAAGTCCTGTCAACACCATGTATTGGGAAAAAGCTGACGGCGGTTATGGTAATGCCACACTTGATGCTAACACGGGAAAAGAACTTCAACTTTCGGCAACCCTAGGCGGAGATTTTTTTTACCGCTTCCATTACCAACTTTTTGGCATTCCAATAATAGTTGGGCGATTAGTCGTATGTCTTGCCGCATTTATTATGCTGATTGCTTTGGTTTCAGGCATTATTACCCATAAAAAAATATTCACTGACTTTTTTACTTTACGTACATTTAAGTCTCAGCGTTCGTGGCTAGACTTTCACAATATTTCTTCAGTCGTTGCACTGCCCTTCTTTTTAACCATTACATTTACAGGCTTAGCTATTTTCTTTTATTTATATCTGCCTTGGGGAATGCAAAAGATTTACCCTGAAAACCCTTATCAATATTTTACCGAAATACGTACAAAGACTGTACTTGAGAATCAATCGATTCAACCTGCTCAAAACTTAGCGATTGAGAAACTGCTGAGCCAAGTTCAACAAAGTTGGGGCAACCAACCTTTATCAACAATGAGTGTAAAAAATCCAAATACCAATCAAGCTCAAATTACATTTATTCAAAAAGAAGACCGCACTATTACTCGAAATCAGCCTCAAATTACATTAAATGCTTCAACTGGCAAAGTCTTGGCAGATACACGTAATCATAGCCCTATTGCAACATTGAATGCGGGTGTTTATGGCCTGCACATGGCAACATTTGCTCAGCCTTTACTTCGTTTAGGATTCTTTTTCTCAGGCATTTTAGGCTGTGTAATGATTGCCTCTGGTTTGTTACTTTGGAGTCTTAAACGACAAATTCAAAATAAAAGTAGTCAGTTTCATTTCGGGCACTATTTAGTTGACCGTTTAAATGTTGCAGCGTTTGTTGGCTTACCTTGTGCAACTGTCGCCTATTTAAGCGCCAATCGATTGTTTACAGTCACTTCAACCACGATCAATTATGAAATTTATAGCTTTTTCTTGGTTTGGTTAATCAGCTTGATCATTGCATTAATCACTAAAAAGCAGCATTTGTGGCGAACTCAACTTAGCGTTTTTATTATGCTGTGTCTTGCACTTCCAATCTTAAATCTAATTTATTTACTTAAACATGAGTATGTTCAAAGCCTCAGTGATTATTGGATCTTTGCACGTGTAGATGTATTTTTGTGGCTATTTGCAGCTTTAGCCATTTTTATATTTTGCAAAATTCAACCTATCCAGCATAAAGCTGTCGCAAAAATTCAAAAAAAGCTGAATAAATTAAATACTGAGGTGAGCTCATGATTCTTATAGCTTTCATCTTAATTTTATTAGGTATGTATTTGTTGTTTATGGCGAGCGAAAAATATCGATCACCGAAATCAACAGGTCATTTCAAATCGTTAGCTCAAAAGTATTACCGATATTTCAAAATAGCTGCATTCATGCTATTTGGTTTATGTGCATTTATTCTTATTCAACAATATAAATTTTCAATTGGTTTTGTCAGTTGGTGGATCTTTGCAACGCCATTAACTTTTATTCTTATACTTTTAATTAACCCACTAAAGTCATCAAAATAATCATTTTCTTTAAAAAATGATGAAAAATAGTACAAGCTAAGCAAAATTTTCGTTGCTTAGCTTTTTTTTGCATAAGTAAATCATTATTCATGACAACTGTTTATCTCTAAAAGGAATAAGATATCTGCGTTTCGTGATAAGTGGCGATAAAGATGTCTGGTGCTTTTGAATTTATCTTAGCGGGTATGTTAGTTGGTTTCTGTGTAGGGATTACAGGAGTTGGTGGTGGATCATTAATGACACCAATTTTAATTAGCCTTTTTAGAATTGAACCTCATATCGCAATTGGTACCGATTTACTTTATGCTGCAATCTCAAAATTTTGTGGATCAATGGTTCACGCTCGAAAGCTCAATATTGTTTGGCCAATTGTTTTATGGCTAGCAGTAGGGAGTATCCCTGCATCTTTCATTACTTCATGGGTACTTGAGCATTATTTAAGCCAGTCAACACACTATAAAGCTGTACTCACCATGGTATTAGGCTTTATGTTGACCTTAACTGGTGTTTCCATCATTTTCCGTACGCGTATTGAGAAATTCTTTAATAAATTCAGAACTAAAGAAGTCACTCAAACTGAAAATGAGCAGTTGGCAATCCATAAAAAACGTAGCTTTATCGTGATTATGGGTATCATTTTAGGTGTATTCGTAACTCTTTCATCAGTTGGTGCGGGTGCATTTGGAATCATGGCACTTGTGATTATGTTCCCGAACTTGCCAATGATCCGAATTATTGGGTCGGATGTTGTACATGCGGTATTACTTACCTTAGTGGCTGGCCTCGGACACATGAGTGCTGGTAACGTCGACTTTACTCTTCTGATGTGGTTATTGGTGGGTTCAATTCCGGCAATTATTATTGGCACATTAATTAGCTCTCGTATGCCTGAACGTTTAATCCGAAAAATTCTAGGGATTACCCTATTTGCTCTCGGTGTTAACTTTATGGTTCATCCAGTCAAAGCAAAACCGAAAGCACCTGTGGTACAACAACAAGCAGTAGTTGCCGAAAAAACAGGCAACTCGACTGAAAGATAGTAAAATCAATAGGATTTTTCCAATCTGAAATACCATGAGATGTAGTATTTTCATAATTATTTCATGGTATATTCAGTACACAAAACAACCTTTAGTATGATCGAACCAGTGACAGCAATGACTACACATTCAAATTCCGTTTCAAAGCCAGATATCGACGACGTTAATATTAAAAGCATTCAAACTCTTGTAACACCAAATGAGCTTAAGTCAGAACTTCCTTTATCTGATGTTGCTTCGCAAACTGTTCTAAAAGGCCGCGAAACTATTCGTAATATTTTAGATGGTTCAGATAAACGTTTGTTTGTTGTTATTGGTCCTTGCTCTATTCACGACCCAAAAGCTGCTCACGAATATGCTGATCGCTTAAAAGCGCTAAGCGAAAAGGTTAAAGATACCCTATATCTAGTTATGCGTGTTTATTTTGAAAAACCACGTACAACAATTGGTTGGAAAGGCCTAATCAATGACCCAGATATGAACGACTCATTTAACATCGAAAAAGGTTTACGTATTGGTCGTAAACTCTTGCTTGAATTAAATGAAAAAGGTTTACCATGTGCAACTGAAGCACTTGATCCTAACTCTCCACAGTACTACCAAGACTTAATTTCATGGTCTGCAATTGGCGCACGTACAACCGAGAGCCAAACTCACCGTGAAATGTCTTCTGGCTTATCTTCACCAGTTGGTTTTAAAAATGGTACAGACGGTGGCTTAACTGTTGCAACCAATGCGATGCAATCTGTTAAATATGGCCATAGTTTCTTAGGCCTTAACGAAGATGGTCAAGTTTCAATTATCAATACAAGTGGCAACCCTTACGCACACGTTGTACTACGTGGTGGTAATGGAAAACCGAACTATGATGCTGGCTCTGTTGCTGAAGCAGAAAACGCTTTAGCAAAAGCAAAAGTCAGCAATAAAATCATGATCGATGCGAGTCACGCTAACTCAAACAAAGACCCTTACTTACAACCACTTGTTCTTAAAAACATTACTGAACAAATTTTAGATGGTAACAAGTCAATCGTAGGTCTTATGGTTGAAAGTCACTTAAAAGGTGGTCGCCAAGATATTCCTGAAAATCTTTGTGATTTAGAATATGGTAAATCAGTAACTGATGGTTGTATTGACTGGGAAACTACCGAGAAGACATTGCTTGAAATGCATGAAGCTTTAAAAGAAGTTTTACCAAATCGCTAATTCATCTTTTTAAGATTGAAAATTAAGCTCTCATTCTTGAGGGCTTTTTTATTTTTGGATGAAACTCAAAATTAAACTAAATAAAAATAACTCGAAACAAAAGCAAAAAGCAGCACGGTTTCACTTAGTTCAATCGCTGCACCGACGGTATCCCCCGTAATACCACCAATTCTTTTAATAAACAGATGTCTTAAATAAACGAGACTTATTAAAAAACTAATGATGGCAATAAGCCCTTGCAACTCCCAATACAAAGGTAATAGTAGAACGAACCCAGTGATTATCCATGAAGTTGTTTTAGGTAAGTGATCTGTCAAAGAACGCCCTAACCCTTTTTCACGTACATATGGTGTAGTTAAGAATAAAATAGATGGCACCACACGCCCAAGGCTAGGAACAAAGACTAAAAATAACGTTTGATGCTGTTCAATCAATACATAAACCAGTGCAAATTTGAGCAAACATATGATAACTAAGCTGAGGACTCCAATTGGGCCACAACTTGGATCCTTCATGATTTGTAAAGTACGTAGTTTGTCTCCAAAACCACCTACCCATGCATCGGCCGTATCTGCTAGCCCATCTAAATGCAGCCCACCTGTTAGCCAAATCCATAAAGTGATTATGATAGTTGCAAGCAAAATAACGGGGAATTTGGCAAAAAGACAGGCAACAATAAAAAGTATGCCGCCAATAATCAGACCGACTAGAGGATAAAACAAAATAGCTCGACCATTTTGTTGCGCCGTTGGTATAGTCTTTAACTCAATAGGCAGAACAGTTAAAAATTGCAATGCAATCCAAAAAGGTGTCATATCCAAGTCTCTAACTGGTCTATATTAAAAAACAAATTGAATTATGAAGAAATAAAAATGGGAATAGCAATCCCTATTCCCATTAAAGACTTCAAAAAACTGAAAATCTATTGCATTTGATAGCACTGTTTCAATTTGATGTAGTCATAGTAAAAACTGGTTGGTGTGTAGCGTGCATAGTTACATGCAGATTTAAACAAAGTTTCTTTTTCGTTATAAAGCATTTTAACCAAAGTATTGCCTTGGCTATTTTGGTAAATATCCCATTGGACATTTGCCGCCATAGGTGAAACTACTTCACCGCGCCATGCGCTGGTTGAGTAATTATAAGTCTGACGTAGTGGTAAAGGCTGCATCATATTATGTAAATCTAGGCTGGTTGCCAAAGGAATAATAATTTCAGCATGGGCAAAACGTAAAACTGCTTTGTATGGTTGGGTTTTATTTACAACCGCATCAACTTGTTGGAACAAGTCCTGTTTGAGTCCTTGGGCAATTTCACTTGTGACTTGATTTGACTCTATGAAACTTGGACCTTTTTCATAAAAATCATTCGCATCATTAAATTCAGCATAAAATTTTGCAGCATCTAACGGCATATATTTATCAAAATTAATATCTTTCAACTCATCTTTCATGCCGCCCGAAATTGAATAGAGCTCATAAATATAAGCTGCTGCATCTACTGCACTAGCAATCGTATTTTTGCCCTTACCTTTTTCTGTAATTTGCTCACCTTTAGGTGAAGTAACTGTAAAAGATCCAGTGTTGCTAAAACTATAAGCTGTTATACCAAGTTTTTTAATAAAGTCTGCTTTAAAAATCGGGCTGAGCACTGTTTGAGCTGTTTTTTCAGCCTCGGTATTTTTCGATAACTCATCTAACTTTTGTGCTAAATCTTTATTATTTTCTTCAAAATCTTGATAGGCCTGACTAGCATCATAAATTTTTTGTTGGCTAGCACTCAAGGGTTGAGCTAAGTCTTCGTCTGCATTCAAACTATGAAAATAGAGTTTGAAACGATCAACGCCACCATCTTCAACACTTGGTACGCTTTCACTCGATAAATTGGTATAAGACAATGGAACAATTTTATCTTTCAGTGGCGGTCGTTGTTTGATGAGTTCAGCAGTGAAGAATTTTGCACTATCTACCGCACGATCCACCCCAGAACTTTGTACCAATATAGATGCTTGCGAGTTTAAAAGATTTGGTAAGCGCTGTAATAAGCGATCGGCAATGCCGCGGTGTTCTAAAATACCAGTCATGGTTTCATTCCCATAACCGTACTGGCGGATCCCTTCCACACCATAACCTAATAAGATATTTGCCTTCATCATGGCTTCTAAATCAGCACCTAATTGCTCACCTAATGGTGTTAAGGCATTTTCTGCTTTTGCCTGTTTCCATAAATTATAAAGTGCCAAATCATATTTCAGACTTGAGAGGCCTCTTGAACCATGACGTGCCACTAGCTCTGTAAAAACTGGCTGGAATCCATTCGGTGCTTGTTCATAGTTTTTTATTTCTTGTTGAGGGTGGTAAGGTGTTTTTGTTTGATAATATTTTGATTGGTTTGTAGATGGTGTAGTTTGAGCTCCTTGATCATCATTGTTATTACAAGCCGCGAGTAATAGTGATGCTGCGAGCACAGTCGTTTTAAATAAAATATTCATAAGTCAGATGAGTGGTTATAAGAAATGACAATAGCTTAGTTTTTAGCAATGACAGTTCTATTACATAAACTTAAATATCTTTATAAAAATAATAACTTACAAGTGTATAAAAATATAAAACTACTATCTTAATATAAAAGTTAATTGACCATCTGCTTCAGAAAATTCAAGAGAATATAATTTCCCAAGTTCTGCTGGCATTTTAAGTAAATCGTCTAAAGGCTGTTGTCTGGCTAAGCAAGCTAATAGCTTAATTACACCGCCATGAGTTATAACCAGTGCATGCTCTAAGTTTTGTTTTTGCATATGCTTCAGCAAATCTTGAAAGCCTTTAAGAACCCTTATTTGAAACTGGTTTAATGTTTCTGCGCGAGGTGGACAATATTGACTAGGTTTTTGCCAAAAATTTGCAAGTAATTCAGGTGAGGTTTCATAAATTTGCTGAGTTGAGACGCCTTCCCAATCACCAAAATACATTTCTTTTAAGTCCTGATTTAGAAGTAAAGGCAGCTGAGTTGTCTTCGCAAGTTGCTCAGCAAAACAAGCACAACGCTTTAATGATGAACTTATAATGACATCCCATGGCTGATTAGCCACTTGCTCAATGGTTGACTGCATTTGCTGCCAACCTTTTGCTGTTAACTCATCATCTAAATGGCCACGTAAAGTATGGCTATATTGACTTTCGCCATGTCTGAGCAAATCAATTCTAAATTTACCCAATTTTATCCCCACTTACGGCAGCTTGAGCAAAGGTAGCCATTTGGTTGTGTAATACACATGCCATTTTAACTAATGCCAAAGCAGCGCCAGCACCACTACCTTCACCTAAACGTAAATTCATTTTTAAAATCGGCTCAGCATTGAGTTCTTGTAAAATACGCTGGTGTCCATATTCTGCCGATTGATGGCCAAAAAGCATCCAGTCACGCACTTTAGAGTTCATCCGCACTGCGCATAAAGCAGCGACCGAACTAATAAAACCATCCACAATGATAGGTAAGCCCACCTGCGCACAGCGGATATAAGCACCTGTAATTGCCGCAATTTCCAATCCACCAACTGCACACAGTGTTTTGAACGCATCGCCAGTAACATGTTTATGATGAAGTTCAATTGCCTTTTCAATTACTTCAATTTTATGTCTTAACTGATCTGCACCAATTCCAGTACCGACTCCGGTTAATTGCTCGGCAGTATCATTTAATAAAAGACATGCTAAGGCAGAAGCAGAACAGGTATTTCCAATTCCCATTTCACCAGCAATATAAATATCTGCACCTTTAGATTTGGCCGTGTCTACACTGTTTTTTCCTAACTCTAAAGCAGCACGACATTCATCTGCATTCATTGCGGCTTGTTTAGCAAAATTTGCTGTGCCGGCACGAATACAATGACGTTCAACCCCTGCATATTGATATGCTTCACCAACTGTACCGCAATCAATCACTTGTAAATGTGCTTGATGATATTTGGCAATGACACTAATTGCTGCACCCCCAGTCGTGAAGTTTTGTAACATTTGACGGGTAACGGCTTGAGGATATGCAGAGATATTTTCTTCAACCACGCCATGATCGCCAGCAAAAACTGTAATCCATGGATGGTTAATGTGTGGATGCGCATTTGATTGCAAACTAGCAAGTTTTACTGCTATCAGTTCTAGATCACCTAAAGCACCTGTAGGTTTGGTCAGTTGAAGCTGGTGTTGCTCAGCTTGTTGTTTTGCGTCCACATCAGGTTGCTGTACAGATTGTAACCACCAGTTCATTTTATTTCTCACCTTTTAAAATCATTGGAAAACCAGCCACACAAAACACAACCTTATCTGCAATTTGCCCTAGAGCTTGATGTAGTCTGCCTGCTTCATCGACAAACCGACGACTGATCTCACCGAGTGGTACAACACCAAGACCAGTTTCATTACTTACTAAAATAATTTCTGACTGAAGCGTGGGTAAAATTTTTAACAGCTGCTCACATTCAAATTTCTGAACATTTTGATCTTCTAAAAGTAACAAATTGGTTAGCCAAAGTGTTAAACAATCCACAAGAATAATTTGATTAGGTCTATCAATTTTTTGCAGCATTTTTGCTAAATATAAAGGTTCTTCAACCAAGGACCAGTGAGAAGGACGCTGATTTTGATGATGGGTTATTCGACTTTGCATTTCAGAATCTAGCGCTTGCGCCGTTGCAACATAAGTGACAGCTAATTGCCTGTCTATTGCCGTTTGTTCAGCCAGTCGGCTTTTGCCAGAACGGGCTCCACCCAAAATCAGTTGCAACATGCATCACCTAAAAACAAATGCTGATACGGATATAACTTACCTTGTAAAGTTTGAGCTTGATAATAACCAAATGTTAAATGCTCAACTTTAAGGTCAAATTCAGCCTGTTTATATTGTACAGGTAATTCAGAAATTTTTTGTAAAATCAAATCACTACTATAGTCTGTTTTATACAACCCCAAAGTGATGTGTGGGCAATAATCTAAAGCCGCAATTTCATTAGAAACTAAACCTAACTTTTGGCGTATCTGAAATAAGATATTTTCAGTGTCTCCTATTTCTACAAATAGAGCACTACTAAAGCTATCGATTGAACCAATTTTTAAATGAAACGGAGCAAAATCTTCTTTTTTTAAGATTTCTCTTTGCTGCTCAAATTCACTCAAACTAAAGTCATCACTATAAACTCTGGTTTCGTGGTCTAAAAATCCACATATAAACAGCGTGATATGATATTGACGACTATTGGGTTCTAATAAGAATTCTGAAAAATGCGCGCGCAAGGCATCTAAATAATCAACTGTTTTTTGATTATTAATTTCTAAATACCACAATGCATAATTTTGCCGTCCAAGATGCCACTCTGGATAATCTCGTATAGATGTTGGCACCATGAACGTCGAGGGTTTTAGCAACACAGCTTTAATTCAAAATCATTCAATTCTTATATTAAAGCATGTTTGCCTTTCAGTTGTAGAGCATAATTAAAAAGGATTTAGGCATATTGAGTACGCGCTTTTTCTGAGTTGACAATATTCATGTTTAAAGGCTGTTTGCTTTGTTCAGAAAATAAATATTGAACTAATTGCGTTAACTCAACTTCAAGTTGTGCTTTTTGAGCAGCACTCATATCCAGTTTTTTAACTTGCTCGTGTAAATGTTTAATTGCATCAGACTCTTCAATTTCTAAAAATTGAATCGCATAGGCATAACCCAAAGCAGCACCTTTTAATAGGTTTTTATAAGATAAATCATGCGCGATATTTACCTCAATTGATGCGATTACTCTTTCATTATGAGTTAACTTGCGAAGTGGATCTCTTGCTACTCGTTGACAAGGGTCTTTAAAAGCATATTCACATGAGTCTAGAAAGCTTTGTGCCATACGATCCAAATCTTTTGCATAGTTAGGTAATACAATTGCAAGCCCTTGCTTTACTTCTCTAATTAAGTTTTCTGCAAACGCTTTAACTGAATGATCCCCCATTGCGACACCAATAGATTCATAACCTAGTAAGGATGCGTACCAAGCAAGCATGGCATGCACGCCGTTCCATAGACGGTTTTTGATTAATTGGATGTCCGTAATCTGACTAACCAAAACAACTTGACGCAGCTTTTCGAGTAAAGGGCTGCCTTTTTCTACATAAATTGGCATATCAGTTTCGCTATGAAACAGAATCAAGTCCATGCTTTGTAATATATGGCCTGGCTGGAAATTACGGCGCATGTTATCAACATATAAAGATGCCTGATTTTGCTGATCTTGAGTCAGTTTATTACAATCTTCAATTTCGATTTGTTCCTCGTGTTCTACATCTTCTAAATGCTGTTCAAGAAAATTATGCTTAATACGAAGTTGGCGATATAAATTCTGATTAGATAGTTTTGAAACCATACGGTTTACAACGGTGTCGCAAAAGTAATGTTCTTTTAAAATATGCTCAGTCACATCTTCATCGTTGGTCAACTCTAGTAGAGCTTCTCTAAGATGCTTCATAACTAAATATTTCGCGCCGACTTTATTTAAAATAATTAGAAAAGTTAACGGTTCAATACATGTTTCAAGTGGCGAGTTAAAGCGAGCATATAATCCTTTTGCGATTATTTTTGCTTCAGCTTCGATAGCCTGTTCGGGTAAACACAGTGCGATCAAACTTGAATGGGTATACATCTCTAACATTTGTTGTTCATTTTCAGAATCAACAATGGTCATATTTTCAATACGTTCATCATAAGAAAATTGACCATAGCGAATACTATATGTTCCAAATGCATTCACGGCTTCTCGAAAAAGACTATTACGTGTTGAAGCAATAATTCTCTTTGGTTTTGTGTACCCATCCCAATGTGACAAGATTTGCGCAATATAACCACCACCAATAGCGCCGAAACCATGTATCCCAACTGTAAGTTGATTCAAACTTTGTGGAAAAGGCTCCTGTATCTCTGGCATATCCATAACTGGAATAAATTGGTCAAGGTCATTCAATAAGTCATACATTTGTTCATAATAAAAATGTGCTTTTTCCAACATTTCGTCATTTGGTTCTTTAATATCTTTTAATAAAATCGTTAAACCTTTTGAAGTGTGAGCTGAAGTTAAACCATTTTCAGAATCTTCAAACATTAAACATTGGTTAGCGTCCAAGTGAAGTTGACTAGCAGCTTTTAAAAAGATTTCTGGATGCGGTTTACCTTGTTCTACTTCATCACCAGAGGTAATCACATCAAAAAATTTATAAACATTCGCATTAATTAAATATTCTTCGGCAATTGCCCTACGGCTTGAAGTCGCAACAGCCATTCTTAAACCAGATTTTCGCAAACGCTCTAGAACTTGAACCAAACCTTTTTTAATAGGCACGCCGTGTTTTCGAATATATTCGAGTTCCATCTCATCAGCTTTTTTTCGAATTTCTTTATAGGGAACATTTACGCCATATAGACGTTGCGCTAATTGCTCAGCAGTAGTTGCACTTAAACCTAGACATTGCATTAAATATTCGTGTGAAAATTCCTGTCCAATGAGTTCTTGAGATGCCTGTTGCAATGTTTGAAACCGCAAGCGCTCAGTATCAAACATTGTCCCATCCATATCGAAGATAGCTCCGTGAACAGGTTTTCCATGAAAAATAAGCACGTTTTTACCTCTTTTTTTTGATCATGTTTTATTCAGGGTATACAAAAAAATAGCTAAAAAGACAGAATGTTAATAAATGAAACATTAGTGGTTATTTTTTAATCAAAAAACACATTTGATCTGTGACTGTGGCGAGTTAAATAACTAAAAGAGTTGAAATATATAAATAACTGTGAAATTAATTTTAACTACAAAAGCAGCAGGCCATCCTCGCCTACTGCTTTTGATTAGTTCTTTTTGTTGCGCTGATCATGTTTATTTTTCTTTGTTCCATTTACCGCTAGTTGAACCTGCCTATTTTTATAATATCCTGCAGGCGCTCACATACCAGAAATCAACTCATCTTTTTCAACACCATTGTTATTGGAGTCTCTGGTATAACTTTAAATCGCCTAAAACTTAGCATTACAGTAGTAGACGTTAATCTTAATTACTAGAACGTTTCTCTACTTTCAATACGGATAATGATAATCATTTTCATTTAATAATGCAAGTTTATTTTATTATTTTTTTAAATTTATTAGGGAAAACCTATGATTTATAGATATTCCCTATCTCACTTCACATTAATAATTAAATGTATAACTGAGGCCGTAAGTACGTCCTTCGGCTGGTATGCTTTCTACAAGACCGTATACTTTTTCTGCTTGTTGACTATAGGCAGTTCGATAATCTCTATTCCAAACATTATATACACCAAAATCTATACGTCCTTTCCAAGCTGGAAAATGTGCCAAAACATCCATCGTGCTATAGCCTTTAATTTTTACAGCTGAAAGTGAGCCATCTTTTACTGCTTCATTTGTACCTTTTATAGCAAGCATTTGCACACGAGCACCATATCCTTCATCACTGTTCCACTCGGCAAAAACAGTACCTTTGATTGGTGAAACTTGAAAAGCATTCAACTCTTTCCATTTACCATCCGTATCTTTATATTGACCACGCGTATAACCAATTGTTCCCCCAACTTTAAACTCTTCCATAAATGGATAGGTCGCCGTTAATTCAGCACCATAAACACGCTGGTCTTTGTCCATAACTTCAGCAACAGTTTCTTTATTACTGTTCTTGTAGAATTGAATAACTTTGTCTGAGGTATTATAGAAACCTGTTATACCTAGATTTAGGCTCTGCTCTCCTTGTAAACGCCAGCCTAATTCATAGCTGTTTACACTAATAGGTTGGATATTAGCGGTTGATATATTAAATGCATCACGCATCATCCGTTGTACATCTGGAAAGCTAAAACCTTGAGAGAAATTAGCAAATATTTGCTGCTCATCTGTTAATTTATATATCGCTCCCAAATTGAATAAAACAGCATCGTCATTTACAGATCCGCTTGGTTGTATCCCATTTTTAGTCGAATACTGTTCTGTTTCAGCTTTAATATATTGGTAACGAGTACCAGCCTGGACATTCATACGGTCTGTTAAAGCGTAATCACCTTGTATAAAAACGCCAGCACTTTGAATTGTTGTATTTGGACCGGCATCAGAAGTTTTACCTGTAGGTTTATAGGTCAAACCTGTATTAAATGCTGTGAAATGCTCATAATGTTGATGATCTTTTTCATGTTCATAATCTAAACCATAAGTTAGATTAAGATCACGATTCATAATATTTAAATCACTTTGTACTGTTGAACGCAGACCAGCCACTTCGATTTCAGATTGAGATTGCTTTGCTTCTGTACCTTCCCCTCCTAAAAAGACTGGAAAGAAACGAGCATCTTCTTTACGGTAATATCCTTCTAAATTTAAGACCTGACCTAAAATATCTTTATTTTGGTATTGAGTGTTGAATGCATAGCGCTCTGTAAAAGGCTGATTAGATATTTCTAAACCCTTTTTCCCAATATATGAGTTAGGCGCTCCTCCATAAATATAATTTTTCCCATAATCAGGACCATAATTCGTATCTTGTTCATCCTTATAATACTGTGCACCCAAACTTAGTGATTGGTTATCAGTTAAATCTATATTTATACGACTATTAATATCAATTGTATCAGTATCAGGACGGCTACCTTGCATAGGTGCTATAGCAATACGATCACCATGGCTATCGAACTGAGATCCGCGACTAGTGAAATTAGCCCCTAAGAAACCATTTATATTATCTTTATTAAATGAAATAGATTGGCCAATTTCATAAGCTAGACTATCACTTCGAAATGTATCGGAAGACGTAATACCAAGTTTAGTTTCAAAACTTACTGGTTTAGTCGAATCAGCACGTTTCGTAATAATATTAATAATCCCGCCGGTAGAACCTGATCCATAAATACTTGTAGCTCCTGAAAGAACTTCAATACGTTCAATCATGCCTGGACTAATACTATTTAGCTGCCGAGCAACATCGCGTGATCCATTTTGTGATATGCCGTCAATCATAATCATGACATCACGACCACGCATTGTTTGCCCATAGTTGGTAGTCGTTCCACTACTTACCCCAAGTGATGGAACCAACTGAGCCAGTATATCGGCAATTTTTCGTCCAGCAGTTGCCTGTTGTTCAATTTGCTGCTTTTCAATCGTTTGAACTGTGCCGGCAATTTCAGCAATATTTTTGGGCGTCCTTGTCGCCGTCACTATAATTTTTTGCAATTGAGCTACAGGCTGTTGTGTCGGTTGATTATTAAGGATTTCCTTTTCAATATTTGTATTTGCATAAACCTGCTGCGCAAATACTGCTGCTAGAGCAATACAACAAGGTTTTAATTTAAAATACTGTGATTCAGCACACATCAGATGATTTGAGTTAGCCCCAACCTTTTTGTATTGATTCATTTTCCCTTTCTCCAAACCCAAAAGTTATTAGATGGTTATAAGGTTCGGCATAATACTAAATATAAATAATAATGAGAATTGTTTTTATTAAAAGAACTTGATTTAATACTACCTATCTTAAAATTAGTTAATTTAATGAGATAAGAAAAAGATTTATATTACTCATCAAGTACATCAACAAATTGAGCATTTAAGAGTTGTGCTAGATCTTTCGGGTTTAAGCCAATATCTAGTCCCCGTTTTCCTCCACTCACATAGATTTTGCTGAATTCTTGTGCAGATGCATCAATAACGGTTTTTAAGCGTTTCTTCTGACCTAAAGGACTAATCCCTCCGACCAAATACCCCGTTAAACGTTCAGCGTCTTTTGGATTGGCCATTTGCAATTTTTTACAGCCAAACGCCGTAGCCACTTTTTTTAAATTTAATTGATGATTAACTGGCAATACTGCAACAAAAAAATTCTTATCATCGCTAACCATCAATGTTTTGAATACCTCCCTTACATCTAAATTTAGTTTTTCTGCTGCTTCTAATCCAAAACTTTTAGCATTTGAATCATGCTCATATTCATGGATTGAAAATTCAATTTTATTGCTTTTTAACAGTCTACATGCAGGAGTCATAATAAGTAGTGTTATAGATGAAATTATTTGGATTATAGTTTTTTCTAAAAAATTTTTAAATTTGCTTAGGCTATTTACAAGAATTACATAAAAAATCAAACAGCAACTGAATAAAAAATAATCTCAACTTGATATTCATGGCTCGACTCCATATATTTTATTTAGATTTAAGTCTGAGCTGACAATTTTATGAGTTATAAACACAACAATCTGATGGCTATGCGTCACCGTTTTTGGGATGAATCTTCAGATTATGTCTTAAATGAAAAGCAGTTTTTACAGCAGACGTTAATTGAACAAGGCATCTTTAATAACGCAACACTCGAGGATGTTAAGTATTTTTTCTATACCTTACCCAGCATTATTATTGTAAAAGCTCATGCACTTGGTTTTATGCATGATTCAGTCAAACAAATGTTATTACAGCATATTCAGTCCAATCGCCTTCACTTAATGCAGAAGTCTGAATTGAAGATCCAATTTAAAATGTAATTTAAGTTTTTGTGAAAGATCCGTTTTTACCCTAGTTTTACTCACCTGAACGCTGTAAGTTTCTTAAATTTTAAAATTGCTTAGGCTATTTTAAAGTTAATGAAATAAAGATAGCCATTTCGACTGATCATTCAGTCTGAGAGAACTATTTTAATACGCTCAAAACATGTAATATTCGTTACAATTTTAGATCACCAGCGTTTGGCTGCATGATGCGCATAGGATTCTATTTTCATGTCAAATCAGAAAGATAAGCTTAAGAGTTTAAAAACTTCTTCCATGGATCGACGCTTATCAATCGCGAAAGCTTCTTTACTTGCAGGAACACGTTGGGCAACTGCAAGTGCCTCTTCTTTATTTTCTAATGAGGAAGAAAAAGAAAAGAAACGCAAAAAAGCGATGAGCGAGCAAGCTAATTATCTGGTTTCTGAAATAGGTAAACTTAAGGGTTCTATTGTTAAGATTGGCCAAATGATGGCCCTTTATGGTGAACATTTTTTACCTGAAGAAATTACACAAGCATTAAACACCTTAAATAACCAGACAGTTGCTTTAGATTGGCCTGCAATTAAGCCGCACCTTCAAGAGCAATTGGGCGCTAAATTAAATGATTTAACAATTGATCATGAGCCAATTGGTACGGCCTCTCTCGCACAAGTACACCGTGCAACGCGTAAATCAGATGGTTTAGAGTTAGTTTTAAAGATTCAATATCCGGGCGTTGCAAATGCTATTGACTCCGATATGAGCTTGTTTAAAAACATGCTTAAACTGACGCGTATGGTTCCACAAACCCGTGAATTTGATCAGTGGTTTGATGAAGTACGTGAAATGATGCATCGTGAAGTTGACTATGATGTTGAAGCTGCCACTACTCGTCGCTTTGGTGAACGCTTAAAAGATGATGAGCGCTATATTGTTCCTACAATTGTAGATGAATATTGCACAAATCAAGTGCTCTGCATGACTTTTGAACGTGGTGTGCCAATTAATAGCCCTGTGATGTTGTCATTACCTCAAGAACGTCGTAATCAACTCGGTGAAGCGTCATTAGAGATTGCGGTTCGTGAAATTTTTGAATGGGGTGAAATGCAAACTGACCCTAACTTTGGTAATTACCTTGTTCGTTTAGGTAATGGCCAAGACATTCAAGATAAAATTGTATTATTAGATTTTGGTGCTATTCGCCAGTTTGATGAACACTTGCTATCAGTTGCCCGTCAACTCATTCAGGCAGGTTATCAACATAATAAAGATGCAATGGTCAAAGCCATGACTGGTTACGAGTTCTTTGATGCGATGCCTGAAAGTATTAAACCAGGTATGGCTGATGTCTTTTTACTTGCAACAGAAGCATTCAGTACTCCTGCAAATAACCCAGATATGCCCGCTGGTCTTATGGATGAACACGAACGTTATGACTGGAAGAAAAGCCAGCTTCATAGCCGTGTTATGCAACAAGCTAGTAAATCAATGGCTTCACGTTATTTTTCAGTTCCGCCAAAAGAGTTTATGTTTATTAGCCGTAAATTCATTGGAGCCTACACATTTATGACGGTTATTGATGCAAAAACCAATGTGCGACGTATGATTCGTAACTTTGCTTGATTTAATGAAAGACTAGAATGATTCCATGTCATTCTAGTCAATCCTTCTCGGCTCCCCAACATTACAATTATTTTAAATAAATAAAATCAAAAACTTATAATTTTCTTATTTTCTATTTACCATTTATCTACTCATTTTTCGAATGTCAGTAACGACATAGTTTTTTAATATAAGGCGTGTCAGCATAAAACAATAACAATGTGTTAGGACACCATAATCATGACAAGTATGATCAATAAAGCTCAGGGTTTGGGTTTATCGCTGATCACAAGATTGGCTGGAAGCGATGTACTTGATCAACTCAAGTTGCGTAAATTTGTTGAAAAATCTCTTTATCAAGGTTCAAAAGCTGGCTTTAGAGCATTAACGCAGACTCAAAAAGCATTTAAGCCCGAGCAAATCTCTCAACAACGTTTACCTCGCCAACAAAAAAATTTATTTGATTTAAGTTTAACCGAAGAACAACAAATGACTTCTGAAGCAATGTCTCAATTTGCTCAAGAGGTTTTATTGGGGTTAGCTCATAATGCCGATCAGGAAGCTCAGTTTCCTGAAAGTCTTTGGCAATATGTTGAAGATTTAGGACTTAACTACTATGCACTTCCAGAAGCACTCGGTGGAGTAGCGGCCGAACAAAATATCGTTAGTAACTTATTAATTGCTGAAAAACTAGCTGAAGGTGATTTCAGTCTTACAGCAGGATTACTCAGTACATTTAGCGTTATTAATGCAATCACACGTTGGGGTTCTGCTGAAGTTCAGTCGATGTACCTACCATGTTTTGCAGAAGACTCAGACATTACAGCAACTTTTGCTGTTCAAGAAACAACTCCAGCATTTAACCCTTATGTTTTAAAAACAAAAGCATCACTTGAAAATGATCAGTTTTTTATTGATGGTGAAAAAACATTAGTGATTTTAGGCGATTTAGCTGATGTATTTTTAGTAAGTGCAGACTTTAACGGCAAGCCAGACGTATTCGTCGTGCAGTGTAATGAAACAATTTCAATAAAAAACACTCCGGCCATGGGTCTTAAAGCGACAGAAACAGCAACTCTTCGCTTTAATCACACTCCTGCTCTACGTTTAGGTGCAACAGATTTTGATTACACTGCTTTTTTAGATTTGGGCAACTTAATGTGGTGTGCAATGGCTGTGGGTACATGTGAAGCTGTAAAAGCTTACTGTATTAAATATGCCAATGAACGAACTGCATTCGGTGAACCTATTTCACATCGTCAAAGTGTCGCTTTCATGATTGCAGATATGGCAATTGAAATTGATGCAATGCGTATGTTGATTTTAAATGCAGCAAGCCTTGCAGAGTCAGGCAAACCATTTCACCGCGAAGCTTACTTAGCTCATCTACTTTGTGCTGAAAAATCCATGAAAATTGGTACAGACGGTGTGCAAATTCTTGGTGGACATGGTTTCACAAAAGAACATCCCGTTGAACGTTGGTACCGCGATTTACGGGCTACTGCAATTTTACAATCTGGCTTACATGCTTAAAAGATCAATCAGAGGATACTTTAATGAATTTACAAAATCCTAAAAAATTCAAAATGATGATTGATCAGGCACATGATGTTGCGATCAATGTTTTACGCCCTATTTCTCGCAAATATGATAAAGCTGAACATGCATATCCAAAAGAACTTGATATGCTCGCCTCTCTCATCGATGGCATGAATGAAGGTGGTGAAGGAATTAATGCTGGTGCTGCGGGTGCTGGAAAGCGCGGTGATACCGACAATGAAGGTATTCGCAATGGAACTAACATGTCGACCGCTCTTGGAATTATTGAGATGTGTTATGGCGATACAGGCTTATTACTGAGTATGCCTCGTCAGGGTCTTGGAAACTCAGCAATTGCTGCTGTCGCAAATGATGAGCAATTAGAACGGTTCAAAGGAACATGGGCAGCAATGGCCATCACCGAACCGGGTTGTGGTTCCGACTCTGCCGCTATCCGTACCACAGCAACCAAAGATGGCAATGACTATATTCTAAATGGTGAAAAGATTTTTGTGACCTCAGGTGAACGAGCAGACTCTGTCGTGGTTTGGGCTACACTTGATCGCAAACTTGGCCGTGCAGCGATTAAATCATTTGTCGTACCTAAAGGTACGCCCGGTATGAAGGTCGAACGTCTCGAACATAAATTAGGAATTAAAGCATCAGATACAGCAGTCATCAGTTTTATTGACTGCCGTGTACCAGCAGAGAACCTTTTGGGTAATGCCGAAGTAGATGTCGCTAAAGGTTTCGCCGGAGTAATGGAAACTTTTGACAATACACGCCCTCTAGTTGCAGCAATGGCAATCGGTTGTGCGAAAGCTTCACTAGAGCGTATTAAAGAGATTTTTAAAGATCAGCTTGATCCTGACTACTCGACTCCCTATCTGCATGCTTCTAACCTTGCAGCACAAATCTACCGCATGGAGGCTGAATGGGAAGCTGCTCGTCTGCTCATGTTAAAAGCAACATGGATGGCTGATAATAAAAAGCCAAATTCTAAAGAAGCTTCTATTGCAAAAGCAAAAGCAGGTCGTGTTGGTAACGAGATCACTTTAAAATGTGTCGAGTTAGCAGCAAGTCTAGGCTATAACGAAGATGAATTACTTGAGAAATGGGCACGTGATTCAAAAATTCTTGATATTTTTGAAGGTACTCAGCAAATTCAACAATTAATTATTGCGCGTCGTGAGCTTGGTAAATCTTCCAGTGAATTAAAATAAAAAAGACGCAAGAGAATCTAAACTCTCTTGCTTCATAACTCTAAGATTTATCTAAAAGATAAAACCCTCTAATCACATGATTAGAGGGTTTGGTATTTCAGGAATATATATTATTTATTCAATTTTTATGCTTCTAATGATTTATCTACTGCACCAAATTTTTTGAAGATTTTTGCACGTCGTTTTGGTGAAATATTCGCTTTGTTCAAATCACCTTTATAGTGATCAAAAACTCGTTTATCCATTATTTTGAACCACAACGAAGGAATTAACGCAGGTAATAACATACTTGCATAACCACTTGGTAATTCTGGCGCCTCATCAAAATGACGTAATGCTTGGAATGGACGAGTCGGATAAGCATGATGATCTGAGTGACGCTGCAACTGGTACAGAAATAAGTTTGTTACTACGTTGTTATTGTTCCAGCTATGCTCTGGCATTGTGCGCTCATATTGACCATTTTCTTTTTTCTGACGCAGTAAGCCATAATGTTCAATATAGTTAATAATTTCAAAAAGACTAATGCCATAAAATGCTTGTGTCGCTAAATATGGAATTGTACTTTTACCAAAAATTCCCACCATAGAAGCATGAAAAGCAGCACTCATTCCCCAGCCTTGTAATAATTCATTATCTGCTGACCAGAACTCTTTTCCTTTACGTTTTAAACGATTTTTCTCGATTTCAATTGCAGACTTAAATGAACCTACAACTGTACGTGGCCAGAACTCATAAAATGTTTCGCCCATACGTGAAGAAGCTGGATCTTCAGGAGTTGCTGCACGTTTATGGTGTCCATAAGGATGTTCGATACGGAAATGGTTATAACCTGTAGGAACTAAAGCAAGATGAGATAAAATATGATCAATACGATCATGCTTATGACTTAATTCATGGGCTGTATTAATCGCAATACCATTAATCGCCCCCATTGAAACACCGAGCAAAATTTTATCAATGAATGACGTAGTTTTACGGCTTGTTAAATAACATGCATAAACATTTGCAGCATATTGCAATGGAATAAAACTCTTCACAAGACGTGAATAATATGGATCTTTTTCAAGTAGTTTAATTTCTTCGTCGGTTGGATTACGTGCATCCTTCCCAATAACAGTATCAATTGCAGGGATCACAACATGTAATAAAAGTGGACCACCTAAAGCGAAAACTTTTTTTAATGGGCGTGGGCCAAAATGGTAACCAGCTAAAATACCTAAACCAATTACAGGTAGAGCTGGACTAATCATCCATAAATAGCGCTTACGATCTATCTCACGCATAGACGCTGGCACTGGCATAAGTTCTTGCTGAACATTTACTGGTGCATTCATAGTCATATTTCCTTTTTCTATATATCTATATAGTTAAAGAAATAGTACTTACTTAACAGTAGTAACCGTCCAAAAAACCTATTTCAAAGTCTTTGGCATTTTCTTCCACTTTTTTGTCCTAAAAACACATGTTGATCTATTCTCATAGCTCACTATAATTTTATTAAAATAATGATTGATCATTTAAAGATGGATGCACTAAGTAAATTTTTTGATGATATTCACCTTAATAAGTCTGAATACATCTATTTAAAAGCACAAGGAGAATGGGCTTTTAAAACACAAGATCAATCTGCTTTACTTGCCTATATTGTTTTAACTGGTTCAGTATATATTCAACTTAATGCGTCAGAAAAAATAATTGCGACAGCTGGTGATATTATTTTAATTCCTTCCGGAAAAGCACATAATGCCACCGACTCAAAATCAACAGCAACTAAATTAGTAGATTCATTAGATATTACTTCGCTTTTTAACGGTCATAGACAAGACGCAATCGAGTTTGGCACCTCCTCTCCAGATAAAACATTATTACTGTGTTTGCGCTGTCAGATTGATACTCATATGGCAGGCCCTTTGATTAATGCATTACCTTCGATCATGCATATTCAGCACGAAAATCAAACCAACCCACCCGAATGGCTACAAATTGGGCTTTATTTTTTAGCAATTGAAACTCAAAAAATCAGGCCGGGACATGACAAAATTATTGATCATTTAGTCAGTATTCTTCTCATTGAATGCATTCGTGATCATGTTCAACAAATGACAGATCAACAAAACTGGCTAAGTGCGTTAACCCATCCTGAATTGAGTAATGCCCTATCTGCTATTCATAGCCAACCAGAAGTCGCTTGGACAGTTGAATCTTTAGCAGAACAATGCTGTATGTCACGGTCCAAATTCGCAAATCTATTTAATAGTATTATTGGCGAACCACCTCTAACTTATTTGCAACATTATCGTTTTCGTTTAGCAAGTCAGTACTTACGCACAAGTAATTTTTCAATTCAGCAAATATCAAACAAAGTCGGCTATTCATCCGAGACTGCTTTTAGTCAGGCCTTTAAAAGAATTTTTGATTTATCACCTAAACAATATCGACAGCAATATATAGAACATCCTCTCGATTAATAGAAAAAAAAAGCGCCGAAGCGCTTTTTTTATTTGATCACATTCTTATTTAATTTTTGCATGTGATTTTAGATATTGGCTGTAATCTTCCAATATTTGTTGGCCACGTGATTGGCGATAAAGTTGTTTTAGCTGTTGTAATTGATCAGCAGGAATAGCATTAGCGGCTGATGAATTTACATTTGAAACTGCAACGACTACCAGTTCATTTGGCAAGTTTGCTGTTGTAACAGACCACATACCCGGTTTAGGGGTAGCTAAACTAAATGCTGCACGTTCAATTTCACGCTTTAAACCCTGTGAACGACTAAATACGCCAGCTGATTCAAATGCGACTTTATTTTTAGCAACTACTTGTTCTGCTGGTTGAGTTTTAAACTCAGTCAACATGGTAGCAATTTTTGCTTGGGCTGCTTTACGCGCTTTTGCATCGATAACTTTGGCTTTTGCTTCATTCAGCGCTTGCGCTAATGGTTTTACACCAGCTGCGTGGTAATCACGCACTTTAACCCATACCGTATCACCATTTGCTAATTGAATATTAGATGATGCATTACGGTCACCATTTTTCACATCATCATTAAATAGCTTAATTTTGACACTTGGATCACTTAAATATGGTTTTTGAGTTGCTAAAGTTACACCATTCAATGATTCAACTTTTGCACCTTTTACTTCTTGTACAACAGCTTCTAAAGAATCATTACCAACAATTGTTTCATTCAAACTGTTTACGGCATCTGAATAAACCGTGGCAACTTTATTCTTTTCAACCTCAGCCGTTAAACGCGCTTTCTCAGCTTCAAATGAAGGGATTTGGTTAGCTTGAGTTTCTGCTTCAATAATATGATAACCATATTGTGTTTTTACTGGCTGCGAAACTTGTCCATTTTTCAAACTTAAAACAGTTTTATCAAATGCATCCGAGAAAACACCTGGAGCATATGCTTCAACTAAACCACCTTTTGCTTTTGAACTAGGATCTTCAGAGAACTGCGATGCAGCTTGTGCAAACGAAAGACCACCCTGAATTTTCGCATAAACTTCTTTTGCAAGTTTTTGAGCAGCTGCGTCATCACGAGCATCAGTAGTAATTAAAATATGCTTTACAGTTCGTTTAGCATCTTTTTTCTGAGTTTCAACAAACTTTGCATAAGCTTGCTGAAGTTCAGCTTCAGTTGCAGGAGCTGGTTTAGCCATCATTGATGGAGATAAGACAACATAATCAACATCAACCGAAGCCTGTTGCTTAAATTCATTTTGATGCTTGTTATAGTAATCTGTAGCTTCTTGATTAGATGCAGTTAAACCTGTTTTGTAAGCATCTAATTTAATACTAGCTAAATGTAACGTACGTTGTTCAGTTTGCAAATTCGCAATTTGCATTAGATCAACTTTGCTTACTAAAGAGTAATCAGCAAAGGTTGACGTTAACATTTTCAAAGCATGATCTTGACGTAGGCTTGCTATTAAACCCTGACTCGTCATGCCAATAGAACGTAAGTAATTTTCATAGAGTTTTTGTGAGAATTGACCATTCTCTTGCAAACTAGGCTGCTGAGCTAACATTTGCTCAATTTGAGCATCACTCAAAGAGATACCTAATTTTTCTGCTTGCTGTATTAATAGATTACGTGACACCAAAATATCGAGTGCCTTAGCCTGAATGACAGGCAAATTAAGTAAACTTTCATCCCCTTTAACAGCAGCTAAATATTGTTCTTTGTAAGACTGAGTTAAAGTTTCAAGGTCTTTTTTAGATATTTCTTGGCCGTTTACTGTTTTTGCAACATCAGCCTTGTTTCCCCTATTAAAATATCCTTCAATACCTACAAGTGCTAAAGGGGTCAAAAACAAAATTAGAAGGACTTTGCCGAGCCAACCCTTAATGACTGTACGAAACGATTCCATAAGTATTCCAATATTTTATTTCGAGGAGAATTTTAACTGAAAAACCACAATCAATGAATGAGCAATATTGGTCAATTCAGATATTTAATAAAAAACGCGCCTATATTGGCGCGTTTATTCATCTTAAAAGATTAAGCTACTGAATCTTTAAGACCTTTACCAGCTTTAAAGCTAGGTACTTTAGTTGCTTTAATTTGAAGCTCTTCACCAGTTTTAGGGTTACGACCAGTGCGTGCAGCACGTTCTTTAACACTGAAAGTACCAAAACCAACTAAAGTTACTGTGTCACCTTTTTTAAGTGCTTCAGTAATTGACGCAATTGTCGCATCGAGTGCCTTGCCTGCATCAGTCTTAGATACTCCCCCTTTTTCAGCAATTGCATCGATTAATTCTGATTTATTCATGAATAAAACATCCTCTTAATATCGTTTGTTTAAGGTCCAAGGCTATAGTTTAAAAGGCCATGACGCCTTTATAGCAATGCTTTAGGGGAAAACGCAATACTAGAGCAGGGCTTTTAGCAAAAATAAATGCTAAAAAACTGTTATATATTTGCTAAATCCCAACATTTTTTTACTTTTTATTCAATTTTTCTTTCAAATGTTGATTTTCTTCTATTAAAGCATCCACCTTAATATGCAGTTGTACAAGCAGCTGTTCGATGTGTTGCAAATCCTTCGGCGTCACCAGCCCAATACGGTTTAAAGAGTGATTAACACTCGTATCAAGAATCTTTTCTACTCTGTCTTTTGTTTCAGATACAGATTCTTTTGCTTTTTCTGTGACCTTGCCAACAGTATTGTCTGCCAAGTCTCCAGTTTTTGATTCTAGCTCCTCACCCACTTTAACCAAAGAATCAAAGAGCTTATTTCCCTCTTCTTCCGCACGTGAAAAAGCACCAAGTCCTGCTAGCCAAATTTGCTTAGTATACTTCCTAAAATCTAAAGCTGATTTTCTTGAACTTTTTGATTTTAATTTATTTTTTTCTTCCGACTCTTCTATCTGGGTATCTGTATTTGCATTATCCATTAATCTAAACTCCTAATCAGATGAGAGAAATGATGACTGATTTGACCACAAAATATTTCTATAATATCAAAGTAAAGACTTGATCCATTTACAAAACTGTTCTACAAAGCAAATAAGTCATGTAAATATATTTAACACGACATTGTGTTAAGTTTGGGATAGGATGTCCCATTCTTCAGTTAATTGCTATTTCTAAGGATAAACTTTTATGAGTGAAACGCAACAAAGACAAAAACATCCGCGTCTGTTGCTGAATATTGTTCTAATTATTTTAGAAACTTTTTTTTCATTTATTCTCACCCACGATGGTGCCCTTCGCTTGCAAGCGAAAAAGTTTATTTTGAACAAAACAACGATTCGTATTAATAGCTATTTACCTTTCTTTGACTTCTATGTTCAATTTACAGAAAAAGGTTTGTTATTCGATATTCACTCTTTTGATAGACGTATTGATCTTGAGATCAATAGTACGCTTATCGATTTAATTAAAATTTTTGGTTTTTCTAACCAACGCTGCCTTAAAAATATGCGTATTGATGGTGATGAGGAAACGAAAAAGGAACTTCTAGATTTAATTTCTCATTTAACTCTTCCAAAATTGCTAGTTGACTGGAAACAGTGGTTTAACACTTCAGATGATGAAGCTGAAACCCTTGCTTCACGTAAACGGATCGCTCCATTACTTGAGAAAATTGATCAACAAAGATCAGAGATCAACTCCCTTCACGTCGAAATTAAACAGTATCAAAATCGAATTACTCGCTTACAACGACGTCAACGAAATATTAACCTCTCCTTTGGTATAATTAGCCTAATATTTATTGTTTATTTCATATATAATTTGTGGGTTGCCTAATTTATTTTTCTATTTTGTTCCTACACTTGAATTAAAAATAAAAAAACTTGACTATTTTAGTCGGGATTCATAAAATCCTATTATCTAGTCTTAACATGTGTATCGAATCATGCGCCTTACAACTCGCGGTCGCTACGCAGTGACTGCTCTACTTGATTTAGCTTTGCAGCCAACTGAACAAACGATCACGCTCGCCGAAATTGCCGCACGCCAATCCATTTCAGTTGCTTATTTAGAACAGTTATTCGCAAAACTTAAGCGTCATGGGTTAGTTTCTAGTGTTCGTGGTGCAAATGGTGGTTACCATTTGGCTCGAAATGCTGATGAAATTACTGTGTTAGAAATTATTGAAGCTGTAAATGAAACGGTTGATGCAACACGTTGTGACCATAAAGGTAACTGCCAAAATGGTGCAATGTGTCTCACTCATGATTTATGGCAAGAACTCTCTCATCATATTGCCGACTATTTAGCAAAAATCTCTCTTGCCGACCTCATTAGCCGAGACAACGTTCAAACTGTTGCATTACGCCAAAATGTGACTGGCACAGATTCAGCTCTTTTATCGGGTACAGGTATTTGATATGAAACGTCCAATTTATCTTGATTACGCAGCAACCACTCCAGTAGATCCGCAAGTTGCAGAACGTATGATGGAGTGTTTAACTTTCGACGGTACCTTTGGTAATGCTGCGTCTCGTTCCCACGCTTATGGCTGGCAGGCAGAAGAAAAAGTTGAATATGCACGTGAGCAAGTAGCAAATTTAATTAAAGCTGATCCACGTGAAATCGTTTGGACTTCTGGTGCAACTGAATCAGATAACCTTGCCCTTAAAGGTGTAGCTCAATTCTATGCATCTAAAGGCAAACATATCATTACAAGTAAAATTGAACACAAAGCTGTTCTAGATCCTTGTCGTGAATTAGAAGAACAAGGCTTTGAAATTACTTATTTAGAGCCAGAACCACAAACAGGTTTAATCACTCCTGAAATGGTTAAGGCTGCCCTTCGCTCAGATACTATTCTTGTTTCTCTTATGATGGTAAACAATGAAATTGGTACAGTTACAGATGTAGCAGCGATTGGTGAATTAACACGTGCCAATAAAACATTTTTCCACGTAGATGCAGCACAAGCAGCTGGTAAAGTTGATATCGACTTATCTACGATGAAAATTGACCTTATGAGTTTCTCTGCTCATAAAATTTATGGTCCAAAAGGTATCGGCGCATTATATGTACGTCGTAGCCCGCGTGTTCGTCTAAAAGCACAGATTCATGGTGGTGGTCATGAGCGTGGTATGCGTTCTGGTACTTTGGCTACTCACCAAATCGTTGGTATGGGTGAAGCTTTTGAAATTGCAGGCAAAACAATGCATGCAGAACAAGAGCGTCTCCGTAAACTTCGTGACAAACTTTGGAACGGTTTACAAGATCTTGAACAAGTGTTCTTAAATGGTCACCCAACTCAAAACGTTGCAAACTATTTAAATGTTAGCTTCAACTTTGTTGAAGGTGAATCTTTAATGATGTCTCTTAAAGATGCTGCTGTATCAAGTGGTTCTGCTTGTACTTCTGCAACTTTAGAGCCTTCATATGTTCTTCGCGCATTAGGTTTATCTGATGAGCTAGCACACAGCTCAATCCGCTTTAGTTTTGGTAAATACACAACTGAAGAAGACATTGACCACGTGCTTACAATTACCAAAGCCGCTGTTGAGAAATTACGTGAACTTTCTCCGCTTTGGGATATGTACAAAGAAGGTATCGATCTTTCTACAGTTGAATGGGCAGAACACTAATTATTGAAATTAGTGTTTTAACCCTCATATTAATATTAGGCTGACCCCGAGGTTTGGAGAAGCGAAATGGCTTATAGCGAAAAGGTAATTGATCATTACGAAAACCCACGTAATGTTGGTGTTTTAGATAAAAACTCTGAAAATGTTGGTACAGGCATGGTGGGAGCACCTGCATGTGGCGACGTGATGCGTTTGCAAATTCAGGTAAATGATAGTGGTGTGATTGAAGAAGCACGCTTCAAAACTTATGGTTGTGGTTCTGCAATTGCATCAAGCTCACTTGTAACTGAATGGTTAAAAGGTAAGACTCTTGATGAAGCTCAAGCGATCAAAAATATTGATATCGCAACTGAGCTTGCTCTTCCTCCAGTAAAAGTTCACTGCTCTGTACTAGCTGAAGATGCAATTAAAGCTGCGATTGATGATTACCGCAGTAAAAAATCTAAAGCTTAATTTGTTACCATTGTAAACGTTGGAGTTTTCATGATTCATTTAACTGAAAATGCTGCGACTCATATTAGCAATTACCTTAAAAATCGAGGTAAGGGTGAAGGCATTCGCGTGGGTGTGAAAACTTCTGGTTGTTCTGGGTTGGCTTATGTTCTCGAATTTGTTGATTCTGTCGATGAACATGACCAAGTTTTCGAACAATTTGGCGTTAAGGTTTTTGTAGATCCAAAAAGTCTTGTCTATTTAGAAGGCTTAGAAATGGACTACGTAAAGAATGGCCTTAACGAAGGGTTCGAATTTAACAATCCCAATAAAAAAGGTGAATGTGGTTGCGGTGAGTCTTTCACTGTATAACTCCCTCTTCTCCTTCCATCCTTTTCATTAAAACAGTGACTTTTTATAGCACTGTTTTAATGTATTTAATTAACGTGGACCTCCTTTCTAATGAATCATTTTGAGTTGTTCAATTTACCCGTAGAACTCGATATCGATTTGGCGAGCTTAAAATCTAGTTTCTTAAGTTTGCAACAGCAATATCACCCAGATAAAGCAGAAGATAAAGATCAGGCATTGATCAAATCAAGTGAAATCAATCAAGCTTTTAAAGTACTTTCGCAAGTAGATAGCCGCGCTGCTTATCTATTAGCATTAAAAAAGCAAGATCATCACCTTGATCAATCCATTAGTGATTTTGAGTTCCTACAATCAGCTCTAGAACTTCGTGAGCAACTTGATGAAGCAACTTCACAAGAGCATTTAAGTACTCTTAAGCAAGAAGTTTTTCAGTGGATTGATGGCTTAGTTCGCGAATTTAAAATTGACTACTCAGATGAAGATTGGGGCGAAGCTCGAGATACTGTACGTAAATTACGTTTCTTTCAGCGCGTTCTTAACGATATTGAAAAAGCAGAAGATCAACTGTTGGATGATGAAGACAACTTTGATTTAGACGATGATTTTTAATTTGCTTTTTCCAATTTATATTCAAAGGATTTAACTCATGGCACTTTTGCAAATTGCTGAACCGGGTCAATCCAGTGCCCCACATGAACACCGCATTGCGATTGGTATCGACCTAGGAACAACACATTCTTTAGTTGCGACAGTGTTATCAGGCAAACCAAAAGTCCTTAACGACGACAAAGAAAGACGACTTCTTCCTTCTATTGTGCATTATGGAAATGATGTCACTCATTATGGTGAAGAAGCAAAACCTTTCATTATTGCTGATCCAAAAAATACAATTGTTTCTGTAAAGCGTTTTATGGGACGCTCAAAAGCAGATATCAAATTTCAACACCCATATGAATTAGTGGGTTCTGAAAATGAGATGCCAGCTTTCGAGACACGTTCCGGTCGTAAAACGCCTGTTGAAATTTCAGCTGAAATTTTAAAACAACTAAAAGAACGTGCTGAATCTAGTTTACGAAACCCAGTAAATGGAGCGGTAATTACTGTCCCCGCCTATTTTGATGAAGCACAACGTCAAGCAACACGCGATGCTGCACAGCTGGCTGGTTTGAATATATTACGCCTATTAAATGAGCCAACTGCTGCTGCTGTGGCTTATGGTTTAGATCAAGAAACGAATTTAGCTACAGATCATAACTATGTGATTTATGACCTAGGTGGTGGTACTTTCGACGTATCAATCCTACGTTTTTCACAAGGTGTCTTTGAAGTATTAGCTACAGGTGGTCATACTGCTTTAGGCGGTGATGATTTAGATCGTCTCATTGTTAAGTGGGCTAAAAAACAATTAAATATTGATACGCTAAGTGATGAAAACTATGCAGTATTTATTGTTGCTGCTCGCCAAGCAAAAGAACAGCTCTCTACACAAGAATCTGTTCAGTTAAAACTACTTGAAAATGTACTAACACTTGATCGTTCAACCTTTGAGAGCATTATTCAAGTTGCTTTAGACAAAACAATCAGTGTTTGCAAACGCGTTTTACGTGATGCAAAACTTGAGTTATCAGATATTCAAAATGTTGTTTTAGTAGGTGGCTCTACCCGTTCGTATGCTGTTCAGCAAGCAGTTCGCAATGTGTTTAATCAAGAACCACTTTGCACAATTAATCCTGATGAAGTAGTCGCGATTGGTGCTTCTATTACAGCCAATCAATTAATTGGAAACAGCCAAGACGGCTCACTACTTTTAGATGTTACTCCTCTTTCTCTTGGCTTAGAAACCATGGGTGGATTAGTAGAGCGTCTTATTTCACGTAATACTGCTATTCCAGTTGCTCGCCGCCAAGAGTTTACTACTTATCAAGATGGCCAGACTGCCATGCTGATTCATGTAGTTCAAGGTGAAAGAGATTTAGTCGAACACTGTCGATCGTTAGGAAGATTCGTTCTTCATGGCATTCCCCCAATGACTGCTGGTCAAGCACGTATTGAAGTTACCTTTCAAGTAGATGCAGACGGCTTGCTTACTGTTTCAGCTCGTGAAACAACTTCAGGTGTACAAGCTCAAATTGATATTAAACCATCTTATGGTTTATCAGAGTCTGACACTGAACGCTTGCTAATTGAAGGTTTCCAACATGCAGAAGAAGACAAAAATCTGCGTCATTTAAAAGAAACCAAAGTTGAGGCCCAACGCGAGCTTGAAGCATTAGAACAAGCTTTGAAAGTGGATGCTGATTTACTCAATAATGAACAGCTCGAAGCACTTAAAGCCGCTGAAAACTCGCTTAAAGTACAACTTGAAGGCAATGATATTCAAGCAATTGAAAAAGCAGTAGAACAACTTAAAGTACATAGTGATGCTTTTGCTGCACTACGTATGAATCGACATATTGACCACGCCTTAAAAGGTACAAAACTTGAAGATTGGTCAAATTCAAACTAAAGGTATAGGTGATCAATATGCCCCGCATTAAAGTACTTCCTCACGCTCAATTTTGTCCTGAAGGCGCAGAATTTGAAGTTGAACAAAATGCAAATCTTTGCCAAAGTTTGCTTGATCGAGGAATTAAAATCGAACACGCATGTGACATGTCATGTGCTTGCACTACCTGTCACGTAGTAGTTCGTAAAGGTTTTGATAGCCTAGAAGAAATGGATGATGTTGAAGCAGATCTTTTAGATCGCGCTTGGGGTCTTGAACCAGATTCTCGCCTCTCATGCCAAGTAAAAATTGTTGATGAAGATTTAGAAATTGAGATCCCTAAATATACAATCAACCACGCTTCAGAAAATCATTAATCGTGTTAATAAAAAAAGCTGCTTTAAAAGCAGCTTTTTTTATATTTTATAGACTCTAAACTTGATCTTGTTGGTCTATTTCTAAAGTTTTAACTTCATCTTCAAGTCTTAACTGCGCTATACCTTGAGTATTCACTAAAGTTTGTTGAACTTTAATTCGTTGAATCATTTTCTCAAGCACTTCTACTAATTCAGGATATTCATAGTTTTGTACTTCTTCTAAATTAAGTACCAAGTGAAAGCCTTTATACTCATAATCGAACCATTGCTGATGATCCGATTTATTGCCTGTATATTTCTCCATCACTTGCCATGTCTTTACCGCACCTTGAATACCTTTTAGATAAATCGGTGTTTTAGGTGCGCACAGGAAATCACTTTTGATTAATTGATAAGTATCATCTGAAATTAAGATTTCATCTATTTCAGCAGCATATTGCAGACGAGCCGCTAAATTCACATCACGACCTACAATCGTATAAGCCATACGATGTGTTGCCCCATAATTTCCTACGTGGCAATAACCAGTACTAATGCCCATTCGGATATGCAATGCTGAGTAACCCATTTTTTTCCAGCGCTCGCGCAACAATTTCATTTGCTGACGCATAGCGATTGCCATTTCTACACAGGCTTTGGCATCTTGCTCCACACCTTGTGAATTCGGATCACCAAAAAATATAAGGATGGCATCACCCATAAATTTATCGACTGTGGCTTCATACTGTTTAGCGATTTCTGTCATATGACTTAAATAGTCATTAAGCAAAAATGCTAAATCATCTGGAATCAAAGTTTCTGATAACTCCGTAAAACCCTGGATATCAGAAAAAAACACTGTCATTTTTTTACGCTTATATTCAATCTTTGCTTCAGCCTCACCGCGCATAATAGACTGCCATAACTGTAATGGCGCATAACGACTTAACTGATTAGCAAAAGCAATATAGCGGGTCATTTGGTCATAGTAATGTTGACGCTGTTGACTGATTTTTTTAACCCAACGATGCTGGTAGTAGTTTCCGATGGTAATAAACATAACCAAGCCAAGAAGTGTAATTACAGTCAACTCTTGGCTAGTAGGCTCAAAATATGTATAAAAACCAAATAAAAAGAAAGTACTTAAATAAAAAATAATCGCGCCTAACAAACTGGTCAAACAAATGACTGCGAAAGAAATACGACTATTAATTGCTGAATAAAATAATGCAAAAATTGCAATAAATGTAGGCACCAAATTAAGATGCAGACCTGCTAAGGTAACTGCTACAACAATTGCATCGATTGCAAAGAAAACACTTTTTTGAGTTTTTTTATCGAATTGGTACTGAAGCCAATGTTCTAACTTCGAACTAATAAAAAGCAGAAATAGGAAAAAAGGTGGAACATAGATCTGATAATTTGTATTAGGTGAGGTAAAAGCATAGATCACTAAAATTAATGACAGAATTGAATATCCCATCAAACGATGAAAATATGCAAACTGCTTAGGCTCTCTATCGATAAACCTCTCTAATTGCACCCTATCCTCCACACCTCAATGTAGCCACATTCCTATAAATGTGGCATTGCATTGATTTAGTCCATGCGCCAATCAAATGGCATATCACCTTGACCACGTAACGCAAGCATAAGAGTTTGACGCATATGAGCCAGCACATCATTTGTATAAGGAACCGCAGGTGTCCCCCATACTGGTTTAGGCCATGCAACATCATTCTGATAACGTACCACATGATGGAAATGCAATTGAGGCACCATATTCCCCAAAGCTGCAACATTCATTTTATCAGCACGGAATACGCGAGATAGCTGGCTAGATAACCAACTTGATTCACGTAAAAACTGTTCTTGGTCAGCTTGGCTCAACTCATATAGTTCTGTGATTCCCGGCACACGAGGGATTAAAATCAGCCAAGGGAATTGCATATCATTCATTAAACGACATGTTGAAAGCGGAAAATCGCCTACAAAAAAAGTATCTTGAGCAAGTTGTGGATGCAAACTAAACATATCTTTTATAAATGACAATAAACAATAATGGCTAATACTATCACATCAGTTTTGATGTGAGTATTGCTAGTCTCTGGTTTGATTACAAATAACAATGATTTTATGCACTTATTCTCCCAATAGCCCGAGAAATCGTGCATAAAACTCTGTTATCAACACACAAAGGATTTGTATAGAATGAAAATCACTTTAAAACACTATTTAAGCATGTAATTCATTCAATAATTTCGCTAATAAATCATTAATAAATTGGATTCGTTTTTCCTGTTCCTCAAGCTGAACCATAACCTTTAAACGTTGACCACCTTCCATACGATAATAGGTTGGATGCTTTTGCATGAGTTGAATAATACTGATGGCCTGAACAGGTGTATCAGGCGAGAATTCAATATTGCCGCCTTGAGTATTAATATCGATTTTAGTAATCCCTAACTGTTCAGCTTTCAGTCGAATTTGATGAACACTAAATAAGTGTTTAACTGATTGCGGTGGAACCCCAAAACGGTCAATAAGCTCCATACGGATATTGTCGAGCTTTTCTTGGGTATCTGTATTACTAATACGCTTATAGAATAATAAACGCTGATGTACGTCACCTAAATACTCATCTGGAATCAGTGCAGGAATGTGTAAATTAATTTCTGCTGTTAACGATAAAGGTGCATCAAAATTCGGTGTTTTCCCTTGTTGAATCGCCTTAGTAGCTTTTTCAAGCATTTCCATATACAAGCTATAACCAATTGCCTGCATTGAACCACTTTGCTGCTCACCTAAAAGTTCACCGGCACCTCGAATTTCTAAATCTTCTGTAGCCAGCATGAAACCAGCACCTAAAGTTGAAGCACGTTGTATTGCATCTAGACGTTTTTCAGCATCACCTTTTAAATGCTTTATCGAAGGAACCAATAAATAGGCATAAGCTTGGTGATGTGAACGTCCTACACGGCCACGTAATTGGTGTAGTTGAGCTAAACCAAGTTTGTCAGCCCTTTCTATCAAAATAGTGTTGGCATTTGGAACATCAATTCCAGTTTCGATAATTGTTGAACATACCAATACATTGTATTCTTTGTGATAGAACTGTTGCATGACTTGCTCAAGTTCTCTTTCCCTCATTTGTCCGTGAGCCACTGCTACACGAGCTTCAGGAACAAGCACGCGAATATTTTCAGCTGCTCTCTCAATCGTATCAACTTCATTGTGCAAGAAATATACTTGGCCACCACGTAGTAACTCACGCAAGATCGCTTCTTTAATAGACGCTTCGGTATGTTCTTGTACAAAGGTTTTAACAGCTAAACGACGGGCTGGCGGTGTAGCAATGATAGATAAATCACGCATTCCCGAAAAAGCCATATTTAAAGTACGTGGAATTGGTGTAGCTGTAAGTGTTAACATATCAACATCTGCGCGTAATGCTTTAATACGCTCTTTATCACGCACACCAAAACGATGTTCTTCATCGACTACCATTAACCCTAGATCTTTAAACTGTACATTTTCTTGTAAAAGTTTATGGGTACCCACCACAATATCGACTTTGCCCTCAGCAAGATCTTCAATATTTTTCGTATGCGTTTTATTTGAACCAAAGCGTGATAATACTTCAATACGAACAGGCCAGTCGGCAAAGCGGTCTTTAAAAGATTCATAATGCTGTTGAGCAAGTAATGTCGTCGGTACTAATACAGCGACCTGCTTACCATTTTGCACCGCAACAAATGCTGCTCGCATTGCAACTTCTGTTTTACCAAAACCAACGTCCCCACAAACAAGTCGATCCATCGGTTTAGCTTGTTGCATATCATAAAGCGTCGCTTCAATAGCATTGGCTTGATCAAGTGTTTCTTCATACGCAAATCCGCTTGCAAATTGCATATAAAGCGACTGATCGACTTCAAAGCCAAAACCAGGTTTTGACTGACGACGTGCCTGTATATGTAGCAACTCTGCTGCAACATCATGAATTTGTTCTAAAGCTTTACGTTTAGCCTTACTCCACGCGTCAGTTCCAATTTTGTGTAATGGTGCTAAATCTGGATCTCCGCCACTATAGCGGCTAATGAGGTGCAAGTTAGTCACAGGCACATAAACTTTTGCCTCTTCAGCATAGTCTAGTTGCAAGAATTCATAATCTTGCCCTTCAATTGCCAAAGTAATTAATCCAGCATAACGCCCGACACCATGATCGATATGAACAACGGGAGCACCTATGCTTAATTCGGTCAAACTACGAATTAGAAACTCTTCTGAAACTTCTTGCTGACGTTTACGACGACGTTGAACTACGCGATGCTCATATAATTGATTTTCTGAAATAACAGACAATTCATCGGTTAAAAGCAAACCACGGTCTAAGGGTGCATTCGTAATCGCAATCGCAAACTGACTTTTCTGGAATTGCTCAAAGCTATCTACGCTAGGAATATCTCCTAGGCTAGCACGCAAGCCATCTCTTAAACTTTCACGTCGACCAGCACTTTCTGCAACCAATAAAACAGGATGATTTGCTTCATCAATATATTTTTTAACTACGGCAAATGGTTTGTCTTTTTTCGGATCAACTGGCAACTTAGGTGGTTGCTCAACCTTAAGATTTAGAGCCCCAGCTTTTTCTTCAACTGCTTCAGCGCTCACAAGCATACGTGGGAATTGATTTAAAGCACTTAGTAAGTTATTTGGTGCAATAAATAACTCATCAGGTGGGAGAATTGGCTGGTCTGCGTTATGGCGTCTATCTTCATAGCGACGGAAAACTTCTTTCCAAAAACTGGTTAAATCAGTATCAATATCATTATTTGTAATTACAATGCAATTCTTTGGAAAGTACGTTGTGAGTGTACTTTGAGATTGCATGTAAGTTTTATCAAAAAATAACGGTAAATAAAACTCAATTCCCGGAGATGCAATTCCATCAAGAACATCTTGGTAAATTGGGTTTTTCTTAGGATTTGCAGTCGGAAAAAGTTCAGAATAACGGTCTCTAAAAATTGAACGAGCTTCTTTTAATGGGAACTCTTTTGCTGGTAAGACGGTAAAACTTTTTAAAGTAGTTGTTGTTCTTTGCGTTTCTGGATCAAAGAATTTTAAAGTATCAATTTCATCATCAAACAGGTCAATGCGGATAGGTGCATCCTGACCAGATGCAAAAATATCCATAATGCTGCCACGTACAGCAAACTCACCATGGTCATAAACCGTATCTACTAAATGATACCCAGCTTGAACTAAACGTAGCTTCTGTTGTTCTAAATCAAATTTTTGCCCCACACGTATATCAAAATGCTCCCCTAAAACCCAAGAATATGGTGCAACTCTTTGAGCTAAAGTGCTTGCTGAAACGAGCAATACACCTTTTTGCGGCATATTCGATAAAATCGCGAGTCGTTCTGAAACAATATCTTGATGAGGTGACAAGCGGTCATACGGCAAAATTTCCCAATCAGGGAAAATTGTCGGTTTTATGCCATAAAATTCAAGTTCACTTTCTAACTGAGCAACATGTTGGTTATTTCGAGCTACTACAACGAGCAAAGATGAATGCTGAACGGCAATTTCTTTGAATAATAATGCAGCAGATGAACCTAATAACGACCCTACCCAACGCTTTTCACCGGCTTTGAGCTGTTGTAAATTCAATTGAGAGATTTCTTGTTGAAACATGTATATGGCTTTTATCAGCTAAGAAGATATGAGCTCAATAGTAGCATGATGTTTTTAGTGAAATGAGTTATTTTTTTGAAAATCAAACTACTAGTTGGCCCTACTTTTTTATATTTTTTAATCAATCAACTATGATTATTTATCACGCAAAAACAAAACGTAATATTGATTCAATATTTGTATAATCGCTTTGAGTTGAAGTAGTTTTTCTTGAGTATTTTCTAATCTTGCAACATAGCGCTGTGTTGCGATTTCTAGATCAATCTTTTCATTAATTTGTGGCGTAATTTGAAATAACTTTTGAAGATTATCAAAATTCTGTAATTTACGGTTTGAGAAATATTCAAGATGCTCTGACCACTTTTGATTAATCACTACATCATTAATGATAGGCCCACGTTCAGAATCAAATTTTAATTGATTCTCTTGCAAGTAAAGTTGTTCTGGCGTTTCTTTTGAGCCTTGAAAAAGCTGAGTTATCTTCTTAAACATTTCATCACATCATATTTATTTCAATTTAAATAATGGAAGTAATCTAGTCACTCCCATCATTTGAGTCTTCTAAATTAACGACTATTCATCGCCTAAATCATCAAGAAAATCTACAGTCGGTACAAAAAATAAAGTACCTGTTTGAGCAGTACTAAAGTCAAGCAACCGATCAAGATTACCATCCTCATTACCTAAAAACATGTTTTCAAGCATTTGTCGGGTTGTACTAAATTTACGCGAGTAACCAATAAAGAATGTGCCATATTCATTTCTAGACGGATTTGAAAAAGGCATATTAGCTCGCATAATTTTAAGCTCATTGCCTTCTGCGTCATGAGCTTTACTAACGACATTATGAGCCGTTAAAGGTTTTTCATCATCGCCGAGCTCAACATCATTGAACTTTTTACGGCCAATCACTTTTTCTTGTTCTTCATCTGTTAATGAACGCCATTTGTCCATATCATGTGTATATTTCTGGATAAAAGCATAACTTCCCCCGATAAAGTCAGGGTCTTCATCGCCTACTAATGCCCACTGTGCTGCAATAACAGGTTCAGGATTCTCTGTTCCATCCACAAAGCCAATAATTGCACGACCGTCAAAATAACGAAAACCATGAACTTCATCAATTGGATACGTTACTTTACCAAGCTGTTGATTAATTATATTGCCCAGCTCGTAACATAAAGTCTGACGATCAGCACGTATATGAAAAAATAAATCACCCGGAGTTGAGACAGCCGTGTATTTCGGACCTCTAATTTCTTGAAATGTTTGTAACTCTTGAGGCTTGGATTGCTCTGGAAATAATATATCCCATGCATTGGAGCTAAAACCTAAAGTAGCATTAAATTTACTATCTGGATAACGATTAAAGAGACTTCTGGTTAGTGCTGAAAAATTAGCAGCAAAATCTTTTACTTTTTCTACTACAGAATCACCTTGAGCTAGTCCCAATACAATAAATAATGCATTTTCACCAGGAGCACTCGTTACAGGTTGAATTCTCATACATTCCATAAAATATGCCTTTTTAGGTATTTAAGTTTATTAATTTAGCATACTCATATTTTTTTCATACAGCCTGTTAAGAAATCTGATGTTGATAAGAGTTTAAGTAAAACGCCTTAAACTCTTACTCAAATTAACCTTAATCAACATCCATATTGCTTTTTTAAATACTTTACGATTTGAGCCGACTCAAACATCTTCACTCCCGTATTTGGGTCTACCAAGTATGGTACTTGCATTTTACCTTGCATAATAGGCAACAACTTTTCTCTTTTTCCACCTTCTAAAGGTATATATTTCCCTGGTTTTAAGCGAAGAATAGCAGGTCCCATATCTTGCCATCTCTCTTTTGCCACATTATGCAAAATATATGGAAGCTCAAGTTCAGAGAGTAGGCTTCTTACAATTCGTGAATACGGACTTGCTTCAAAACTCCATAACTCAAGTTTTTGCTCAGGCGCAGCTCTATCAACAATTTTTTTATTTATCCATATTCCACGAGCTCCATTTAATATAGTTCCAGCAACTGCAACATAAGGCATGTTTGGATAACTCGAAAATTTCTGCGGTGTTTTCCCTGTCTTACCATAATGTTTAAATAAATGATGAATAATATCCTGTGATTCATATAGCTGATCGCCAGTATTTTCATCAATTAAAAATGGAAACTGCAATTTGCCGCCTTTTTCTTTTACAACTGAACGATACTTTGTTCCGCCTTTAGGACATGGATAAATTTCAACGTCCAGATTCAAAAGTGTAATCACTTCACGAACACGACGGCAAAATGGTGAACCTTCAAATTCATATAGTTTCAAAGCTTTTACAGGTTGTTGTGGAAATGCTGTTCCTGTAACACCTCTACCACCTTCAGCAATTGCAGATACAACTGCTTGAAGTACTTTAATTTGATGAATCACCATCATGCCTTCCTTTATATTAGAGAATTAGACTAATTTTTCTTTTGCTATCACAATCCCATTATTATCAGCATAGATAAAATCACCAGATTGAATTGTGACTCCACCAAAATACAAATTAATATCTACCTCACCAATGCCCTTACGATTACTTTTTTGTGGAATTGCAGCCAATGCATGTACTCCCAAATCTAAGGTCGCAAGTGCATCAACGTCTCGTACACAACCGTAAATCACCACACCATTCCAGTTGTTTTTAACTGCTGACTCAGCAATCAAATCACCCATGAGTGCACAGCGCATAGATGCACCACCATCCACAACTAATACTTTACCTGTACCATCTGTTGCCAATAACTCTTTTACACGTGAGTTATCTTCAAAGCACTTTACTGTTACAACCTGTCCCCCAAAAGTTTTACGAGCTCCATAACTTTGAAAGAACTTGCCATCCATTGATGGGATTACAACCTGTAAGCCTTTTTCAGGGTTATCATCTAATAAATCACATGTTACAAATGGTACTGTCGACACTTTAATACTCCCTTATCGAGTTTGTTGTATGCTCAGATTATCATATCGTTTAAAGGCTTCAATTTGCGTTAGCGCCGCTACGACCATCGTATGAGCCAATTGCTCGACAGTTACTGGCTTATATTTGAATGGCTTTTGAAATTTATTCTCAATAAGTTTAAATAGACTCTGCCCTAAGTCTTCAATAAACCGTACATCGCTGCGTTTACCAATCAGTAAAGACGGTCTAAAAATAGATAGTTTTTCGAGTTCTAAGCTCTCAATATAATCCTCTAACTGTCCTTTCACTTTATTATAGAAAATTGGAGAATTTGCATTTGCGCCAAGAGCACTCACTAGCAATAGATGAATATGTTTATCTTGCACTAAATCTGCTAAATGAGCATTGATTTCATAATCTACAGCGTAAAAAGCCTGTTTTGAACCAGCCATTTTTAATGTTGTTCCAAGACAGCTAAATGCATGGGTATGGCCATTCACATCTTCATCATTGAGTAATAAAAAATCCTCTATAACGAGTTGAGTAACTTTTTTATATGTATTAAGTAGTTGTGATTCTTTTCTGACCACAACAGTAATCGCTTCAAATTCCGGAGTTTGCTCAAGCTGTTCGACAAGCGCTAAACCCACAAGTCCCGTAGCACCTATCACAATTGCTTTTTTAGTACTTATAGTCATTTTTTATCCAACCCTCTTTAAGTTTGTATCAAATTTAACCTTTTCTTACCGTTTTAGCAGCCCCTAAAACCGCTTAAAATGCTCGCAAGGCTTGACTTCACGGTGTTGATTCATCACAATATGGCACTTGTTTACGGGCTGGTGATGGTTACACCAGTTTACTGAATTGACCACAGCCCGCCCAGACCAACTTATTTTCAAGGAGTGCAAGAGTGGCAAACTCTGCTCAAGCTAAAAAACGTGCGCGTCAAAACGTTACAGCGCGTAAACACAACGCAAGCTTGCGTTCTATGGTTCGTACCTACATCAAACGTACTTTAAGTGCAATCGCTGGTGGTGATTATGCTGTTGCTACAGAAGCTTACAAAAAAGCTGTTCCTGTAATCGACCGCATGGCTGATAAAGGCATCATCCACAAAAATAAAGCTGCTCGTCATAAGAGCCGTTTAAATGCTCAAGTTAAAGCGTTAGCTAACTAATTTGAACATGTAAAAAAAGCCCAATAGGGCTTTTTTTATTATCTATCGTTTTTGAGCTTATAGCACTTTATGAAATTTAGCTACATTCAGCTCATAGGCTTTTCCTCTCCAAATCCACTTTAATTTACAATTTGGAAACTCTTCACCTTCAAACCATACAAATAATCCTTCCATCATTTCCGGCCAGTCTTCTTTCTTAATTTTATTTTCGCCAGAAATTACAGCAACAATGGCTGCAATAATCGTGTCATGACTCACGGCTAAACTAAGACCGCCTTTAGTTTTTGGATGAGTCCGGTAAATAAGCTCTAGTACATCTAAAACACCTGTAATGGGATGTTTCATACCCGGTAATGCATTATTTACAAAACTATTAATAAAACCTAAAGCACCCTGCTTTTTAAAATAAGGAGCAGCTTGTTGTATATCCAACACAAAGCTACCCGGTTCAACAAGTAGCCCTTGCTCAATAATTTCAATCGTATGAGTATTTGATTGGGGACTTACATCGTCAGCCCCTTCAATCATGAGTGCCGCCGTATCGACACAGCGTTGTATTGGACTTGAAATACAATGCTGAATAACACGATCTGTATTTTTGATTAAGTAATTACCCCATGCCTGCGCAAGCTCACGTCCTTGAGGAGTAAGTTGGAGATCATAACCAGCCAAGCCCTGCCCATCTACAAGTTCTCTTAAAGAATGGCGCGTAAATAAGGTTACAGGAGTTGAAGCATCGGGCAATAAATCAATTGCTTCAAACATACTTTTAGGCAATAAATCGAGTGCCATCTTTATCTTGTCATCTTTTTTCAATACTTTGCCACTATAACATGTCTGGCATAACTCTCAATCTATAACACCTGATTGGGCTAATGCTTCAAATGCTATTTTTTTGCTTTCCTGATCACGAAAAGCGATAAAGCCCTTATTTAAAACCGTGCTTCTTTGGTTATATTCAAAAGGTTTTCCATCAAGAGTAAGTAAACCACCGCCTATACTTTCTAAGAGACCTTGACCAGAACTGGTATCCCATTCAGAAGTAGGATGAAAGCGTGGGTAAATATCTATTTCACCTTCTAACATCATGCAAAACTTATAGGCACTCCCAGCTTCTCGTCGAATAATACGATGTTCTTTTTCTATAGGTTGAATAAATTTTTGGTATTTTGGATTTTTACTACCGTGACTAAGTCCTATTTGTATAGGGGCATCTAACGAAGTTGAATTGACCTGATATTGATACCATTGTTGTTGGCTAAAGCTATATTTAAAAGGTAAATCTTGCAGATATCCTAAGTACACAACTTGTTCACATGGCACGGCAATAACTGAGAAAACTGTTTCTTTACCGTTGATCAAGCTTAGATTGATCGTAAATTCATCACGTTCATGTATAAACTCTTTCGTACCATCAAGCGGATCTAACATCCAACAAGTAGACCAGTCATGACGGGCACTATAATCACTTTCTTCAGACAATACAGGTAACTCTGGAGTAATCTCTGCAAGATGCTTTAATAAAAATCTATTTACCTTTAGATCTGCTTGGGTTACAGGTGAATCATCTTGCTTTTCATGAATAGTAAACTCATAACCCGCAGAATAGTTTTGATATTCTTCTAGTAAAATCTGACTCGCCTGTTCCAGAATAGGCAGAAGTTGATTAATTAAATTATCTTGTGGGCGTGTAGTTGTTATAAACATAAATATGCTCTACATAGTTTCACTTCTATTATAGGTGAATTATGAACAATTCTATATTCGCCAACAGTTTGATTTACTAAAATAGTAATTTATCTTAATCATTAGGCCATTGCTTTCCACCTATGCTATTTAGGTAATATGAATAATTTTAATATTTATAAAAGTCTTTATTCCGTACAAAAAACAATCTATAAGTTATGAAAAATAAACAACTTAAATCAGATTTATCCATTTCCTTTTCATATATTTCTTGGTATGTTCAAGAACACAATAACAAGATGGAAGAAAGTGCACATGATGCTATATGGATATCATTTCTCTACAATAGAACATAACTGGGAAGACCTTAAGCCCTTAAATGAGTTTCTACAAACATTTGCAGATGATGATGGTGATGTTTCAACACGAGATAAAGAATCTCTCAAAGAAATCATAGCAAAATCTGATACAGCGTTGGCTCTCGCTAGAGAAATGGGTTGGGATGGTAGTTATACTGGCTGCCCTTATCTATTCTGGTTACCAAGTAAAAATAGCCAATCTTTTGAATATGGTTTTGTATTTAAACAGACCTCAGATAATACAACTTTTGTGATTTCACCGATTGAGTTGAGCTATTTAGCTGAAGATTCCGAGGTACAAACACTAAGTAAAAATATTGAATAAGTGATATAGGTTATTGATTCAAATTTGAGATCAATAACCTCATCTTAATTTTAGATAGATTAGTCAAACATACTTAACTGTGGTGTAGGTTTTATAATTTTTTCTTTTGGTACATGAGAGCATTCAAACTCTTCAACTGGAAAGCCTTCGATAAAGCTGGAAATATCTGGTGTTTCTAAACTTAACCATTCATCTAGTCGTTCATGTGGAATCACAATAACTGATCGTTTAACATCGCCTGGCTCATGAAAATCTTTCATCATCGGATGGTCTATAGCATCCATCGTCAACATGCTTGCAGAACGAATAATCGTTTCATTTATTTTGCAAATTTCATAGATTGCTGCAATGAAAAAAGCCTGACCATCTTTACGGCGTACACCCCACCGCTCAGGTTTATCATTTATATACTTACTTTCATAAAATTCGGTCACTGGAATCACACCGAATTTACATTTAAGTGCGGCTTCTTGAAAGCTAGGTTTTTGGAAAATAGTCTCATGGCGGGCATTGTAGGTATGTTTTGCTATATTTGTATCTTCAGCCCATTTAGGAACCAATCCGAACATCACTTCACGCCACTCAAGCCCTTGTGGTGATTTAAATAATAGTGGCATTGTTCCTGCAGGATAAACCTCTTCGGCATAGCTAAAGCCGACCACAGGCAACTGAAGTCGCTGTAATTGGGCAAGCGTTAAAGGTTTAAAATTAGCGCACATAACAAGAATAAAATACTCTACATTTACTTCTTTTATTTTATAAGCATTTACCACATAAACCAAATAAAAAGGCACTCGAAAGTGCCCTTAACGACATAACTTTACGCTTATGAAACGTGTTGAATCCCTTGAGGAATCGCCTGTAATAGTCGTTTAGTATAATCATGTTGAGGATGTGCATAGAGTTCATCTGAATTGGCTATTTCAACAACCTCGCCATGATTCATGACCATGACCTGATCAGAGATATACTTCACAACCGATAAGTCATGTGAAATAAAGATGTAGCTGAGCCCAAACTCATCTTGTAAATCTTGTAATAAGTTAAGTACCTGCGCTTGGACTGAAACATCTAGCGCAGAAACAGATTCATCACAAATCAAAATTTCAGGCTTTAGCGTTAAACAGCGTGCAATAGCAATACGTTGACGTTGTCCACCTGAAAACTCATGTGGATATCGGTAGTAAGCTTGTTCAGGCAGATTCACTCGCTCAAGCAGTCCAAGGGCAATTTGTTTACGCTCTGCATCATCTTTACCAATGTTATGAATTTGCATAGGCTCTAATAAAATCTGTCCAATGGTAAAGCGTGGATTAAGAGACGCATAGGGATTTTGAAAGATGATCTGGATTTTCCGTTGATATTTAGCAAACTCTTTTTCAGTTAATGAAAGAATATCTTTACCTTCGATGAAAGCCTGTCCACCAGAGGCTTGATGTAAGCGCATGAGCAATAACCCAACAGTCGTTTTACCGGAGCCCGACTCTCCCACTAAACCAAGCGTTTTTCCCTTAGCGAGTTTAAAAGAAACGCCTTTTACTGCCTGAAACTCTTCTTTGCCAAATAACCCTTTACGGCTATAAAAGCTTTTTTTCAGATCTTTTACTTCTAAGATGATTTTCTCATCACCAATTAAACCACGTTTGCGCTCGGGAATTTCTGAGACATCAAAACTTTGTTCGACCAATACATCGTCTTCTTGACGCATAAAATCGCTCGTTACAGGCAAACGATAAGGTCGTTGTGACATTTGCGGGCGGCAATATAACAAAGCTCTCGTATATACATCTTTAGGTTGTTCAAGAACCTGTTCAGCAGCACCTTGCTCTCTAATTTCGCCATGACGCATTACAATGACTTTATCTGCAATTTCACCGACCAATGCCAAATCGTGGGTAATAAAAAGCATCGACATTTGACGGCGCTTACGCAATGACTCGAGTAAATCAATAATTTGCTTTTGAATCGTGACATCAAGGGCCGTAGTCGGTTCATCGGCAATGAGCAGTTTAGGCTCACACGCAATCGCCATAGCAATCATGACACGTTGTTGTTGACCACCCGAAAGTTGATTTGGATAGGCGTCAATTTTAGTTTCAGGTGAAGGAATACCTACTTCTTTAAGCAACTCTAGAACGCGTTGCCGAGCCTGTTTACGGCTCAACCCCATATGCAAACACAACACTTCTGCAATTTGGTTGCCAACCGTAAAAACAGGATTTAATGATGACATCGGCTCCTGAAAAATCATCGCAATATCTTTGCCACAAATTTTACGCATCTCTGTACGAGATAAGCTCAGTAAATCTTTGCCTTCAAATATAATTTTACTTTGCTCATCAATTTTACTCTGACCTACAGGCAGTAACCCCATAGTTGCCAAAGAAGTAACCGATTTACCGCTACCCGACTCACCTACTAAAGCAACCGTAGTATTTGCAGGAATATCAAAAGTAATTCCTTTTACGGTTTCAATATATTGCTTATCTTCACCTTTAAAACTTACTCGTAAATTTTTAACATGCAGTAACGGTGCATTCTTATTTTCTTGTTCTAACATTTGACCTTCCTCTTATTTTAGCTTTGGATCTAACGCATCACGAAGTGCGTCAGTAAACATTGAAAATGCCGTAACCAAAACAGCCATTGCGACAGAGGCTGCGACAAGCTGCCACCACTTACCTAAAAGAAGTTCACTTTGTGCTTCATTTAACATACTTCCCCAAGACACTACGCCTACAGGCACACCGAAGCCCAAGAAACTCAAAATAACTTCAGATTTAATAAAAGAAACCACCAAAATTGACATTTGGACCAAAGCGATATGGCTGACATTTGGGAAAATATGAATGAACATACGGCGGAAGTGACCAACACCAATTGCTTTGGCAGCAAGAACGTATTCACGTGCATTGTGTTTCATATATTCAGCACGAATTAATCGATAAACACCCGTCCAGCCCGTTAAACCCAAAATCAGAACAATAGATAGAATGCCTTTTTGTTGAAGTACTGCAGCAATCGCGAGAACTAATAACAAATATGGAATTGAGGTAAAAATGTTATAAAACCAGTTGAGAATATCATCAACCCAACCACCGAAATATCCAGAAATTGCGCCTAAAAGTGTACCAATTCCTACTGCAAGTAAAGCCGATATCACCCCAACAATAATTGAAGTTTCAGCACCTTTAATTGTTTTCTTTAAAACGTCCTGTCCCCATTTATCAGCTCCAAACACAAGGGTACTTTTCAGTTCTGCTTGTTGATCAAGTAAATGTCCTCCAAGTTGCTGATCGATCGTTTTCATATCATCGGCTAATGGGTCAACTACACCATAATAATCAATTGCACTTCCCGCACTCTTTTCTTGTTTAATTTCATCCTTAAGCTTGTTAATTACATCTTTTAAAGGATCGACTGGATTTTCTGGTAACTCTTCTTCAATCGCTGCCGCCTTTTGCCCTGCATCTGTTGTCTTATCTGCCCCTATAAATGTAGGCGGTGCATAACTTACGGCTACCTCTTTATTCCAGTCAGATGCAATCACGCCCGTCATTGATAGAACCAAGATAATAAAATAAAGCAATACAATCACTAGCGATGACATTGCGATCTTGTCGGCCCGAAGACGACGCATGGCAAGTTTCCACAGGCCAGATGAATGAGCTTCGGCTTTTGTTTGTTGTTTTCTTTTTGATAAAACGCTCAGCATAGCCCACCTACTTCAACTGTACACGTGGATCAACCACTTTGTAGACCAAATCGGCAATCAGGTTAAAAATCATAGTTGCAGCGGCGATGTAAACTGTAATTGCCTTAATAACAGGAAAATCACTCCGCTCAACTGCAATAATCACCTCTCGACCAATCCCGGGAATACCAAAAAAACGCTCAATTAAAAATGCGCCTATGAGCAATGCAGGTAAAGTTGACATCACATCGGTAATAATAGGAATTGAAGCGTTCCGCAGTACATGTACACCTAAAATTCGGCTTTCACCTACACCTTTAGCACGTGCTGTTCTAACATAGTCCTGATTAATTTCATCAAGCACAAAGCTACGATATAAACGTAAAGTCGGTGCAATACTCACCACCAGCATGATTAGAATTGGTAGTAAGGCAAACTTAAATAAGTTATCAGTAAAGGTGTCGCTCCAGCCTTGCACAGGAAACCAACTTAATTGATAAGCCAGAACATATTGAAAAACGATAATGTAAACTAAGATGCTGATCGACATGCCAATAGTACATAGCATCATGACCATACGGTCGGTTAGAGAGCCTCGTACCGCAGCAACAGCCAATGCCAAAATAATTGAAATAACCGTCTGTAAAATAGTCAGTGGGATTAAAAGCGTAAGCGAGGGTCCTAATCGGGTTAAAATAATTTGAGAAACGGGTTCGCCAGTACTCCAACTTGCACCATAGTCAAAAGTCAGTATTTGTTTAATGAAAATCCAGAGCTGAACGTAATAAGGTTGATCTACACCTAGCTGCTTACGAATGTTTTCTATCTGCTCAGGATTAGACATCTTGCCCGCTAAAATATAAGCAGGATCGCCACCTACCCAGTTAAAAAGAATAAAAATAAGTAAGACTACCCCCAACATAGTTGGAATCATCTGCCATAACCGCCGAATAACATATGCCAGCATAGTGATAATTCCTTATTTAACCCGTTGTCCGGTAATTTCGTTAAAGAATGCTTTATTGTCAGGATCACGACCGAGGAAATCTTTAACTAATTCAGCTGCTGGTTTTTGGCTACCTTGCGATAAGATCGTTTGACGGTAACGTTGCCCTACTTGTGGGTTATTAAGGTTATCCCCATAAGCAGAAAGCATGTCTAAAGCTAGAACCTCAGACCACATATAGCCGTAATAACCTGCTTGATAACCGCCCATCAAATGCCCAAACTGCCCCGGAAATTCGGTTGTTGGTACATAACCTAAAGCTGTAGCAGCTTCCATTTTTTGCCAATTTTCTAAAGGTTTTACTTTTAATGCATCAGCAGTATGCAATGACATATCGTACTGTGCATAAAGGGTCTGACGCGCATAACGCAAGCCACGACCATAGTTATGTACAGCTTTTAAACGGGCAATTAACTCATCGTCAACACGTGGGCAGGCTGGATCACAATAATCGGCCACTTTAGATAAAGTCTCTTTACGGCGTGCCCACTCTTCATACATTTGAGATGGCGCTTCTACAAAATCACGTTCTACGGATGTTCCAGACTGACTGGTATAGCGGGTATTTGACAAAATGCCGTGTAAAGCGTGGCCAAACTCATGGACAAAAGTTTCAAGCTCATCGCTATTTAGCCCTTTACGGTTAAAATTGGTGACTAATGCTGAAACTGGTAATCGATTGGTTAAAGTGCTGCCACCGTATACTCCCCAAACGGCCGCATGGCCATACTTCCCTTCACGAGGGAATTTATCCATATATAAGCCACCAAGAAGCTTTCCTGTTTTTTTGTCAACCACATCGTAATATTCAACTTCATCCTGCCATGCTTTAACTTTGACAGGTTTAAAATCAATACCATAAAGGTCAGATGAAATAGCAAACAACCATTTTTGAGCAGCTAAGGTTGGAAAATAATCACGAAGTTTTTCCTGATCGATCTGATATTTACTCTTACGAAGCTTTTCACTCCAGTAAGCTTCACTCCAACGTGTGATCTCGGTTTTTTCTAATGGTGTTTTTAATGTTTGTGCTTTAAATTCCCGGAGTTCTTCTACTTCTTTACGTTCAAGTGGCGCTACTGTTTTTTGGACTTCTGCTAAAAATTGATTTACAGCCTCAGGCGTTTTAGCCATACGGTCTTTTAAAACCCAATCTGCATAACTTGCTTTTCCAAATAACTGAGCAAGCTCATAACGCAAATCAATTGCCTGTTTAAGTAGTTTTAAATTTTGTTCAGTACCCCGTCGCGTAAAGGCAATTTGATATCTTTTTCGGGCATCATCATTATCTGCCAACTCCATAAAAGGACGATATTCCGGATATTCAAAACCTAATAAATAGTTGCCTTTAGCATTTTTCTTTAATGCTGAAATATAACTTTGAGGTAAGCCTTTCATCTCTTCAGGAGTAAACTCAAGTTTCTCTGGATTATCACGGACGTTACGGGCATATTCTTGTTCGAGTTTGGTCAACTCATCCAGAATAGCTTTCATTCGTGCACGTTTTACTGGCTCAAGTTGAACGCCTGTGTCTTCAAACTGATCTAAGATATCTTGACGATATTTTTGGTCTATCGGATCAGTAGCTTTTGTATTCTTAATGACGTTATATAATTTTGAATTTTGAAATATATCAGTATGAAACTGATTAATTTTGATTTCACAGTCTTCTGCTGCCTTACGTAACTTTGCATCTGGGTCTACGTTACTATATAGACTTATAGGACCTGAGAAATCTTCAAAATGCGCAAAAACTTTATCCCATTTTGCCAATATAGGTGCCGCTGCTGCATTATCTTTAACAGGTGTTTTTTCAAAATTTGAAATCTCTTTCTGAATCTTTTTTAAATTCGCATCACACCATGCTGGAAGTTGTTGTGCTTTAAGTAATGGCAAAATAGGACGTGTTGTCTCTGCCATTGCAAACTGACTTACACCTATGGTCAACATACATAAAGTTGTCATTTTCAGTGTATTATTTTTCATCGTATCTCCAATTTTTTTCATTTAATGATTAGATTTAGTATTTGTATCAATATCGAAATACATCCACTCTGCATGTAAAATTGGATGCTTCTTATATCCAATGATTTTTGGTTGAGCCAGCATATTCCGGTAGCGTGCATAAGAGATTTGGACAGGCATATACACTTCTAACAACCGTGTCATTTTTCGATAAAGTGCATCTCTCTCAGCACCTGCTTGCATTTGTTGCGTTTGGCGATACAACTGATCAAACTCTGGTGTAGAACCACAAGACCAGTTCGTCATATGTGTATTGGGTCCATAAAAATTCTGCATAAAATTATCACCATCTGGATAATCGGCTATCCATGCAGAAGACCCGAACATCCCTTCACATTGTTTTTGCGCACGAATAAGATCTGCAAAGAGCATGGGTTTAAAGACCATACGGATATTCAAACTATCAAAATTTTTCTTCCAGAGTTCAGCGCTTTGCTGGCCAATACTGTCACTACGCGCCATATATTCAATGACCAGAGGTTTCCCATCTGGTTGAGTACGCCAACCTGAGGCATCTTTTTTATAGTGATATCGATCTAATAGTAAATTTGCTGCTTTCACCGAATATGGGGTACTGGTTCTGTATTGAGGGTCATTACCCACTACACCTGGTGGAATTGGAAAATGTAGACGCTGTGCATCATCATTTCTTACTAGTTTAATTTCTTGATCTATCGAACGAGACATCGCAATCGCACGGCGTAAAGCAATTTTTTCTTTACTCATTCCTCCAACGACTGGATTTTTAAGATTCCAATAAATATAGCTAATTTCGGGGTCAACAATGCGAGATAACTGCACACCTTCTTTAGCAAGTTCAGATCTTAGTTTGCCGTCTTTAACCGCTTTTGCGACCAGTTGGCCTTCAAGCTGAAATATATCAACCTCACCACGCTGAAATGCTAGCCACCGCGATTGGTTTTCTTCCATCACCTGAATATCAATTGTGCCGATTTGGGGCATTTTTTTACCTTTAAGGCGTTTTACCATTGCCTGATCTTCAGGGCTGCTGGCATTAAAGTTCCAAGTAAAGCCACGATAATCAGGATTCGCTTTTAAAACAATACGCGATGCTGGTACCCACTTGCTCAGCACATAAGGACCTGTACCTACAGGATGGCCCATTACATAACCAGCTTTGTCTTTGTACTTTTCGATAACTTCACGTGCCACCGCACCTGTCGGGTCATGGGCCAGTAATAAAGGAAAGTTATAGTCTGGTTTAACTAAACGAATCACCAAAGTGTATTTATCAGGTGTTTGTAAACCACTAACCTTTTGATCATAGTTAAATTTTCCGGACTTATTGGCTGCTTTCACTAAAGCATCCATACCTTCAATTTTGTTTTCTAATAACCAGCTATTTGGAGAGCGCAGATTCGGGTCCAATAAACGCTTAAAAGAGTACGCATAATCATTGGCTGTTAATTCTCTAGATTTGCCTTTAAAAACAGGGTCTGGTGTAAAATAAATTCCCTTCTTAATACGAATGGTATAGGTCAAACCATCGGCACTGACTTCTGGCATAGCGGTTGCTATTTGCGGAATAAGTTTTGCCGGCCTTGCTAAATAATCATAGGTATATAGAGTTTCAAATATCGAAGTGGTTACATGCGCCGAATATAAATCATGGATATAAGCCGGGTCGAAACCTGTCTCAGCAGTTGGAAATACGTAACGTAAAACTTTATTCGGATCGGCTGGGCTTTTCGCAAAAATACTTGTAGATCCCGTTAAGGCCATACTAGCGAATAGCAAGCTGATACTACAGTGCTTGAGCTTTTGTTTTAAATTTTCAGTCATCATGATCTTTATCTAAAATTATTTTTTAATAGGAGTAATATCAAGATATTGCCAGTTTGTATTCATCATAGGATGAGGTTTAAAACCCTGAACTTGTGGCCGTACTAACCAGTTACGAATTCGAGTTACATGAACAATCCATGGGTTATCAGCTTCAATCTGGCGATTGAGCTTTTCATAATATGGTAGACGTTGTTGCGGTGGTAAATGAATGGCCTGAGTATAAAGGGCATCATATGTTTTAGACTGATAACAAGCATGGTTTCCCTGCCCAGCATTTGGTCCATAAAGCAACTGTGCAAAATTATCTCCTTCAGGATAGTCAGCAATCCATGCCCCACTCCAAATCATATATTTACATTGAGTTGCGGCTTTTAAGTTATCTGCAAAATTACTCACTTTAAAGTCAGCTCGAATGCCAATCGCATATAAATTCTTTTTCCAGAGTTCGGAGTGGATAACTGAGGCCGAGCTATTTTCTGTATTAATTTTTAAAATTAAAGGTTTCCCATTTGGCAAATTTCGATAGCCATCAGCCCCCTTTTTATAACCATAATAATCAAGTAATTTATTTGCTAGCAGCGGGTTGTATCCTACGCTACTTTTATATTTCGGATTATAGCCATTCACACCTTCAGGTATAAACATTTCAGCCCGAACAGCTTGTCCTTTATAAGCCTGTTTTATACTTTCTTTTTGGTTATAAGACAAAGTAATTGCTCTACGAAGAGCGATCTTTTCTGGGCTAAAACCACCAATGACAGGATCACGCATGTTCATCATGGTATAGGTAATTTCAGGTTCCTTATATGGGAAGTGTTTAATTCCTCTCTTCTTAAAAGAAGCTTTAAGCTGATTTCCATCTAAAGCTTGAGGAACAGCATCTGCTGTAAGTTTGTCAAAATCTAATTGACCCGACTGAAAAGCTAACCATCTTGACTGTTGTTCCTCAATAATACTGACCACCACCTTTCCAATTTGTGGCATTTTCTTACCGCTCATTTCTTTAACAAGCTGGTTATCCCAAGGTGTTCCTGTCGACTTAAAGTTCCAGACGAAACCACGATAATCAGGATTGGCAACTAACTCGACCTTACTTCTTGGTACATACTTACTTAACATGTAAGGGCCTGTACCTACGGGATGCATACCAATACGATCACCGTAATAGTCAATAACCTCTTTAGCAACTCCGCCAAAAGTAATATAGGCAAGAATATAAGGGAAATTATAGTCTTGGCGAGTTAAGGTAAATTGTAAAGTATATCGATCAAGTGCTTTGACTCCTGCAATTGGAGCAGCATAATCAAATTTTCCAGTTTTCTTTGCTTGGGCTACAACCGCATCGGCACCTACTAACTTACCATCAATGAATGAAACAGACGGTGCTCTATTTTTAGGATCTAGAATACGTTTAATTGTATAGACGTAGTCTTCGGCTACTAGCTCACGGCGTTTACCTTTAAAAGCGGGATCATTAGTAAAATAGATACCTGGCTTAATTTTAAAAGTATAAACTTTACCGTTTTGTTCCACTTTGGGCAGGCTCTCTACTGTATAGGGAGCTAACTGTAATGGACGTGCTAGATAGTCATATTTGAGTAAAGGCTCAAAAATTGCCTCAGCAATATTAGCACTATAGAAATTGGTGGTTTTAACCATATCGAAGCCATCATCTGGAGCTTCATAGGCAACGTGCAAAATTTTGTTTGGTTGTGCTGGTGTAATTGCGTAAGCACAAGGAACTGATGTAATAGCCAGACTTAAAATGGCGAGCTTAAAAAATTTTAATTTCAAGTTCATACCCACGTAATTAGTTTTTTAAAAGATATTATCCTTTTGAGTAACATCTAAATCTGCATAAGAAAAGTTCTTTTTCAACAGATAAGCCTATTTGGGTTTAATTCTTTACTTTTCTATAAGCATTTTTATTTGAACAAATGGAAAAACAAAGTCAAAAAACCCAATCTTTTGTAACTACTGAAAATAAAGCGAATTTCATGCCATTTATTAATATTCATCGCAAAATAATTAATAATATTAGAAATTCATATTTTTATTAGGTACTTAAAATGGTTTGAACTATATAAATAAAAGTAACTTTTTGCCAAATATTATATTTGCATATGTTAATCATCTAATACCTTAAATGCACAAATAAAATACATTAATGACACATTATGATTCATATTGAGACAAGCCAAATTAACAAACAACTATAAAATAAATAATTGATTTAAAATAAAAAATATAACAAATCCCAGCATTACAAATAGTATAACATTACATATAAAAAGGTTCTAAAACGATACATTTTTATTTATTAAGCATGTGAAGAGTCCAGCAATGTATATTTTTTATACAAAAAAATTTGAAACTTTTGGCCAGCGTTCAAAAATTTTCCAAACGGAAAATTTATTTTTGTTTAATAAAAGATGAACCTTCGTGCTGAAACATAATAAAATCAATATATATCAATATTTTGCATAAACTAAAAAAAGAAAAATATATAGTTGGCACTTGCTTTGCTTAAAAACTTTCCAGCAATATCGCTAACGACAACAAAAAGGGATCAAATCCACGATGAAAAAAAAATACAATGTTCGATCTCAGGCAACCCCCAAGATCAGCAAAACAATTCTTAAATTAAGCACCCTTAGTTTAAGTATGATGTGTCTTACCCTGGCACAGGCAGCAGAAACTGAAAAATCAAGTACTGATGAAAAACCAACAAAAGTCGTAAAAGTTGCTGTTACAGGTTCTTCAATCAAAGGAGTTGCAGCACAAAGTGCTTCCCCCATTACCATCGTAAAAGTTGATGAAATCTTAAAACAAGGGGTAACAACAACAGAGGAAGCATTAGCAAAGATCAGTGCAAACCAATCAAGTTTTGTTACTGCTCAAAATGTAGGTGCTAGTGGAACGGTAGGCTCAGCAGCTGACCTCCGAGGAATTGGTGCCAATAAAACCTTAATCTTACTTAATGGTCGTCGTTTAGCTGCAAATGCTTATGATAGTGGCGTTACGAACTTAAATATTATTCCGCTAGCTATGTTAGACCGTATTGAGGTCTTACGAGATGGCGCATCAGCAATTTATGGTACAGATGCAATTGGTGGTGTAATCAACTTCATTACTAAAAAACAATTTACTGGTTTAAACATCAGTGGAGGTTTGACACAACCAGAGCAAAATGGGGGGGATACACAAGATGTAAGTATATTTGGTGGTTATGGTGATCTTGATGAAAATGGCTTCAATATCTTTGGTGTCGTTGATTATCGACATGGCAACGATGTTATGGCTAAAGATCGTAAAGTTAGTAAACGTGGAGGATTATTACCAGAGTTAGGTATTACAAAAGGTAGCAGTGGTAGTTTTCCTGCTAACTTTTATGACACAAAAACTGGTACCGAAGGAAACCCATATGCAGCTACAGGCTGTGGAAGTAATCCGCTCGTGTACGCTCAAGGTGGATTCTGCCGTTATAACAGTCAAGCAGTGATTGGAATTGTTCCAAAAACTGAAGATATCTCAGCATTGGGGCGTGCTACTTTTAAGCTAAATGACAATTTAAATGCTGTAGCAGAATATGTTTACGCACGTAATGAAATTACTACTTCTGTCGCTCCAGACGTTTTCTTCGATTTAACATTGAATCCTGATAGTAAATATTATCCAGGTAATGGAATTACACCTGCTATGAATAAAGTCAGTGGCCCACTTGAACTTTATATTCGTTCTCAAGCTGGTAATCGTGTTAGTTCTAGTATTAATGAGTCACATCGTGTATTCGGTGGTCTAGAGGGTGAAGCATTCGGTTGGGATATTAATACTGGTGTTACTTATGCTCATAGCGAAGCGGAAGATCGATTAAACAGTGGGTATCTTAACTACAACAGAACTCAAGAAGCTTTAAATAATGGTATTTTAAACCCATTCGGTCCACAAGCACCAGAAGATGCAGGCTTATGGGATACACTAGGAGTAACTGGTGCTTATTTAAAAGCAGATGTTGATTCAACTACTGTTGATTTCACTGCTAGTCGACCTATATTTACATTACCAGCAGGTGACGTTGGTTTTGCAATAGGAGCTAGCTATCGCCATGATGAATGGACCTCAAACGTGGTGCCTGAAGTGGCTAGTCAAGCACCAAGTACAGGGGTTGATCCTGATGAACCTACAAATAAAGGAAAAAGAGATATTAAAGCAGTCTTTACTGAACTGCATATTCCATTACATAAAACATTAGAAGCTCAACTTGCAGCCCGTTACGATGATTACAGTGATTTCGGAGATACGTTTAATCCTAAATTCGCACTTCGCTGGGAACCAATTAAACAATTAATGTTTCGTACCTCTTATAGCACAGGATTTAGAGCACCAACTTTATGGGAAGTAAATGCTCCTAACTCTATAACAAATACTTCAGCGTACTATAATGATCCTGTACTTTGTCCGAATGGCCCTCCTAAAAATCCAGGAGATACTCTTCCACCTGGTGGTGTTGCCAGCCGTGATTGCGAAACCCAATTTGACCGCAAAAATGGAGGAAATAAAGATCTTGACCCTGAAGAATCAAAATCATTTACTGCTGGCCTAGTTCTTGAACCAATTAAGAATTTAGTTCTAACCTTAGATTATTTTAATATTGAAGTTGAAAATCAAATTGCTGCATTACCTGAGAGTGATATTTTTAACAATCCAACAAAATATGCCGACAAGTTCGTACGCAACCCAAATGGAACGCTTAACCATATCATTACTACACAAGACAATATGGGTGATTTAAAAACTTCTGGTGTCGATGTAAGTCTAAATTATATAACCCCAATGACAGCAACAGGTCGATTTGGTTTTGGAATTGATGGAACTTATGTCATTAAATATAAATATCAAAATGAAAAAGATGGAGAATGGATTAGTAGTTTAGGAGCATATGTTGGAGATGCTCCAATTATTCGTTGGAAACATACTGCTAATTTATATTGGAATTACCAAAACTGGGGTGTAAATTTCCAACAACAATTCACTCGTGGTTACGATGACCAAAATTCAAGTTCTTCTGTTGCGGAAGGTTATCGTGATCATAAAGTAAGCGACTATACAATTTATAATATTTCTGGCACATACAAAGGCTTTAAAAATCTAGAAGTTACAGCAGGTATTAAGAATATCTTTGATGAAGACCCTCCTGCTTCAAATGTTGGTGACAACTTCCAAATGGGGTATGACCCACGTTATGCAGATCCTTTAGGACGTACTTACTTTGTACGAGGTACATATAAGTTCTAAATGGTTGTTCTGCAAACATGCCTTTAAACATTGTGTTTGCAGAACAAATACTCATTCTTAGCCAAACAGTCATTTTAAAAATTGTTTGTCTACAGTTTCAGGAGTAACTATGGGCATGACTTTTACAGACATAGAAAATAAATCTGCCAAACGCCTAATTGGTATTGCTGCAGTTATTTTTCTGCATCTTCTTGTTGCCTATATTCTGATGTCAGGTTTAGCAAACAATATTCAAAAACCAGCAGAAAAACCTGTGGAATTACAAATTATTCAGGATATTAAGCCGCCTCCTCCACCAAAGCCGGAAGAGCCGAAACCAAAGGAAAAACCGCCTGAGCCACCAAAAATGGTAGAAAAAGTTGCCAAGGTTCCTGAGCCGCCTAAACAAGTAGAGAAAGTAACAACACCGGTACAAAAAACGACACCAGTGGCTCAACCGACTAAAGCGGCTACCCCAGCTCCTGCGGCACCTAGTACCCCATCACCAAGCCCTGTTGCCGCACCTGCTCCAGTGGCTGCTGCGCCAGCCCCCAAACCAGCTGGTGTAAGTCGTGGTGTTTCAGAGGGTTCTGCTGGTTGTGAAAAACCAGAATATCCACGAGAAGCACTTATGAATGAAGAACAAGGGACAGTGCGTATACGTGTTCTGGTTGATACATCCGGCAAAGTTATTGATGCCAAAGTAAAAAAATCGAGTGGCAGCAAAATTTTAGATAAAGCGGCAACTAAAGCTTACAGCTTATGTACGTTCAAACCAGCAATGAAAGATGGTGTACCTCAGCAAGATTGGTATGAAATTGAATATCCATTTGTAATTGAATAAACAATTGAATTAGCAAGAAATTAAAAAATATTGGAGATATATGATGAAAAAATCAACTCAACCTTTAGTTCGTTTCGCTTCTGCAAGTCTAATCGCAGCTTGCTCGTTACTTCCATTAAGCTCAGTTTTCGCAGAAGAAACAAGCAATACTCCTGTGGCCACAGCAACTACTGAAGCTACTTCAAATACAAATACTCCAACTCCGCCACCAAAGCCTGCAACAAGTGAAACTGTTAAAAACCCTTATGGTCTAGAAGCCCTTTGGCGCGAAGGTGATTTAGTTGCTAAGTCTACCTTATTTATATTAGTACTCATGTCGATTGGAACTTGGTACATCATCATCTCTAAACTATTGCAGCAAGGTAAAGTCAAACGCCAAGGCAAAGAAGCTGAAAAACATTTCTGGGAAGCTACCTCCCTTGATAATGCTGCAGAAGGTTTAGAACAAAGTAGCGCTTATCGCTTTATTGCAGAAAAAGGCATTAATTCAACTAAATCACATGGCGGTTCTTTACTTGAACGAATCGATTTTAATACATGGGTGAGCATTTCAATTCAACGCGCAATTGAGAAAATACAAAATCATTTAGGTGGTGGTTTAGCCTTTTTAGCAACAGTAGGTTCTACTGCACCATTTGTTGGTCTTTTTGGTACTGTATGGGGAATTTATCACGCATTAACAGCCATTGGTATCTCAGGTCAAGCATCTATCGATAAAGTTGCAGGCCCCGTTGGTGAAGCTCTGATTATGACAGCGATTGGTCTTGCAGTCGCAGTACCTGCTGTACTTGGTTATAACTGGCTTACACGCCGTAATAAAGCAGTTATGGAAAATGTCCGTTCATTTGGTTCAGATTTACACGCGGTTTTATTAAGTGGAGAAATTAATACCAATAATTCAGTTAATCGCAGTATTAAATAATCGGGAGCAAACATTATGGGTATGAGTGTTGGTTCTGAAGATGATGACGAAATGATTGGCACAATTAACACGACACCTTTGGTTGATGTCATGTTGGTTTTACTTATTATTTTTCTTATTACTATTCCGGTAGTCACACATACGGTTCCAGTGAAATTACCAGAAGAAAAAAATACTCCATATGCAACCACACCTGAGAATATTCAACTCTCAGTAAATAAAAAAGGCGATATTTTCTGGAACGAAAGTTATGTGCCTAGTAAAGAGATATTACTGGCAAAACTTCAAGCAGTTGCACAAAAAAGACCTCAGCCAGAAGTTCATATTCGGGGTGATCAGCTTACCCATTTTGAAGCGATAGATCAGGTCATTAGTACGACCAAAGAAGCTGGTATTGGCAAAATTGCTTTTGTTACTACCCCTCCAGCCTCCCCGTAATTAACTTAAGGAGAATTTTATGGGTATGAATGTCGGTTCAAATAATGATGACGATGTGATGTTAGAAGTCAACATGACACCTCTTATTGATGTCATGTTGGTACTCATTATTATGTTTATTATTACCATACCTGCACCAAACAACGCGATTAATATTAATTTGCCAAATGGCACACCGCCACCAACAAATGAAAAGCCACCTGAAGTCATTGATGTAAGAATTGATGCGGTAGGCAAAGTATTTTGGAATAACCAAGAGGTTTCTGACCGAAAGGCGCTAGAGACTTTATTTCAAGGTGTTGTTGCTAAAAAAGATCAAGACCAGATCAAACTCAAACCAGACCAGATGGCTGAATATAAGAATGTAGCGATGGTCATGGCTACAGCACAGCGTTTAGGTGTCACTAAAATTGGAATTGTGAGCAGTAACTAATATTGCTTTTCAATATATTTAACTCTATTAACTCCTGCGCTAACTTGAATCTTCAGTTAGCGTTTTTTTGAAGCGAAATATTCAACTCTAAAATAATATCTCCACGCTCATCATATTCTCCAGTTTCTATAAAACCCATTTTCTTATAAAGTTTTCCAGCAATGTTATTAGAAGATTTATACATCGTTCTAATTCGTTTAGCTCCTTTTGCAGCCATTTCATCAATTGCCATTTGCAATGCTTTGGTACCATAACCTTTGGCTTGATGATCTTTGCCAATCATAAAACGAAACAACCAAAATAATGTCTCATCAGGTGGGTCAACTTCGACACAGTACATTAAGAATCCAATGACTCTATCATTTGAACAAATCACTCGTGGACAGTAATGTTCTTCCACTTTAGACTCAGCAATAGAATATACATTTGGTGCAACATAGTCCTTTTGATATTCATCCAACGACAACTTTGCACATAGAATCCAATTCTCACGATTAAGATTTTTTAAGTTAATCAATCTCAAAACCTTTTAGCTATAAATTCCCTTCCTATAAGCACAAAATATACCGAAAATAAAAAAAGCCTCCGAAGAGGCTTTTCTCAAAACAGGATGAAATTAATCACCTGTATAACCTTTTAACTTCAAACGAGCAGCATGAAGTAACGGCTCAGTGTAACCAGAAGGCTGTTCACAACCTTTGAAGATAAGATCAGAAGCTGCTTGGAAAGCAATATTTGTTTCAAAGTTAGCTGCCATTGGTTTATACAATGGGTCATTTGCATTTTGCTCATCAACAATTTTTGCCATACGTTTAAGCACTTCTTCAACTTGTTCACGAGTTACAATACCGTGACGTAACCAGTTAGCAACGTGTTGAGAAGAAATACGTAATGTTGCACGGTCTTCCATTAAGCCCACGTTGTTAATATCAGGAACTTTCGAACAACCTACACCTAAGTCAACCCAACGAACAACATAACCTAAGATACCTTGGCAATTATTTTCAAGTTCATTGTTAATCTCTTCCGCTGACCAATTTGTATCAGGTGCAAATGGAGGTGTTAATAGGTCATCTAATGACAACATTTCTTCAGCTTTTAACTGATCTTGACGTGCTTTTACATTTACTTGATGGTAATGCATCGCGTGAAGAACAGCACCAGTTGGAGATGGAACCCAAGCACATGAAGCACCCGCATTTGGATGTGCAGCTTTAGTTGCTAACATATCTTTCATGCTATCTGGTTTTGGCCACATACCTTTACCAATCTGTGCTTTACCTTGTAAACCACATTTCAAGCCAATCGCAACGTTACGGTTTTCGTAAGCAGCAATCCATTTTTGTGTTTTAACCGCTTCTTTACGAACAACAGGTGCAGCTTCCATAGAAGTATGGATTTCATCACCCGTACGGTCCATAAAGCCAGTATTAATAAAGATCGTACGGTCTTTAGCAGCAGCAATACAGTTTTTCAAGTTTACAGATGTACGGCGCTCTTCATCCATAATACCGATTTTTAACGATTTAGGTGGTAATCCAATCGCCTGTTCAGCACGTTCAAATAACTCTACAGCAAACGCAACTTCTTCAGGACCATGCATTTTTGGCTTAACAATATACATAGAACCTTTACGAGAGTTTTTATTTTCGTTTGTACTACGGATATCAGCAATTGATAACAATGGAGTTACCAATGCATCCATAATACCTTCAAAAATTTCTTCGCCGTCTACCAAAATAGCTGGGTTAGTCATTAAGTGACCTACGTTACGAAGTAACATAAGTGAACGACCATGAAGTTTTGTTGTACCACCAATTAAGTTTTTAATTTCGCGATCTTTATTTAGATCACGAACAATCGTTTTACCATTCTTTTCAATAGATTCTTGAAGTGTACCCTTCATTAAACCTAACCAATTACGGTAACCTTCAACTTTTTCTTCTGCATCGACAGCCGCAACAGAGTCTTCCAAATCTTGAATTGTGGTTACTGCCGCTTCAAATGTTAAATCTTTAACACCCGCTGGATCAGTTTGTCCAATTGGGCTATTTGCATCAATTTCGATAATGACATGAAGACCATTACTTAAAAGTACAACTTCTGAAGGATTTGCTTCTTCACCATTGAAACCAACAAACTGAGCCTCATGAGCTAAACCTGTTTTTGAACCATCTTTCAAAGTTACAACGAGTTTATTTTGCTCAATTGCATATTTTGTTGCATCTGCATGTGAACCTTGAGCAAGCGGGAAAACTTCATTTAAGAAATTCTTAGCGAACTCAATAACTTTTGCACCACGAACAGGATTATATCCTTTACCTTTTTCAGCTCCGCCTTCTTCAGAAATTACATCGAAGCCGTAAAGTGCATCATATAAAGAACCCCAACGGGCATTTGCTGCATTTAAGCAATAACGTGCATTACGTACAGGTACAACTAACTGTGGTCCTGCCAACAACGCAATTTCTTCATCTACATTTTCAGTAGTAATTTGAAAATCTTCAACTTCTGGTAATAAATAACCAATTTCAGTTAAGAACGCTTTATAAGTACCTAATTCAAATTTGTTGTTACGGTGCCATTCATCAATTTTTGCTTGTAATTCATCACGCTTAGCCAATAATGCTTTATTTTTTGGGCTAAGATCGACAACAACTTGCTCAAAGTTCTTCCAGTAAGTTTCACTATCTAAACCAGAACCTGGTAAAGCTTCATTTTCGATAAAATCGTAAAGTTCTTTAGCAATCGCTAACTTGCCTTTTTGAATACGTGCAGTCATTGTCTTTCCTGAAGTTGCTACTTTTTATACCAAGAGAATCCTAGTATACCGATTTAAATTAAGCTGAATACTAATATCACATTCCTAAATAGTAAGCATTTTCCCTTGCAAAACTATTGACAAAGATAAATTTTTCTATAAAGGAAATATTAAAATTCTAACTAGGATTCCCATCAATTTATTCAATATTTAAAGATACTGAAACTAGACTTTTTGTTAACAGACAAAAAGTTTCACTATCTTGTTTTTCTAAAGCGTATTTAGTTATATCAAACTTTGCTCCGTGAAAAAGCACTATTTAATTAAATTTATCTATTTTTTGTTATAAAAAAAAGCGCTCAATCTAGAGCGCTTTTCAGATCTATTTTACTTAAGAGGTTTTTGTAGCATCAATATGTCGGTGTTCAGAATGTAAATATTCATCAGATTGCATTTCTAGCAAACGTGAACGCGTACGTTCAATCTCAAATGCTAACTTTTCACCTTGATAAATATCAATAATACTATCTTGAGACGTTAAAAGTAATTTCACACCTCGATCGTAAAACTCATCGACTAGATAAATAAAGCGACGAGTACCTTCAGATAAGAAATCTGTCAAATGAGGAACATTACTCACTAGAACCGTATTATAAATATTCGCAATTTCAATAAAATCGGCTGGGCTACGTGGTTTAAAGCAGAGTTCAGAAAACTCACACCACAACACATCTTCTGTATGTCCCAAAGTTTCGACAACACGATTATTAATCACAATCGGCTCTTGAGAATGAGCTTGTGTATGGGTTAAAGCACTAAAACGTTCAGCCATCCAGCTTTGTGCTTCATTCGTTAATGGCGATTTAAATAATTGAGCTTGTTTTAGTACACGCAAACGATAGTCCACACCTGCATCTACATTTAAAACAGCACAGTTCTTTTTAACCATTTCAATGGTTGGCAAGAAACGATCACGGTGAATACCATTTTTATATAAGCCATCTGGTGCAATGTTTGATGTTGCAATTAATGTCACACCACGAACAAATAATTTTTGGAATAAATCGCTTAAGATCATTGCATCTGTTACGTTTGATACAAAGAATTCATCAAAGCAAATAACGACAGCATCTTTATAGATTTGGTCAGCTACGATTTCAAGTGGATTACGTTGGCCTGAAAGCTTATTTAGCTCTTTATGAACATGTTGCATGAAATGATGAAAATGCATACGCGTTTTACGGCGAAATGGCACAGATTCATAAAATTGATCCATAAGCCAAGTTTTTCCACGGCCTACTCCGCCCCACATATATACACCTTTAGGTGAAGTTTGGCGACGGAAACGACGGAAAGCTTTTTTTGAGGCTTTATAACGGTTTAAAAGTTCTTTCCATACGCGATCTAATTCTTGCACTGCCTGTGCTTGCGCTTCATCTGCCATAAATTGACCTGAAGCTAAAGCCTCAGCATAGCGTTCTGCTGGGGAAGAAGGTGTGAATGCAGTACTATGAGAAGATTTTAAATTTAACATATCGTTTTATTTCAATTTTAACTGATGAGAGTATAGCGAACATTTTGTTCAACCACATTAGCTTTTAGCATCAAGAGTTACGACGATGACTCTTTTGCATATTGTCGAGGACTCTGTCCAAACCATCGTTTAAATGCATGATTAAATGCCGCCGGTTCAGAATAGCCGAGTAATTCGGCAACAACTTCTATTGAGTATTCCCTATATTCCATAAGCTTCAATGCCTTATTCTTGATAATTTGTTCACGAATTTGCTTATAACTCGTATTTAGCTGTTGCAGTTGATGCCTTAATGTCCTTTCAGGCATTTTCAATGCAAAAGCTGTTTCCGCCATGCTCGGGATAATTCCTTGTTGCAGTTCAAGATAATCTTGCACACATTGTATGATATGTGGAGTTTGATGATCTTGTTGATTTAATCTTGTTATTTCTGCAATACATTTTGATTCATAAATACGATGTGTGATGATATCGGCAGAAGGAATCTTGATTTCAAGTACATCCTTACTTAGGCTAAATGCCGCATATTTACCATTAAAATGTACATCTTCGCCATAATATGCAAAATAGTGTGACAAAGTTTCTATATCAGTAGGTTTTTCAAATGGAAGTTCTATACGCATCGTAGGCATTTGTAATCCCATCATCGTATAAATATCTTGAATAAATTTATAAGTTCCAGAGATTTCACATTGTGCCCGTAACTGGCCAATTTCCGTTTTTAAATCAACAGGCAAATAATTTAAAATGGTCCTCTCATCAGTTTCATATAAAGCCAAGCTACCAAATAAATGCGTAAGCTTTTGATATTTTATACCCTTATTTAAAGCAGTTTGAATATCATGACTTGTAACAAGTAGCATAAGCAATGGGCCGTAACCCGCTAAAGCGTAATGCTGTCCAATAAATAAACCCTTTTCAGGCTCTACATTTTTACTAATTATTTGTTGAATGTCCCATTCAAGACGATCATGAATTGTGGAACTCGGGTCTAAAGCATCGACTTTGATACCTATATCGGCCAAACGTGAGTCGACATCAATGCCAGCATTGCGCATTCCTTGAATTAAATAGATTAAACCAAGTATCGACCGTTTCATTCTTCTATCAATTTCCCTAGACTGAAATGTTTTACTATAAAGAAGCAAGAAAATTAATTGCCGAATCTATCAATTTTCACGTCGATACAATCATGTTTAAACTGATTAAAAAACGTTAGTCTTGCGTGCAATCCTCTTTTCAGCTTATGCAGGGTTTCCAATGCTAAACACAAAGCAAGATGCTATTCAAAAAACTAAAATCGCTATTATTGGTGCTGGCTTTGGTGGCCTAGCAATGGCAATCCGTTTACTACAAAATCAACAGCAAAACTTTGTTATTTTAGAAAAATCAAACGATGTCGGTGGAACTTGGCGAGAAAATCGTTATCCAGGTGCAGCATGTGATGTTCAATCTCATATGTATTCATTGTCTTTTGCACCAAAAACAGATTGGACAAAACGCTATGCTGAGGGACCAGAGATCTTTAATTATATTCAAGACATTACACAGAAATATAAAATTAAAGATTACTGTAAGTTTAACCATGACGTAACTCATGTCCAATATGATGAAACACGTCATGTCTGGACTCTAGATTTTAATGACCAACCTTCTATAGAAGCTCAATTTGTAGTTTTTGCATCTGGTCCCCTACACATCCCACAAATTCCTCCTATCAAAGGGATTGAAAAATTTAAAGGAAAAGTATTTCATTCCTCAAAATGGGAACATGACTATGATTTAAACGGAAAGTCAGTCGCATCTATTGGTACTGGTGGTAGCGCAATTCAATATATTCCTGAAATAGCCAAAGATGTTAAACAGCTCTATGTATTTCAAAGAACAGCTGCATGGGTAATACCACGCGATGAGCGCAAATATTCAAGCTTAAGTAAAGCATTATTCAAATCTTCTAATATTTATCGCCAGATTCATCGTAGTCGTCTTTACTGGAGTAATGAATCTCGCGTTGTACCCATTGTTCAACCTCAAATCATGAAGTATGGCCAAAAATTGGCAGAAGCATTCATCCGTTTTCAAGTTAAAGACAAAGAGTTAGCAAAAAAACTCACACCTGACTTCGTTATGGGATGTAAACGTATTCTTATCTCAAATAAATACTTTCCTACCTTTAACCGAAAAAATGTTGAGCTAGTAACTGATAGTATTCAAGAGATTAAAGAAAACAGTATTGTTACTAAAGATGGTCGAGAACGACCTATTGATTGTTTAATTTACGGTACAGGTTTTATTACTGACCCACGTATTTATTTAAAACATTTCACATGTATCGGACGTAATCAAATCGAGTTAAAACAAGCATGGAAAGATGGTGCTGAAAGCTATTACGGCATTATGACTAAAAACTTTCCCAATCTATTCCAACTGGTAGGCCCTAATACAGTTCTAGGTCATAATTCGATTATTTTTATGATTGAATCTCAAGTGAATTACATTTTACAGCTTATTCAGTTAGTAGAAGAGTCTAGTCAAAAAGCAATTGAGATCAAGCCTGAAATTCAAGACGCCTTTAATGAACGTGTCCAAAAGCAGCTGCAAGGAACCGTATGGCAAGCTGGTGGCTGTAGTAGTTGGTATCAATCTGCCGATGGTAGAAACTTTTCACTATGGCCAACTTACACATGGAAGTACTGGTTAGAAACACGTAAAGTTAAGCCCAAAGACTACTTACTTTTAAATAAAAGCTCACAAAGCTATGCAGTTTAAAATGTTCAAGACATAATAGGTAGGTTGATAACAATCTACCTATTATATGCAATCTTTTTATCTCATCATTCAAATTTTTTTAGCACTGGCTTTCGGTTATTTCCTAGCACCCAAACTATCTCTAAATATCCGACAATTTATATTTAAAATACTGCCCTATTTTTCTTATATTCTTTTAGCTAGTGTAGCTTTTGAATTAACCTTGGCACTTGATCAAATCGAGAATCCTTCTGCCATACTCCCACCCGCTATTATCATTGCTCTTACCACTTCTTTTGGTTCGTTCTTTACGTGTTTATTTGCTTATACAATTTTTGATAAACAAAGTGTTAAAGGCAAAATTTCCCTACAACTTTTTGTAAATGCTTTAAAGAATATTGCGAAGGCTTTTCTTGCACTAGGTGTCGGTGTTTTATTCGGCGCTATCATTACTCAATTCACCTCACATATCGCATTTAATAGCTGGTATTTGTTATTACTTTTTATTTTTTTAATTGGTATCGAACTTGCCTTCACCCACTTTAACCGCACATGGTTAAGCTGGAAAATTTTAATTGTACCCTTAGCCGCTTTTATAGGGTCATGTATAGCAGGCCTTTTGAATTACTATTTGCTCAACAAGCATTTTACACTTAATGAAACTTTAGCTTTAGCACAAGGCTATGGCTGGTATTCAATGTCGGGGATTTTATTTACGCAATTACATTCGGCAGAGTTGGGTGGAATCGCCTTATTAACCGACTTATTTAGAGAAATTGTTGCTATTTTTCTAATGTATACCATGGGTTGGCGTTTTCCACGCCCTGCTATCTCAAGTGCGGGTGCAACCTCCATGGATGTTACCTTAGCAATGGTAAAACAGTCATGTGGTACACATTATGTACCACATGCCATGATGAGCGGCTTATTATTAAGCCTACTCGCCCCGTTATTAATTAGCTTATTCCTAAATTTTTAGGCAATCGAAGCAAGAATAGATTTCAACATTTCTGTTGGCTTTTCTGCTTTAGTAATCGGTCGACCAATTACCAGATGCGTAGAGCCATCAAGCATAGCTTGCTTTGGAGTTACAATACGTTTTTGGTCGTCTGCATTAGAACCTTCTGGACGAATTCCTGGTGTTACCAGAGAGAAGTCTTGCCCAATTAATTCACGAAGAATCTTAGCTTCTTGAGCTGAACAAACCACCCCATCCAAGCCACTTTCTTTCGTTAAATTAGCCAAGCGCTTTACATGCTCTACAGGTTCAACATCTAAACCAATATCTTTTAAATCTTCACGACCCATTGATGTGAGTACTGTCACAGCAATAAGTTGGGTTTGATAGTTACCTGCTTTTAAACGTTCCACACAAGTTTCCATCATTTTACGGCCACCTGAAGCGTGAACATTTACCATCCATACACCTAAATCAGCCGCTGCACATACTGCTTGAGCTGTAGTATTTGGAATATCATGAAATTTAAGATCAAGAAAAACTTCAAAATTTTGTTCTTGCAGTTTTTTTACAACAGATGGGCCTTCATGAGTAAAAAGCTCTTTACCTACTTTTACGCGGCATAAAGCAGGGTCAAGCTGTTCAACAATTTTTAAAGCGTCATATTGGCTTTTTGCATCTAACGCAACAATGATACTCAAGAGACTTTCTTCCATCATATAAAATCAGCGTTATTATAATAGACAACTCATGAAGGAATAAAGGAATGTAGAGAACTGCTTTCCAAAATTAAAGCGATAAGAACAAAAGCGTTTATATTTAGAAGAATAAAAGAAGAGATAAAATTTAGAGAGATACTACTCTTTACTCATCAATAAAGAGTAGTACGGGGATTATAGCGGAGTAGAATTTTTATCTTGCGGATAAATATCTACAACGGTTTTTTCATGTCTTACATTTGCAGCTGCTTCAGCCGCTGCTAATTGAGCACTTTGGATTTGTTCTTTTCTTAAATGGTCAATATCTTTACGCAGGCGTTTAATTTCCCAACCTTTTTGGAATACTCTGAAAACCTGTACACCAAGTAAAAGACCGACCACTGTTCCTAGTACTAATGTGAGTAGCAATAATAAGCCTAAACGCATAGCTGGAACTTGGGTAAATAACAAATCAACAGAAAGTTCTGTTGGATTCTGCAAAACAAGTGCTAAAGAATAGCCAAATACAACAATAAGCAATGCAATTAAAATATAACGCATAGGCACCCCGACTTATAAATTTTATTTATTTCCCAGATTCGTTTACTGCATCACGAAGGGCTTTTCCGGGTTTAAAATGTGGAACAGCTTTAGCTGCAACTTCAACTGATTTTCCTGTTTTAGGATTGCGACCAACTCTTGGATCACGGTGGTGTAAAGCAAAGCTACCAAAACCACGGATTTCAATTCGATTATCAGTTGATAGGGCTTCTATCATTTGATCAATCATAATTTTAACCGCCTCTTCCACCAAAGGTTCAGCTAAGTGTGGGTTTTTTAGCGCAATGCGTTCAATCAAATCAGACTTATTAAGAGCTTCAGTAGTCATCTACGACCTCGTTATTTATTGCTACTCTATGTCGTTCGATAATAACCTGTTTAAATACAAAACGGTAGCGCAGTATGTTGAATACTAGGCTACCGTTTACAGTAATTTGTATAAAAAGTACAATTCCGTTACATGAAACTGTACTTTGTTAACTTATTACTTCATTTGTGCTTTGATCAAGTCACCAATAGTCTTAGGACCATTGTCTTGACTTGTAGTTGCTGTACGTAAGCTAGCAACTGCTTCTTTCTCTTCAGCTTCGTCTTTCGCTTTGATAGACAAGTTGATAGAGCGAGATTTACGATCAACGTTGATGATCTTCGCTTCAACTTCTTGACCAACTTCTAAGAATTTAGTCGCATCTTCTACGCGGTCACGGTTGATTTCAGAAGCTTTAAGAGTTGCTTCAACTTCGTCAGCTAACTTAACAGTTGCGCCACGAGCATCAACTGCAGTTACAGTACCTTTAACTAAAGCACCACGTTCGTTAGCAGCTAAGAAGTCATTGAACGGATCGCTGTTCAATTGCTTGATACCAAGGCTGATACGGTTACCTTCAGCGTCTACAGACAAGATAACAGCTTCAACAGTGTCACCTTTCTTGTAACGACGAATAGCTTCTTCACCTTGCTCGTTCCAAGAAATATCAGACAAGTGTACTAAACCGTCGATACCGCCATTCAAGCCAATGAAGATACCAAAGTCAGTGATAGACTTGATAGTACCAGATACTTTTTCGCCTTTCTCATGAGCTTTAGCAAACTCTTCCCATGGGTTAGCACGAGTTTGTTTGATACCAAGGCTAATACGACGACGTTCTTCATCAACTTCAAGAACCATAACATCAACTTCATCACCAATCTGAACAACTTTAGATGGGTGGATGTTTTTGTTAGTGTGGTCCATTTCAGAAACGTGAACTAAACCTTCAACGCCTTCAGCGATTTCAGCGAAACAACCGTAGTCAGTTAAGTTAGTTACGCGAGCTTTAACGATAGAACCTTTAGGGTAACGGCTCATGATCGCTAACCATGGATCTTCGCCTAATTGTTTAAGGCCTAAAGATACGCGGTTACGTTCACGGTCAAATTTAAGTACTTTAACAGTAACTTCTTGACCAACTTCAACAACTTCTGAAGGGTGCTTGATACGCTTCCAAGCCATATCTGTGATATGTAGAAGACCATCAATACCGCCAAGATCAACGAATGCACCGTAATCAGTAAGGTTTTTGATTGTACCTGTAACTGTTTGACCTTCTTCAAGTTGAGCAAGTAATGCTTCACGGTCAGCAGAAGATTCAGCTTCCATAACAGCACGACGAGATACAACAACGTTATTACGTTTAGCATCAAGTTTAATTACTTTGAACTCTAACTCTTTACCTTCAAGGTGAGTAGTGTCACGGATAGGACGAGTGTCAACTAATGAACCTGGTAAGAATGCACGAACAGGACCGATGTCAACAGTGAAACCGCCTTTAACTTTACCAGAGATAACACCAGTAACGATTTCGCCATCTTCAAAGATTTTTTCAAGTTTAGTCCAAGTTTCAGCACGCTTAGCTTTTTCACGTGATAAAACTGTTTGACCCATACCGTTGTCAAGAGCTTCAACAACTACGTCAACAGTATCACCAACCTGAACTTCAAGTTCACGTTGTTCATTTAAAAATTCAGCACGGTCAACAATGCCTTCAGACTTTAGGCCAGTGTCAACAGTTACCCAGTCGCTATCGATGTTTACAACAACACCTTGGATGACTGCACCCTTTTCAACGTTGAGGTTTAATTCACTTTCTTCAAAGAGGGCTGCAAAAGATTCGGTCATGATATACCTGATAAATTCAGCGGTCTTGGATCAGACAAGGCCGGTTTAGTTAAGTATCAACATAGTCTTTATAGACTGATCAAGCTATGCGTCAACTGATAATTCTATTTGCTAAATGGTACGGCTATCGACATAATCAACCATCAACTTAAATACCTGATCGATCGTTAATTCCGAACTATCAATGATATAAGCATCTTTGGCTGGCTTGAGCGGAGCAACTTCTCGCTCCATATCTCTTTTGTCTCGTGCCTGTATATTAGCTAAAATGTCGTTTATTTTAGCATCTAGCCCCATACCCTGCAACTGTTTTACTCTTCGCTCAGCGCGTGACTCAGCCGAAGCTGTCAGATAAATTTTGGCATTGGCTTCTGGAAAGATAGATGTTGCCATATCGCGGCCATCTGCAACTAAACCAGGACTTTGCGCAAAAGCTCTTTGTCTTTCAAATAGTGCTTGTCTAAGCTCTGGAACCACTGCAACTTTTGAAGCGTACTCACCAACTCGCTCTGTACGGATTGTTTGAGATACATCTTCGCCATCCAAGAAGACCAAAATCCCTGAGGTAGACGTTTCAAATTTAATGTCCAGTTGACGTGCATATTGAATACATTCATCAAGCTGACTGTCTAATTTCTCTAATAAATCGTGTTTATGTAATGACAACCCTAACAAACGATATAAGGCACCCGAATCAAGTAAATGATATTGATAATGTGCTGCAAGTTTTGCAGCCAATGTTCCTTTACCCGAACCACTCGGACCATCAATAGTAATAATTTGAACTGTCATTGAACTCTCACTAAGAAGCAAATGCTTTAGCTAATCTCGAAAAGCCTAGTGTAATGGCTAGTTTTAGCTGTGCAAGGATTAATTTACTGACCACTGGCGCTTTTGCCGTTAACTCGATGCGGTATGTAACTAAAGTAATGTATGGGGTAATCTCAGAAAACTCGATTCTACCTAAATGGTGTTTAATCAAAGGATTGTCTATTAATTTATACTCAATACTTTTATTTTCTTCCAACAATGTAATTTCTTCTTTAAGTGGCTTAATTGGACCAAATCCCATACGTCGAATTGAGCCTAGTCCATCAGGTCTTTTAGAATCTACGGAGTCTTTAACACGAACAACTTGTAAAGGCGCAAAAGCAGTATTGTAAGTTGAATGCTTAGAGAGCAAATTAAATACATCAGTAAGAGGAGCATTAAATTCTTTTTCTACGGTAATTACATTACGCATTGGATCGTCCTTATTAAATAGAATCATGACATTAAAACCGCGTTAGTTTGCCATAAGAGTATGTTAATTTTTAATCATTTAAGGACGTTTTTTGTTGTTTCTCTTGTTTCTTTTGCTCACGTCTTTGTTTAAAAAAATGGCTAAGCTGTTGTGCACATTTTTCTTGTAGACAGCCATTCTGAAATGTAAATCTATGATTATAATAGCCTTGCTGTAATAACTGACGCGCACTCACCAAAGAGCCTGCTTTAGGTTCTGGCGTACCAAAAACCACATGTTTAATTCTTGCATGTACGAGCGCACCTACACACATAGTACATGGCTCAAGAGTGACATATAAAGTCGTATCTTCAGGTAATCGATAATTTTCTAAAGAGGAACACGCTGCACGGATAGCTTGAATTTCTGCATGTGCAGTTGGATCTAATAAAGTAATTGGAGCATTATAACCAGATCCAATTACTCGATTTTGGCTCACCAAAACCGCTCCAACAGGTATCTCACCCTGCTGGGCGGCTAATTCAGCTTGCTCGTAAGCAAGCTGCATCCAGTATTCATCACTATATTCAGTCATTTACTTTAGGTGATCACACCGTGTTGTCTAAGTAAGGCATTCCAGCTATCAATTGAAGTTACTGGTGGACAATCAGCCAATATACCTCTCAAGCTTAGATCGTCACATGGTTTCCATTCAGGTGATAAATCTTTATCAACTAAGCGTGCGCGAACACCTTCCACAAAGTCAGGATGACGGATTTTCCACTCAGAAATCTGAGCCTCTAGATCAAAGACCTCATCCCATGAGTGGATTTGTTTGCCCCATTGCCACAGTAACCAAGTAATTGCCGCGGTACTAGGAGATCCTTTTTGCAAATTCTCACTCGCTTGACGTAACCAATCACTGCTCGCATCACGTAAGCTAACAATAGCTTGATAGTCTTGTTCAAAATTAAAACCACGGCAAACACTATGAATTACATCAAGTGAGTTTTGCAATGGACCTGCCGCAACAGGACGGTGTAAACTATTTAAAGTATCATCAATTGCTCGGAAATCCCCTGCAGGATAATGAGCCCAATTAATATTTAAAACTTTTTGCAAAACATTATCACGCTGAGCTTCACAAATATGTGTTGCCCAACCGATGCTATACGCCCCAGCAGCAGTCATGATTGAACCGGTTAAACCCGTAAACAAACCTATTGGACCACGATCTGCCAAGAAACGGCTCGCACCAACGTCAGGATATAAACCAATATTAATTTCAGGCATTGCTAAACGTGAATATGGCGTCACTAAACGGAATGGTGCAGCCATAAACAAGCCTAAGCCACCGCCCATTACATAACCTTCTCCCCAAACCACAACCGGTTTAGCATAATTATGTAAAAGTAGATCTAAAGCATATTCCTGCTGGAAGAACTTATTTGCGGTATCGACTTCTTGATTTATAACAAGTTGGCGTAATTTTCTAACATCACCACCTGCACAAAAAGCTTTTGGTGTAGTTGAATCTAACCAAATTGCTTTAACCTGTTCATCGTCACGGAAATCTTCAAATACACGCAATAATGCCGTTACGATTGATTCGTCTAAAGCATGTAACGATTTAGGACGATTCAAACGTACTATACGCCAGCCGTTTTTTGCTTCTTCAACCACCAAGTCCGGGTGATAGTTATTTACATTGGGAGAGTTCATCATGCGTCCAATTGCCAGTCTATGGGCTCAATGCCATGTTGTTTCAAATATTGATTTGTTTTTGAAAACACTTTGCATCCAAAAAACCCTCCTCTATTTGCAGCAAGAGGTGATGGATGTGCAGCTGTTAAAACCAAGTGTTTATCTCTATTTATACGTTGTCCTTTGCGCTGTGCATAAGCACCCCACAAAATAAATACTATATGTTGTCTCTGTTCATTTAGAACATCAATAACTTCATCAGTAAATGCTTCCCAACCTTGCTTTTGATGTGAGGTTGGCTGTCCAGCTTCAACAGTAAGCACGCTGTTCAGTAAAAGTACGCCTTGCGTAGCCCATTTTGTTAAGTCACCATGGCGAGGAGCTGGAATACCCAAATCTGTATGTAATTCATGAAAAATATTGCGCAAAGATGGTGGTAATGCAATACCTTTTTGAACAGAGAAACTTAATCCATTCGCTTGGTTTGGCCCGTGATATGGGTCTTGCCCTAAAATCACAACTTTCACATCAGCCAGTGGTGTGGTATTTAAAGCATTAAAGATCTGTTTACTAGGCGGATATATTATTTTCTGAGCTTGTTTCTGTTGAAATAAGAAATCGCGCAAACTATCCATCTGAGGACTTAATAGAAAAGGTGCTAAAGATCTTTTCCAACTTTCTTCTAATTGAACTTTACTGAGTTTATCTTGCTGTTGCTCAGTTAATTGCATTAATGTCATCCTAGATCAATTTTCAATTCTACAAATAAAATAAGTAATTCGATTTATACTTCGACTTGCAAATCAACTTGAGGATTATTAAATTTAATCCCTTTTTTCAAGTCTTCATACATTTGTGGATTTGTCCACTCTATCTGAATTTGTTCTGAAAAAACAATTCCATCAAGACTTAAAATACCCATTTGTTCGTTTTGAATATCTTCAATAAAGCTTTGAGCATATCCAGTATCAGTCTCATGAACAATAACAGAATATACTTCAACATCACCTTCCCCATTTTGAGTGACTGTTGATTGTAAAACTTGCTGAGCTAGATAAAAGAAAATACGTGAAAACTGTTCAGCCGACGGTGAAACAGGTAAAGAAATCCAACGAGCACTAAAAGTCTGACATGCATCAATATATTGAGAATCATCTTTTTCCCAAAAACAGATTGCGTGATCAAAGCTGTCGAATAGGTCTTTTATTACTCCTTTTAGGAGTCCAAAATCATAAACCATTTGCCCATGATCTAATTTCGAAGCTTTAAGCAATAACTCAACTTTATAGCTATGTCCATGAATTGATCGCTTACAACGATCCGATGTACAGTTACGTACAACATGTGCATTTTCAAACTTAAATAACTTACGAATTAACATGTGCCAAATCGATCATTTCTTCTAAGAACATTATTATAAAGCAAAAGACGAAAATTTCGCACCACTTTTCAATTAGAAACAATTAGCAAAAAGTATGATAAGACTGATGAAGAAATATTGAATATAAACATATAGAAAGTTTATATTTACTTTAACGTTTAACTTGAGAAAAATTTATAATTACAAACTTCAAAAAACACCTAAAGTAAATAAATTATAATTTTTCAATTAGTTAAAAGGCACTATATTTCTAGAATATACATAAACCTGCTTATCACTGCGCATTAAGGTACTTGTAAACTGTCTTTTTCTATTATTCAACACAACCTCGATTTGTGCTTGAAAAAAGTTCGACTTCACATCTAAAAGGCTATTAACTTCAGTTTTCTTTTGCGCATCAACTGCTGAAAAAGCATTCAATTGCCATAATTCATCAATATTTTGAAAGAACTTTAAATTCTGTTGGCGTAATTGAAGTTCTTTTTCTATAGTCCCTAAATCTAATTTTTGATCAATACTCGCTAATACTAATGGTGATGCGGTATTAACATTCACTTTTGTATTTTCAGGTAATGCAGAAATGTATGGTGCGATTAAATCATATTTCTTGCCTTCAAAACCTCTTACCAATTTCAACTCTTCTATACGATGAAATTTAGCATTTGAAGCCAAATAGCCAGGGTCAAGTCCTTCATAATAGTTACTTTCTGCCCCCATAGGGCCGCTTGGTTCATCATCTGGATCTTGCCAATCAATAACTGCTTGACTTAACTCTGCTGGCAATCCTACACGCACAAGCAATCGCTCAAACCAATTTTTAGCAGCTTCGTTTACCTTGCCTTCATTGGTCGTTAAATTGTTTAGATTAAATTTTCCTGACTCATCTAGTAAGCGCCCCGATACGGCTCCATCTTCTATTGGGAAAGGTGGCATTGGCTGAGCCCAGCTTTCCTTTAAATGATCGATGCCACCAGCATTATTTGCATCTTGAATTAATAATTCAGAAAAAAAAGCTTCTGCACTTTTTGCATAGAGTAACGACTGATTTTGACGCATCAAATAACCCGTATTTTCCATCGTATTAGTTTGATGCTTTGCGATAGAGGCAGCTAAAATTGTAGCCAAAGCAACCATTATCAAAATTGTGAGTAACGCTACACCTTGCTGATTTTTTTTATAGATTAACATTTATTGATCTCCCTGTTTGGAGAGCGATAAGTCACCTTGGTTTAAGCTATAAATCCACTCATAACTTACACCTGCAACCGTGAGTTGCATTTTTATTCCTTTTGGCAACTTCCTAAATTCATCAGGTTTTGTAGGGTCAATATTAACTTCAGGCCACTTTATTACTTCTTGAGGTGTCAAAACCATAATTTGAAATTGTTCAACTTGGCTCAACAGCGTACTTGATAAGGGTTGCTCTCTATTTGAAGTATTTAAGTTACTATATTTAAGGCGATAAAGCTTTTTTTGATCAGGATCATATCGATATTCGATACGCTCAAAAGGTGATAATCCTTGCTTTAATGGATCAGTAACACCCGCCTTACTAAAGCGGAGAACTTGATTATCAATTTCTAAAGCTGGACGTAATTGCCCGCCTTGATTGGCTGATAAAGGTATAATTTGCAATGTATCACGCAAAACTTGTTGATAAGCATCTTGTAATTCAAATAGCTGCACTTCATGTTGAGTATTACGATCACGAACTTTTAATAAATAGTCAAAAACCTTCCAACCCAACAAAGATAAAATAGCAAAAATTGCAATTGAAACTAAAAGCTCAACTAAAGTAAATCCTGAGCGAGGATTAACAAAGCGAAGCTTTGTCTGAGCGCAAGACGAAGAGCTTTGCTCGGAGTAACCCCTCATCATCTGCTCCGATCGTGCCGCAAGACGTGAAGCGGTGCTTGAATAGCGAAAACATTTATTCTTTATCATTATTTTGCTTTCATTGGATAATTAAAAAACACCAAGTGAGTAATACCATTTTGAACTTTGCCCTTATCAGAATCATATAAGCTAATTTGCAAATCAACTTTCTGAACATTCGGGCTAATTGTAGATTGTGCAGATTTGTCAATCTGCCATGTTTCGCCTTGAGAAGTAACTTGCTTACTTTGAGTACCTTCAAGCCATTCCTGATTTATCTCCATTAAAGCAATTTCATTCATTGCTACAAACTGAGCTTTGGTTCTAAGAATTGCATTTGAGGTAGATTGAGTATATTGCATGGCTACTTTAGTTAACGCGACAGCCGCTACTGCAAAAATTGCTAAAGCAACCATTACTTCTAATAGAGTAAAGCCTTTAGATTTCATTTATTTTACCCAAATGATCAATTTGTATTTCTGAACCAATTGGTTTTTGTTCAAAGTAAAACTGTATTTTCACAGTTTTAGCTTCACCGTTACCGAACCAGATTAACTGGGGAGCCTGCCCTCCAATTAAATCGGTATTCGTAGCTTTTGAATAGTTTTGCTCATCTAAAGGTTGTATTGTAAACGATACATGTTTAGGCAACTGGCGTGTATTAAACTCAGAATATTTCTGCCAGCGATTTTTTAAATCTTGGACCTGTAATTTACTCTGGTCGTGATACTCATACAATTCATAAGAAAATGGTGAAACATCTGTTTCACTGAGAGTAGATAAAGCTAAAACACGAGACTGATCAAGCGACTCTTTACCAATCTTATGCATATCAAGCAAAAATAACTCTCTTGCTTGCATCGCTTTCTTTTGGTCAACCCCACCTATGTTGAGTACAACTAGAGAGGTCATAATCGTCATAATAACAATCACCACCATCACTTCTATGAGAGTAAAACCTTTTTGGGATTTAAGTGGTGATTGAGATTTCATATCGACCTAAGCATATTGCTCAACAGCTTGTTTAGGTAAGGCTAAAGCCTGATCAATATAAGCCACTCTTAAAGTGTCTCTTGAACCTAAATACCGTTGATAAAAACTTGAATTGAGAATAGCTGCTGCACCATGAGTTAATGACCAAATAGAAGCAAGATAATCTCGTGTAGGCATATTGCTTTGAATAGATTCTAGATAATGGTCTGTCATGCGAATGATAATTCGCAATCTCTGTTTACGCACTTGATAAAGTTCATGAAAAAGATGATGTACGCCTTGAGCAGTGATTGAGAGTTTTTCTTCAATTTGATGAAATAAAACTGTTCGTTCAGGATGATGTAAATGATGCAACATGAAAAAGGCCAAATGCTCTGGAAAGGCTTTTTCAGTATCTTGAACCATTTCAAGTAACATACGCTCATTACGAATAATCAACAGCATGTACAACTCATCTTTACTTTGAAAGTGTTTGTACAAAGTTCCTTTTGCTAAATCAAGCTCAGCAGCCAAGACATCGAGTGTCATTCCGGCCTCGCCATTTTCTAGCAATAATTGTTCCGCAACCTGAAATATTAATACTTCTCTTGCTCGGAACTGAGCCTGACGATCCATCTTCACGCAATTACTCTCTTATATAGTTTCTATAACCTAAATCACTTTTAGCAAGTTCTCAAAATTTTGTGAGGTGATCATTGCAATTTCCTCAACCGATTTATCATATACATCACTGAGCGCTTTGGCTACATAAGGCACATATTTTGGTTCATTTGTTTTACCACGATATGGGACAGGTGCTAAATACGGGCTATCTGTTTCAATTAAAAGGCGATCTAGTGGGACCTGTTTAGCTACATCGCGCAAATCCTGTGCATTCTTAAATGACACAATACCGGAAAAAGAAATGTAATAACCACAATCCAGCACAGCTTTAGCCGTTTCCCAATCTTCAGTAAAACAATGCAGAATTCCATGTGTTGAGTGTTCAGCACGAATAATATCTACCGTATCATGCTTTGCTGATCGGGTATGAACGACAACTGGTTTTTTTACAATTTTTGAAGCTTGGATATGTCTTGCAAAACATGCCTTTTGCTCCTCAATGAAATCTGTACTGTGATAATAATCCAGTCCAGTTTCACCTAAAGCCCACACCTTTTCTGATTGGGCCAATTCAACCAAATACTCAGTTGTTGCACGTGCCATTGTGTCCACATCCTCACAAGGGTGTACACCTACCGTATAGCCAACATCTGCATGTTTATTTGCAATTTCAGCTAGTGCAATATGGTCATCGAGATCAACGGAAATCGCCATAAATTTAGACACTCCTTCTGCTCGCGCCGCTGCAAGCGCAAGGTCCAGATCACCGTTATAAGGCGTTAAATCTAACATCGTTAAATGGCAATGCGTATCAACAAACACTTTTCTTTCCTATTTAATTACATCGTATAACTTGGACGATCTAGAGACATACTACCAGCCAAAACTCGTTCTGCCTCAGTTTTATAGTAAATTCCCTTATCTCCGCTTAACTGAATAGCAAAACCTTGAGGTTTAAATCCACTTTGCTTATGGGAGATCCAGATTACTTTGCCTGTTAGAGGAATTTTTTGAGACTGCTCAGGCAAAGTCGCTAAAATGAAAATTTCTTGTCCCATCTTTACCTTTTGTTTTGATGGTACGAATAGGCCTCCACCTTGCACATATCCCATATAGCTTGCTTGCAAAGTAGCTTTATCAGGAATATTTACCTGAATAATCCCCCCCATTTGCGGCTGCATAGTTTTCCCCTTAAACATCCATTAACGTTATAAATAATTGATCAATAATAAGTTGGCTTTGTACATTTTGTTCAACAAGCTTTTTTGCTTGCTGTAATTCACTATAAATATTAAATAAGCTTTCTAAATCATAATATGGGCTTAACTGATCAAAATCTAAATCAGTATTTTTCTGTGGTTGGTTTAGCTTGACACAAATTAAATCACCCAACAAGTATTCAAAAAGCATTATAAAATCATTAAAACTTAATTCTTTTTGCCATTTGCCTGAGAAAAATAAAGGCATATTTTTTTGAGCAACAATTTTAAGCCAATCATTTAAGAAAACTTGCCTTTTCGCAAACCAGTCACTTTGAGCAATTTCTATTGCTTGTAAAGGCATATCATTAGATAAGCCAAGCAGTAAATCAGGCTGCACTTCCGCAAGTTCAGATAAATGCTCATTCAAATAAGAAGTAGCTTGCTCATATGAAATACGATCTAAAGCGAAATGTTGCAATCGGCTACGAATAGTGGCCGGTAGTTTAAGATAGTGATCAGCTAATAAAATTAAAACAACACGCTCACCTGGTTCTTCTAAAGTCTTTAGCAAAGCATTTGAAGAAGCCAAATTAAGTGCTTCTGCAGGCTCAATCACAATAACGCGCCAACCTTCCCCCGTTTGTTGTACGAAAGGTAGTAAGTCACGAATCTTTTCTATTTTAATTTTTGCATTCTGTTTTTTATTTTCTTCATCCGTTGTGATATGAACATAGTTGGGATGAGTATCTGATTTTAACCATTGGCAACTACTACATTCACCACAAGGGCCCTGCGGCTGCTTATTTAAACAAAGTACCCATGCCAAAAACTGCTTAGCAAAAGCATGTTTTCCACAACCTTGCTTGCCGTAAAACAATAGACCATGTCCAATATTGGGAAACCTTGTAGTCAAGGTGTCCCATGTTGTTTGCTGCCAAGGATAGACCTTTGAAGTTACATTCGGATTCATTAAAAATTAACGCTTATTCAAAAGATTCAACAGGCATGTTATTTAAGCGATCAAGATCAGCTTGTGTGTCCACACCGGGTGGTAAATTTGCTTCGGCTACCGCAATTGCAATTCGATGACCATTTTCCAAAACACGTAATTGTTCAAGGCTCTCCAACTTTTCAAGCTTCCCCATATCCCATGTTACGTATTCTTGTAATAAGTTCACTCGATAAGCATATAAACCTAAATGACGAAATGCTTGTGAATGTAAAGTCGGTTCATCATGCTTAACCCCATCTCGATCATAAGGAATGGTAGCCCGGCTAAAATATAAAGCTTCATTTTGTTTAGACATGACTACTTTTACAATACTGTCACGCTGGAACTCATCTAAGGTATGAATCGGCTCACACAACGTAGACATTGAACAATTTGGTTTATCAACCAAAAGTTCTGCAACTTGCTGAACAAGTTGAGCTGGCAATAAAGGTTCATCACCTTGAACATTTACAATAATATCGTCTGCATCCCAACCCTTAATGCGAGCCACCTCACTTAAACGGTCTGTACCTGAAGGATGATCAGCACTGGTAAGAACTACATCAATTCCATCTGCACGGCAGATCTCAGCAATACGTTCGTCATCTGTTGCCACGCACAAATCATCAAAACCTTCGACTTTTTTTGCCTGATCCACTACACGTAAAATCATAGGACGGTTATGAATAAGCAACAATGGTTTACCTGGCAAACGCGAACTTGAGAAGCGTGCTGGAATGACGATGTGTTTCATTTTTTCTTCCTAAGATAATTGAATATCAAGTTCTTGCAATTGCATTTTTAAAACCTGATAACACTGTGTAGACAGGACAGCTTTAACAGGAACTACCCAAATAGATTGTTTAAATTCAGGATGTTTTTCAAGTAACGGTAATAGTTTAACTGCATCTTTTTCAGTTGTAATAAGTGGCAGCTCATCATTAAAAATTAAATCATTGATTGTGTAATCATGATGATCGCGAAATGCATGTTCTTGGAATTGCTTCACCCCTAGATCTTTGAGTGTTTGATAAAACCGTTGAGGAAAACCAATACCAACTACAGCATGATAATTATTCTCAAGATTAAAGCTTGGTTTAGAATTAGATAAAGGGTTAAGTAAATATGGCTGTCCTGTCTCGAGATGCATGTTTAATTCTGTAGCTGGTTTATGAGTATGCTCAATCACTGTTCCAGTTTCTAAACGTTCAACAGGCTCTCGCAGATAGCCTTCAGGTAATAGTTTTTTATTCCCTAAACCACGATTTTGATCCAGTACAATCCACTCAATCTGTCGATCTAATCCCCAATGCTGCAACCCATCATCACTAATAATCAAATCTATTTCTGATGACTCAAGCAATAACTCTATTGCGGCCTGCCTATTAGGACCTACTGCCATTGGTACACTTGTAGCCTGAACAATTAATGCTGGCTCATCCCCAGCTTGAGCTACTTGGGCACCCGAGGTAACCAGCATTGGAAAAGGACCATTACCCCCATATCCCCGACTAATTACCCCTACTTTTACATTATGCTGCTGTAGATAATTCACCAGTTGTATTAGCAAGGGAGTTTTTCCACTTCCACCTACTGTGATATTACCTATAACCATCACAGGTACAGGCGCTTTGTAAACTTGCTTAAAACCTGAATTATAAAGATTACGATTTAGTAAAAACCCAGCCCGATACAAACAAGACAATGGACGTAAAACAATCAACCAACTCGATTGTTTATTCCATGCATTCTGGATCAGCTGGGCTAATGACATGCTTAGTTATCCTCGAAATTACGCTGATGTAATTGATAATAAGCACCATGTTTTGCGAGGAGTTCTTGATGAGTACCTTGTTCAACAATTTGTCCTTGATCCATCACTACAATACGGTCAGCATTCTCAATTGTTGATAAACGGTGAGCAATGACAATCGTAGTGCGGTCTTGCATCGCTTCATCAAATGCTTGCTGAATAAAATGTTCAGATTCATTATCAAGAGCACTTGTAGCTTCATCTAAAATTAATATTGGAGCATTCTTTAAAATTGCTCGAGCAATAGCAATTCGCTGACGCTGACCACCGGATAAGTTTAGGCCCTGTGCCCCTAAAACAGTATCATAACCATTTGGTAAATTCATAATGAAGTCATGTGCATATGCAGCTTTTGCAGCGGCATGAATTTCCTCATCTGATGCACCTTGCAACTGACCATACGCAATGTTTTCACGAACAGTACGATTAAATAATACAACTTGCTGATTTACCATTGCGATTTGGGTACGCAAACAAGAAAGATCAATGTCATTAATTGGCAAACCATCTAAGTAAATTTGCCCACTTGATACTTCTTGGAAACGTACCAACATATTAACTAATGAGCTTTTACCAGCACCTGAACGCCCAACTAATGCTACAGTTTGACCAGGGAGAATATCTAAAGAGAAATCTTTAATAGCCTGTACGCCATCAGCATAATTTAATGCCACATGATCAAAACGAATCGCACCATTTAGTTTAGGTTTCAACTGACCATTATTTTGCTCTTCAGGCAAATCTAATAGTTCAAAAACAGAATGAGCTGCCGCCAAACCACGTTGTAACTTTTCGTTAACATCAGTCAGGTTTTTTACTGGTTTTGCTAATAGACCAGCAGCTGTAAGGTAAGCCACGAATTCACCAGCACTAGTATTACCTAAAATCTGTGGTCGTAAAGCTAACCATACAATAAGGGCCATCGCACAAGCCATTACTACCTGAACCACAGGGCTATTCAGGTTTTGTACAATTACCATTTTTAAACCACGTTTTAAGTTTTCTTCCGATGACTTATAGAATCGTTCTTGTTCAGACTCTTCACCAGCAAAAGTTTTTACTACAGCATTACCATTGATACTCTCTTGAACAACGTGGTTCACGTCACCCATCGTATCTTGAACCTGTAATGAGAGTTTTCGCATACGTTTTGAAGCTTTACGTACCAATACACCAATTACAGGTAAAAATACAAAAATACATAAGGTAAGACGCCAATTGGTATAAAACAGGTAGCCTAACAGTCCCAGAGTAATCATCCCATCCCTAACAATGGTTCTTAATGACTCCGAAGAAGCTGCCGTTAGCTGCTCAACGTTATACATAATCTTGGCAGTAATATGGCCAGATGAATTATCGAGGTAATATTGTGCCGGTAGTCTTAAAAGTTTGGCATAAACCTCTTGGCGAATACTAAAAACTAAACTACGTGAAATCACCGCAGTATAGTAACCTCCCATAAAAAGGCCTAAACCACGGAAAAAAACCAATAAAATGATTAATAATGGGAACCAATCCAAATCACCTCTACTGCCATTTTGGATTGCATCAATAATAAATTTAATCAATTTAGCAACGGAGACTTCTGTTGCTGAGTTAATACCGAACCCGATAAGAACTAATAAGGCCACGCCCCAATAAGGTTTTAAATAGGCTATGAGACGCAAATAAACCTTAAAATCTTGATTCACTCAGAAAAACCTCTAGAAGGAACTTTGGTACTAATATTGATGTTAACAAAACCGAGTTGTCCTGCTACATCCATAACGCGAATTACATCCTGATGAGACGCTTTGGCATCCGCAGCAATGATGAACATAAAATCACGGCGCTCTTGAGCAACTTGCTTAATCGCAGTACTCAGATCAGCAACCTCTTTAGACGAAAGTGCCTGACCATTTACAGCATAATGACCAGAAGAGTCTACCACGACTTCAATTTTGTGATCGTACTGTTTTGGTGGAACACCTTGTGCATCTGGTAACGTTAAATTGAGGCGACTTGGCTGATTAAAAGTAGTCGATAGTAATAAAAAAACCAAAATGAACAACAAACAGTCAATCATAGGCGTTAAATTGATATGAATGTCTTCAACCTGAGAACGTTTAAATTTCATCTGGTTATTCACCCATCAACCAACACGACGATGTTCTGCTATAGACGAGGAACGTTTATAGAACAATGAGGCATGAAATAAAGTCGATTGCTGCTCTAGTTCAGCAATATAGTCTTGTACTAATCTTTGGAAATAGCGATAAGCAACTAAAGCAGGAATCGCAATTAACATTCCCACAGCTGTAGTAATAAGCGCTTTAGAAATACCTGGAATCATTAAACTTGGACTACCTGCCGATCCAAAATCAATCACAAGGAATGACTCAATAATCCCGACTACTGTACCAAGCAGCCCTAATAAAGGCGCCACAGTACTTAAAGTGCCCAAAAAATTAATATTTTTTTCTAAATAAGAAATTTCTTGAGAAGCTGCAACTTCCATCTGCGCACGTGCAAATTGCTCACCATGCTCACGATGATCAAAACCTGCTTTTAAAATGTGAGCCAATGCGCTGTTTTGCACTTCTACATTTTGTTCCAAATTTTCCACAATATCTTCAGTTCTTAACGAACTATCATCAATTAATGCTTTGGGTAGAACTTGTGAACGTCTTAACCGAACAAAACGTTCAATACTGATCGCAACAGTTAAAATTGAGCATAGAATTAAAGGCAGCATCAACCAGCCACCCGCTCTCACAAGTTCCCACATATCTTCTTCCCCAAGAATATAAAATTAGAAATATATGACCCAAATGCAAATTAATCAGGCAAACAAATATTTAAAATGCCATCTAACTCATCTAAAGTATGGTAATGAATAACAAGCTTACCCTTACCTTTTTGATTATGATCAATTTTCACATTAGCGCCAAAACGCTCTGATAATTTTTGTGTTAATTGTTCAATATCTGGTGCTACAGGTGCTTTTTCCCTCTCCTGCTTCGGCTCACTTCTATCACGCACCAATTGCTCTGTTTGACGAACAGATAGTCCTTTTTCAATTACGATTTTAGCAACGTCTAATTGATCTTTACCCTTTAACGTCAAGATAGCTCGAGCATGCCCCATATCAAGCTGGCCTTGCTGCATGAAATCTTTAATTTCATCCGCCAAACTCAACAAACGAAGTAAATTACTTACCGTAGTACGTGCTTTCCCTACTGTGTCAGCAATTTCTTGATGGCTCAAACCGAATTCATCATGAAAACGCTGCAAGGCTATAGCCTGATCAATCGGATTTAAATCTTGACGCTGAATATTCTCAATAAGCGCCAGTGCAATAGCAACCTGATCATTTAAATCACGAACAATTGCAGGAATTTCAGTTAAACCCGCAAGTTGCGCTGCACGCCAGCGTCGTTCACCAGCAATGATTTCGTATGGATGTGCTTCATCATCAACTGGACGAATTACAATAGGTTGCATCACTCCATGTTTTTCAATAGAAGATGCTAGTTCTTGCAAATCATGCTCATGAATAAAGCGACGTGGTTGATATTCACCACGTTTCAATAAATTTACATCAATTTGTTTCAACTGTCCGTGGTCAAGTGCCTGTGCTTCCAGCTGTAATTTTTCTTTTTGAATTGAACCAAGTAATGCATCTAAACCACGTCCTTTAGCCAATCCGCGTTTTTTGATGCTCATACTTTACTTCCTTTCTTCACTTTACTTTTCTTCAACATCTCAGCTGCAAGATTTAAGTATGCAACTGCACCTTTAGAACTTTTCTCAAAATAGATAACAGGCAAACCATGCGCCGGCGCTTCTGCTAAGCGAACATTACGTGGAACGACAGTATCATAAAGTTTTTTTCCGAAATACTGTTCTAACTCAGCAGATACATCACGTGTTAAAGCATTTCGTGCATCGTACATTGTACGTAATACGCCAATAATCTCTAAATCAGGATTTAATGCCTTTTGAATACGATCTATAGTCTGGGTTAAATCAGCTAAACCTTCTAGCGCATAATATTCGCATTGCATTGGAATGATTACACTATCTACAGCTGCTAAAGCATTGACAGTAATCAAACTCAAGCTTGGCGCACAATCCACAATGATAAAATCAAATGAGTTTCGGATTTCATTCAAAGCATTTTTTAGAATGAATTCGCGGCCCTCTTGTTCTGCAATAGCAAGCTCGACACCGGAAAGTTCACGATTAGACCCTAAAACTTTATATCCGACTTCTGCTTTTTGAATGGCCGTTTCAATTGGTACTTCACCAAGTAGAACATCCGTAATGGAATACAAAAGATCGTTCTTTTGAATACCAGACCCCATCGTAGCATTACCTTGTGAATCCATATCTACAAGTAATACACGTTTCTTTAATACAGCTAGAGACGCTGCAAGATTTACTGCAGTCGTTGTTTTACCAACACCACCCTTTTGGTTTGCAATCGCAATAATTTGAGCCATGGTAACCCTAATACTTTTTATTTAAATACGTTGAAGTAAAAGTAAATGACGTTGTTCATCAAGTCTTGGTACGCGCAGCTCAATCACTTTACATGAAAAGTCCTGCTTAAGTTGCTCAATTTCCTCAACTGGCACAACTCCTTTCATTGCTGCAATTATACTGCTTTGATGCAAATATGGCTGAGCTGCATCCACAAAATCCGTTAAAGAAGCAAAAGCGCGACTTGTAATCACATCAAATTGACCAAGCTCATCAATTGTATCTTGATTTTCAACACGTGTTTGCACGGCTACTACGTTTTTTAACTTAAGGTCAGCAATAAACTGTTTCAAAAAACGAATTTTCTTACCATTTGAATCAAGTAATACACATGAGCGTTCCGGCTGACATAAAGCAATGATCATGCCCGGCATACCACCACCTGTACCTACATCAAGCAAACGGCCTGCTGGCAAATCTTTCAAAATACTTAGGCTATCTAACAAATGCTTCACTAACATTTCTTTCGGATCACGAATCGCTGTTAGATTATAAGCTTTGTTCCAAAGTACCAAAGCATCTTGATACTTCAACAATAATGTCAAAGCTTCATCGCTAAGCGATAAACCTAATTTTTGACTACCCTGTTGTAACTCTTGAAAAAACGGATGCATAAACAGATAACATCTAAGTAAAATTTAAAACAAAGTATACCCATTTATGCATCGTGGAACACTAGTTAACGATTAGGGATTACACACTTAATCGTAGAAGCCTTCACGAATTTGCAAATCTAGCTCCATTAAACGCTCAGGCGTTCCCACATCTACCCATGCACCTTTAAGCTTTTCACCAGATATTTTCTGATTATGCATCGCTTGCTTCAATAGTGGAGCTAAAGGACGCTTACCCGCTTCCAATCCGTCAAAAAGTTTAGGATGAATAACAGATACACCACTAAAAGTGAGGTTTTCGCCCGTCACATCTTGATCGAATGTAAAAGCGCGCCCATCCAATAATGTAAAGTCGCCTTCAGGATGCTGTTTAGGATTATCAACCAACACAAGATGTGCCAAATCATCATTTAGCTTAATATGGCGCAGACCTTCAAAATCCATTGTGGTCCATACATCCCCATTCACCAGAATAAAAGGATCTTTTCCAAGCAGTGGCAAAGCATTAATAATTCCACCAGCTGTTTCTAGCCCTTCATCCTCTCGTGTCCAACGGATATCCACACCAAATTGAGAGCCATCACCTAAACTACTGATGAGCTTGTCGGCCAACCATGCAGAATTGATGACTATTTCAGTCACACCAATTTTCTTAAGTTTTTCAATATGCCACACAATCAGGGGCTTACCGCCCACCTCGAGCAAAGGCTTTGGTGTATATAGCGTAAGTGGACGCATACGATTGCCCAAGCCAGCAGCAAGAATCATTGCTTTCATTATGCTGCTACCTCATAGCTACCATATTTCTCGATAAATTTAGGCATCACGATATTATTTATAAATGCCATAAACTCTTCAAGTTCAGCGTAACCACGGCTTTCTTCAAGTAAATACCACATGACACGTGGTAAATCCTTCAAATAACCAGACTTACCATCACGTTCAAATAAGCGAACAAAAATGCCTAAAATTTTAATATGGCGTTGGATCGCCATTAAATCTGCATCACGTTTAAATTGATCAAAGCTACGGTTTTGTTTAGTCGACGCTGGCAACAGGTCATAAAACACTTTAAACCATTGATAAACACGATCAGCGTTCCATTGAACATATGCATCACGAGTAATCGAAATTAGATCATATGTATCAGCGCCAATAACAGCATCTTGGAAGTCGATTACCCCTAATTCTTGCTCATCGGTAATTTTCATCAAATTTCGACTATGAAAATCTCGATGTACAATAACTTGCGGTTGGGCTAATGCAGCGTGAGCCAAGAAGTCAAATGCATTATCAATCGTTTTTTTCTGTTCAGCAGTCGGCTGAATAGAAAGCGACGGCAACATCCAGTCTGTGAGTAGCTGCATTTCCGACATTAATTTTTCGTAAGAATAAGCTGGGAACTGATTAGTCCCGTCAATAGACTGCAATTGAATAAGTTGTTTAAAACTTTGTTCGTAGTATTTATCAACAGTTTCATTAGTTAATAATGCCGACAAAAGCACATCACCAAAATCTTCTAACAATAGAAAACCTTGAGCCAGATCTTTCGCGACGATCTGAGGCACACGTACGCCATGGCTCGCAAAAAACTCGTCAATGGTCACAAACGGAACACAGTCTTCTTTTTCTGGAGGGGCATCCATGAGCATATACGTTTTATTTTGTAACTCAATACGCGCATAACGGCGGAAGCTTGCATCACCTGCTAAAAAAGCGATCTTAAATTGATCATTTTCAAGAACAGATGTAAGCCATGTATATATCAATTGTTCACGTTGTGTATTCATTTGCAATAAAATCTAAAACAAGCTGAGATTTTTGAAGGGTTAAGTGTAGCCACTTATAAACTTTTTCTCTATGATGCGACAATAATTAATTGTGAATTAGCATACTTGGTTAATGAGACAATGAAGCATCAGTTTAAATTTAATCCTTTAGCGACAGCTATTTTTACGCTCTTATGTGGCTCCATACAATCAAGTTATGCTGAGTCAACTGATGTTGTCTCCAATATAGACAATAATCAACTTAAAGCGAGCATCAAGGAAGCTTACCCAGGTCAAGAATTCTTTCAGCAATATTATGTTGATAAATCTGCACCTGAAGCTCAGCTTCGTGACAATAAATATTTAAGCTCGGCATTTTGCCAAGGCACATGGGTTACACCGATTAACCCTGAGACCAAAGCTTTAGATGCCGACAAAGCGACTTCTGTCGTTACTGCTAACTACGGACATTACAACCCAGCGGGTGATTCTGTTTTAGAAGGTGATGTCGTTATTGATCAAGAAGGACGCACAGTTCGTGCTGACAAAGTAACGATTGATAAGACCCAAACCTTTGCGCATGCACAAGGTCGAGTACAGTTAGCTCAAGGCGGGTTACTTTCACAAAGTGATGAAATTAATTACAACCTAAAAACCCAAACCGGGAATTTAGACAATAGTTTTTATATTTCTGAACAGCAACATGCCCATGGTCATGCAGGAAAAATCGAAAGAACCTCACCAAACGTTATGGTTCTTAATGATGCAACCTATACGACTTGCCCACCAGGCCAAAAACCTGGTTGGAAAATCCAAGCCAATAAAATTGAGTTAAATCAGGAAACTGGACGCGGCGTAACTCGTGGAACAAAATTATATGTTAAGGACGTTCCTGTTCTAGCTGTTCCCTATTTTAACTTCCCGATTGACGACCGCCGTACTACAGGTATTCTCAACCCACAATTTGGTTTCTCAAACGATGGTGGTGTTGAGCTTTCTGTTCCAGTTTATTTAAATCTTGCACCTAACTATGATTTGACACTTACTCCGCGATATTTAGCAGACCGCGGTGCAATGCTAAAAGGCGAGTTTAGATATTTAACCGATGGCTTTGGTGCTGGTGAAATGTGGGGTGGCATCTTGCCATCTGACAAAGGTTATGATGACAAAGATCGTAAAGATTTCCATTTTTTACATAATTGGGATATCAACGACCAGTGGTCTACTAACCTCGAATATAACTATGCATCAGATAAAGATTATTTCTCTGACTTAGATAGCAGTCCTAACTCTAAAACAGATCTTAACTTACGTAGAGCTTGGGAACTTAATTATCAACATGGTATTCCGGGTTTAAAAGCACAGCTTAAGGTCGAAGATTTCCAGACACTTGATCCTGAAGTTGCAGATGCAGATAAACCATACGCGCGTTTACCACAATTCTTATTAAATTACGTCACTGGTAATCCACTAGGACTACAATACGAATTTAATAACGACACTGCTTACTTTAAGAAATCAATTAATGATGATTCTGCTCAAGAAAGTAGTGGTACACGTATTTATAACCAGTTCGCAACGCGTTATAACTACCGTACACCGGCAGCTTTTGTGATTCCTGAAGTCTCTGTACGTTCTATTCAAACGTTTTATGATAAGGACAGTATCGCATCTCAAAATCTAGATGGTGGTTCCGAAAACAAATCAGTCGTTGTACCTCAATTCACGTTAGACACTGGACTGAACTTTGAACGTGATGGCAAGTACTTACAAACACTTACACCACGTGCTTTCTATGCATATGCGCCATACAAAAATCAAGATGGTTACCCTAACTTTGACTCAACTACTGCGTCAGTAAGTTATGATCAATTATTTAACCCTTACCGTTTTTATGGTCATGACCGCCTAGAAGACAATAACTTTTTATCATTGGGTGTAAGTTATAGCCTCTTTGACACAGTAGGTTTAGAACGTTTACGGGCAAGTGTAGGTCAAAGTTACTATTTCGAAGACCGTCGTGTCACCTTACAACGACAACAAGATGAAATTGATACTGAACGCAACACAGGTCCTGTGGTGAGTCTATCAAGCCAGCTTAACCAAAACTTTACCATTGCTGCCAACTCAGCTTGGATGTCGAATGGTGACAATGCTCAACGTGACTTCCAACTTTACTATACTGGTGATAAAGGAAATCTATATAACTTAGGCTATTTCTATCGTAAAGATATTCCTGGTCGTCAAGATACTTATGACCAAGTTGTTGCATCGTTTATACAACCAATTAAAGACAATTGGCGTATTATGGGCCACGTACAATATGACATGGACAATGATGTTGCCCGTGAACTCTTGCTAGGAGTTAACTATGAGTCATGTTGCTGGGGTATTTCTGTCTATGGCCGTTCATACTATAACGATCTAGACGATCCAAAATCTCCAGATGTTAGTGAAAAGCGCGCGATCATGGCCGAAATTACATTAAAAGGTTTAGGTGGTTTAAACAATAAACTCGCGTCTTTACTTGAAAATCGCGTTTTAGGTTTTAACAAAATTAATCAATCTTGGACACAACGTTAATGAAGACAAAGCATCTTAAACAGTTTTTTAAAGCAACTACACTTGCTGCCCTAATCTCTTCATCAATGCATAGTTTTGCCCAACCCGCTGATGAAGTTGTGGCAATTGTGGACAATAGCGTAATTTTAAAAAGCGATCTTCAACAAGGTATGGCTGAAGCAGCTCATGAACTGCAAGCTCAAAAGAAAGAAGTGCCACCTCAGCAATACTTACAGTTTCAAGTATTAGATCAACTCATCTTACGTGAGGCACAACTTGAACAAGTTAAAAAATATGGCATCAAACCTGATGAAAAAAGCTTAAATGAAGCAGTCTTAAAAGTAGCAGGTCAATCTGGCTCTAAAAGTTTAGAAGCTTTCCAGCAGAAATTAGATGCTATGGCACCAGGGACTTATGAAAGTTTACGTGGCCGAATCGCTGAGGATTTAGCGATTAGTCGTTTGCGCCAACAACAAGTGATGTCTCGTATTAAAATTAGTGATCAAGATGTAGAAAACTTCTTAAAATCACCTCAGGGACAAGCTGCGTTAGGTAATCAAGCACATGTAATTCATATGCGCATTTCTGGTGACAATGCACAAGAAGTTCAATCTGTAGCTAAAGAAGTGCGTTCAAAGCTTGCGCAAAGTAATGATATAAATGCTTTGAAAAAACTTTCAACTGCAAATGTAAAAGTTGAAGGTGCTGACATGGGTTTCCGCCCACTGTCTGATATTCCTGCTGAACTTGCAGCTCGCATTACTCCATTACAAGATGGTCAAACGACTGACTTAGTTTCAGTACGTGATGGTGTACATGTTTTAAAGCTTCTTGAACGTAAACAAAATGAGCAAAAAGCTTTAGTACCTCAATTTCAAACCCGCCACATTCTCATTCAACCATCTGAAGTAGTCACTCTTGAGAATGCTAAGCAAATTATTGATAACATCTATAAACGCTTAAAAGCTGGTCAAGATTTTGCAACACTTGCAGCAACCTATTCAAATGACACAGGTTCAGCACGTGATGGGGGAAGTTTGGGTTGGGTAACACCTGGAATGATGGTTCCTGAATTTGATAAAAAAATACAGGAAATTCCTGTAGGTGAAATTAGCGAACCTTTCCAAACTCAGTTCGGCTGGCATATCTTACAAGTAACGGATAAACGTGAAAAAGATATGACTCATGAATATCAAGAGCGTATGGCACGTCAAATTTTAGGTGAACGCCAATTCAACACTGAAATTGATAGCTGGTTACGTGAAGTACGTGCAAATGCATATGTAGAAATCAAAGATCCAAGTCTAGACAAAAAGAACTTACAAAAGTAACTCTTTTTCTCTTTATTAAAACCTGTGTTTGTCACAGGTTTTTTTATGCATGAAATTTACCTAATAAAAAAACCGGTTATATAAATAACCGGTTCCTATAAATTAAACCCTGACGGGAATTATTTATAACGATCAACCATTTTCTCTAGAGAAATCGGACGAATCTTGTCAGCATTTCCAGCTGTACCAAACGCTTCATAACGATCAATACAAATTTGCTTCATTGAATCTACAGTTTTAGCAAAGTATTTACGTGGATCGAATTCAGCTGGGTTTTCAGCCATAAACTGACGAATTGCACCAGTAGATGCTAAACGTAAGTCTGTATCGATATTGATCTTACGCACACCATGTTTAATTGCTTCTACAAGCTGCTCAACAGGTACACCATAAGTCTCTTTAATATCACCGCCAAACTCATTGATTACTTTCAACCACTCTTGCGGCACAGAACTTGAACCATGCATAACAAGATGAGTATTTGGTAATGCCGCATGAATTTCTTTAATGCGGTCAATTGCCAAGATATCACCTGTAGGTGGACGAGTGAACTTGTAAGCACCATGTGAAGTACCTACAGCAATCGCTAATGCATCTACATTAGTATCGGCAACAAACTGAGTCGCTTCTTCAACAGAAGTAAGAAGTTGTGAGTGATCAAGTACGCCTTCTGCACCAACACCGTCTTCTTCGCCAGCCATACCAGTTTCAAGGCTACCTAAACAGCCAATCTCACCTTCGACAGAAACACCACATGCATGTGCCAAAGCAACAACATTACGAGTTACATCAACGTTGTATTCATAAGAAGTAGGTGTTTTACCATCTGTACCTAATGAACCGTCCATCATCACTGAGCTAAAGCCAAGCTGAATTGAACGCTGACAGATATCAGGGCTTGTTCCATGGTCTTGATGCATTACCACTGGAATATGTGGCCATTCTTCAATTGCAGCCAAAATAAGATGGCGTAAGAATGGAGCGCCTGCATATTTGCGAGCTCCAGCTGATGCTTGAACAATTACAGGTGAATTGGTTGCATCCGCGGCAAGCATAATTGCACGCATTTGTTCTAAGTTATTTACGTTAAATGCTGGTACGCCGTAGTTATGTTCAGCAGCGTGATCCAAGAGCTGGCGCATTGAAATGAGTGCCATAATATCCTCCCAGGTAGTGCGGCTTATTCTACCCTGTCATTTATTTCAATTCAGCAACAAATCACAGTATTTCAAAAAAAATCCCTGCATTTGCAGGGATTTTTTAACAAAAAACAACAAATTAATGTGTTTCTGAAGCAGCAGCCTCACTTGGCGCACTACCTTCAACCACATCTGTATTCTTTTCATCTAGAACTGGCTTATCAATCGCATCAATTGCTGCTTGTTGCTCAGGCGTTACTTTTTCAGAAACAGCAGTAGATGCAGCTGATTCTTGGCCCGCTTGAGATGCTTCATCTTTCTTAGCACAAGCAGTCAACATCATTGGTACAATTAACATAGCAGCAAATGTAAGCTTTAAATTCATCACTATTTTCCACAGTTGGTGATTTAATACTCGACATTTTATTGCAAATATATGACAGTTTAATGACTTATCAATGAAAAAGGGATTGGTTACCCAATCCCTTCTTATTTCTATATAACAGTATTAAGCACGTTCAAGCAAAGCAGCAACTGCTGGCAATGTTTTTCCTTCAACAAATTCAAGGAATGCACCACCACCTGTAGAAATATAACCAATTTGATCAGCGACGTTATATTTATCAATCGCAGCTAATGTATCTCCACCACCTGCGATCGAGAATCCTTCAGATTGAGCAACCGCAAGAGAAAGCGCTTTGGTGCCCTCACCAAATTGATCTACTTCAAATACGCCAACTGGACCATTCCAAAGGATCGTTTTTGATGTTGTTAAAATATCAGCAAATGCTTTAGCTGTTTCTGGACCAACGTCTAAAATCATATCATTTGCAGTCACATCTTCTACTTTCTTCACAACAGCTTGAGCTGCTGCTAAAGAACCTAAGAAATCTTCAAAATTAATTTGCGATGCATCAGCAACTACAACATCTGTAGGAAGTGGAACACTTACTTTAGCAGCAATTTGTTTAGCAGTTTCAACCAAGTCAGCTTCATATAATGATTTACCAACGTTAAAGCCAGCAGCTGCTAAGAATGTATTTGCAATACCGCCCCCAACGATCAGTTGATCACAGATACTAGAAAGTGAGTTTAAAACATCGAGTTTAGTTGAAACTTTAGAACCAGCAACAATTGCAACCATTGGTTTTTCAGGAGTTTGCATTGCACGGCCTAGTGCATCTAACTCAGCAGCCAACAAAGGACCAGCAGCAGCAACTGGAGCGAAACGAGCTACACCTTCAGTAGATGCTTCTGCACGATGAGCAGTACCAAATGCATCCATAACAAATACGTCACATAGTGCAGCATATTTTTGAGCGAGCTCTGGATTATTTTTCTTTTCGCCATGGTTAAAGCGTACATTTTCAAGCAATACAACTTGACCAGCTTCAACTTCAACGCCTTCTAGATAATCTGTTAATAATTTAACTTCTTGGCCCAATACTTCTGTTAAATAAGCAGCGACTGGTGCAAGTGATTGTTCTGGCTTTGGTTCACCTTCAACAGGACGACCTAGATGTGAACATACCATCACTGCTGCGCCTTTATCTAAAGCAGCTTTAATAGTTGGTAATGCTGCACGTAAGCGAGCATCGCTAGTAATCACACCATTTTTGACAGGAACGTTTAAATCTTCACGAATAAGGACACGTTTGCCTGTTAAGTTAAGGTCAGTCATACGCTGAAAATTCATGTAAAGCTCTCTTTATGATTTTAAAAACGCGCCAATTTTAAATGATTACATCAAAAAAGGTTAGTTTTTTTGCATAAAAGCTGTAGAAAGCCCCAGTTTTGATTATGATAGAGGTAGTTATTTGATATTTCACCCATTATGTCTATTCATCCAGATCCACAAATCAATCGCTTAAATGTTTTAGGGGAACCTTTAGCAAGTTGTTGCTTTGACCCTATTACAGGCTATTTTAGAAATGGTTTCTGCCACACAGCAGTAACAGACCTTGGTCAGCATACCGTATGTGCACAAATGACCTCTGATTTCTTAAATTTCTCTCAGAAAATTGGTAATGATCTTATTACTCCTTTGCCAGAAGTAGGTTTCCCTGGTCTGAAACCGGGTGATTTCTGGTGTATCTGCGTAACTCGCTGGGTAGAGGCTTATCAAGCGGGTGAAGCCCCTCCTATTAAAATACATGCATGTCATCAAGCTGTATTAAGCTATGTACCTTTAGATGTATTAATGGAATTTGCAGTGTAATGGTTCAGCCACAAATTATTTTGGCTTCGAGTAGTCAAACTCGCAAAGACTTAATGGACCGTCTTGGAATTAATTATATTTGTATTAGTCCCGATATTGATGAAAGTCCTCGCGATGAAACCCATGCCGATGAACTTGCAAAAAGGCTCGCTTTCACAAAAGCTCAGGTGATTGCTGAACAGAACCCATCAGCCATCGTTATTGGTTCAGATCAAGTTGCTTGGCGAGAACATGCTCCGCATGACTTTATTGGCAAACCGATGACTAGTGAAAATGCTAAAGCACAACTAGCCGAAAATTCTGGTCGAACTGTTTTTTTTAGTACAGCACTTAGCGTGCAATGGCTCGATAGAGACTTTGAGCAAACGCTCGTTGAACATTATCAAGTTAAATTTCGAAACCTGAATCAAGCTGAAATTGAACGATACGTTTTATTAGATCAGCCACTACATTGCGCTGGCAGCTTTAAGTGTGAAAGTTTAGGAATTAGCTTGTTTGAAAAAATGATAGGCCAAGACCAGACCATACTTATGGGTCTTCCTATGATTCAACTTTGCCATATTTTAAGGCAACTTGATCTACAAATTCCTTAATTCTAGATATTTTATAAATAGGTTATTTCCATGACAGAACCTTTAACAGTTTTAGGCGGTATTACTGCCGAGCAATTTTTAGCAGAGTATTGGCAGAAAAAACCTTTACTGGTGCGTAACGGATTACCAGAAATTATAGGTCTTTTACAACCTCAGGATGTGCAAGAACTTGCCTTGGAAGAACATGCAAGTGCCAGACTGATTCGCCAAAAAGATAAAAATCCAAATGAATGGCACGTAAAGTCTTCACCTTTAACCAAAGGTGATTTTCAAAAGCTACCAAAATTATGGTCAATTTTAGTACAGGCAGTAGATCACTACTCTTTTGATCTTTCTGAACTTTGGAAAAAATTTCCTTTTATTCCTCAATGGCGCCGCGACGATATTATGGTGTCTTATGCACCTAAGGGTGGTTCAGTTGGGAAACATTTCGATTTTTATGATGTGTTTTTAGTTCAGGGTCATGGTCATCGTCGCTGGCAGCTAGGTCAAATGTGCGATGTAAATACTGCATTTGTACCCAATCAACCATTAAAACTCTTGCCAGAAATAGATGTGCAATTTGATGAGGTTTTAGCACCAGGCGATTTACTCTATGTTCCTCCTGGAATGGCACATTATGGGGTAGCTGAAGATGACTGCTTAACTTTCTCATTTGGCTTTCGCATGCCAAACGTTGCAGGAATGATGGAACGTATTAGCGATCAATTTTCAGCTAATACTTTACTTCAAAATCCTGTTGTAGATATCGCACGCAAACAAATGAGCCAAATTGGCGAAATTAACTCAACTGAACTAAGCTATCTAAAAGACTTAGTTTTAGCTCAGTTGCAAGACTCTGCAGCACTTGATGCAGCAATCATGTCATACATGAGTGAACCGAAATATCCAGATAATATTCCAGAACCTGATGAGATCGAAGCCGATGATCTTCAAGAGATCTTACATGAAGGTTATGAAGTTCTATTAGAACCTGCCTCTCGCCTACTTTATACAGAAAATAACGGAATTCTAAACTTCTGGGGAAATGGCGAAGCGCTATGTATAGCTGAAACTTTCGCACCAAAATTAAAAGCTATTGCTGATGGAGAAAGCTTAGCTTTCGATAGCGAATTTAATGAGCTTGAAATCCTTGAGAATGTTGCTTACTTACTCAATGAATCTATTTTGATGCTTTTACCTCCTTCAGAGTAAGAAACTTTAATAAAAATGGACTTTTCAAAGCAACGGAAAGTCCACTTTTAAATTGGCCGACAAACTCAAAAATAGATTTGTTTTTTGTTTATTAATTTTCCTTTTGAAATTTTAAAGCGACTTATCGCAAAAATATTGAAGTTAAAAGATTTTGAAAAAGGAAGTATAATTATTTAAATATATAGCCTAGAACCCTTTACCTTTCCCTTAAAAGTAAAACTTCAGCTTTTAAAAAAATAATATCTTTTTTCTATCAATAACAAACAATACCTTGTAAAATTAAATTATCTAGATTCTCATTGATAAAGATCACCGTTCAAGCTAATAGCAATTCATTTGTGAGAGGCTAAAATATGTCGAAAAAAGATGACATTATTAACACCGCATTAAGACTTTTTAACTCGTATAGCTATAATTCTATAGGTGTAGATCGCATCATTAATGAATCTGGCGTTGCAAAAATGACTTTCTATAAGCATTTTCCATCAAAAGAAAAATTAATTGAAGAGTGTCTACTTCTTCGAAATACGCTTCTACAAAACTCTCTTACTTCTGCCTTATCAAAACATGATGAGTTAGACCCTCTTGCCAGAATTAAAGCAGTATTTTTATGGTATTCCGACTGGTTTAATAGCGAAGATTTTAATGGCTGTATGTTTCAAAAAGCCTTGGAAGAGGTTTTAAAACAATATCCTTCAACACATCAACCTGCCACTTTGTATAAAGCTTGGTTGACTCAACTTATGCAAAATCTTCTTAACCAGTATGATGTAAAAGAGCCAGTTCCCCTATCTTTACTACTCGTTAATATTTTGGAAGGTATGACCATACAGGCTCAAGTCGAACATGGTTCAATAAAAATTAATGATTACTGGACTCGAGTAGAAAAATTAATCGATTTCGAAAGAGCAGCATAAAAATAAAGCGTGATATTCTTCTTCTTATATTTAATGATTCTTCTTATGTATCACGCTGCGTCTGAAAGTCATTTTGGTTCACAATTAGACGTTTTTTTCGACCTTACTGAACCAAAATATACAGACCTGTCTGTACAAAACAGATTATATATTTAAAAAATAAAAACTCAATCCTTTTTTATGATTTGTCTCAAGATAAATTAGATTTAACTATTTATCGAAAGCAAATTGAAATTGTTTTAGGTTGACTTCGTTTCACTTATACTTAACAATTACACTTATAACACAAAGCAACATTTTAGACACAAAAGAAATACAAATAGTTGTTTTTAATTAGAAAGACTACTTATTTATCAATTCCTCTTATATTGCTTTTCAACAAAAACAATTGGATTGATTAGTTTTGCTACATTCATTTTCATAAGATCAATCTATACTATGCCCGCTATATTGATATAGGTATAAAGTATGAAAGATGGACTCCAAATCGAAGAAATGAAAAATGCGGCTGATTCAGTCGTTGGAATTCTTAAATCTTTGGCTAATACAGATCGTTTATTAATTTTATGTCACTTAGCTTATGAGGAGTTAAATGTTTCTCAAATTGAAGAGAAGACCCAAATTACCCAGCCCACTCTTTCACAACAACTTATGATGCTACGCAAAAGTGATGTTGTATCAACCCGTCGTGATGGCAAGCAAATTTTTTATTCAATTAAGGATGACAATATGCATTCAATTTTAAATACGCTTCATCAGCTGTACTGTGCAAGTAAATAATATTTTTTAAATTATAAATTTATAATAATAGTAGTAACTTCCTGAAATATGCGATTTTTCAGCTTGAAAGCTTAGAGTCCAATCCAAGCACAAAGTTTTGAAAATTCGCGTAGCTTTTCTAAAAAGCTCAACCATATTTAACTTTTTGCCACCCTATTTTCTTTAGCCTATTCCATGCTTTCACAGCTTTTTGATATACCTCGTTTTTTAATGAGCAATTAACAAGCAAAATCACCAACTACAAAATTAAAAATATTAAATTAAGACCAATAAAAACAAATATTTAATATTACCACTAAGTATAAATACTTATAGGTGCTATAAAAAAGCTTAAGATTCACATCACTTAAGTATAAAATACTCCGCTTGTTCAACCTTTAGCCATGATTAGGTTAATAAGGCCTTTATATGCTTGCATTCTTTTCTCGATTAAGCTTAGTCACTAAGATTATTATCGCCATTATTCTAGGGATAGGCGTTGCATTACTATTTCCGAACGTTACGCCTTACTTAAGTTTATTTGGTGAGCTTTTCATTAAAGCCTTAAAGTCGGTTGCCCCTATTTTAGTTTTTGTATTGGTGCTTTCTTCTATTGCCAACTTCCAAGTGGGTCATAGCGCCAATTTACGCCCAGTCTTACTACTGTACGTTATAGGTATGTTGTTAGCCGCTTTTAGTGCTGTTATTGCAAGTTTATCTTTTCCAAGCACTCTTTACCTCAACACGGTTTCTCATAATAATTTACAAGCGCCTGGTAGTCTCGCAGATATATTAAAAAACTTGCTTTTAAGCTTTATTGCGAACCCTGTTCAAGCAATTAGTGAAGCTAACTTTATTGGTATTTTAGCTTGGGCAATTGGCCTAGGTTTAGCTATGCGCCATAGTTCAGATACCACAAAACAAGTGATGCAAGATGTTTCACATGCTGTAAGTGCTATTATTCATAAAGTAATTGCTTTTGCACCAGTCGGTATTTTTGGATTGGTTGCTGTGACCTTTGCTGATGCTGGTCTTGCGACGCTTGAGAGCTATGCACACTTATTAGTGGTGTTATTAGGAACAATGTTATTTGTTGCCCTCGTAGTGAACCCTATTTTAGTAGGTTTAACTATCCGTGGTAATCCATATCCATTAGTTTTTAAATGTTTAAAAGAAAGTGGGATCACTGCATTCTTCACACGAAGCTCAGCAGCAAACATTCCAGTTAACTTGGATTTAGCAGAGCGTTTAGGTGTTAACCCGTCTACAGCTAGTGTGTCTATTCCTTTAGGCGCAACAGTAAATATGGCAGGTGCAGCAGTCACGATTACTGTACTTACATTAGCTACTGTGCATACGCTTGGCATTCATGTTGATTTAGCTACAATGGTTATTTTATCAGTTGTTGCGACTGTATCAGCTTGTGGTGCTTCGGGTGTTGCTGGCGGTTCTTTACTTCTGATTCCAGTCGCTTGTAGTTTATTTGGTATTTCATCAGAAGTAGCAATGCAAGTTGTTGCGGTTGGTATGATTATCAGTGTATTGCAAGACTCTACAGAAACAGCCCTTAACTCATCTACAGATGTATTATTTACCGCAGCTGTAGATATTCGCTCTAAGCAAGCGTCTTAAACAAAATGCCATTTCAACGTCTACCAAACTGGTTCCAACTTGGAGCCTTTTTGCTGGCATTTAATGCCGGAATGATTAATGTCTTAGGGTTAATTACTCTTTTGCATCAATCTATTTCACATATGACTGGCAACGTTAGTATGCTGGCTATGAGTTTGGTAGAGTGGCAACCAGAACATATCATTTTTTTACTTCTGGTGATTATTTGTTATGTTTGCGGTTCATTTTATAGTGGTTTTATTTTAGGTAGTAGTCATTTTCGACTAGGTCGTCGTTATGGCTTACCTTTGAGCCTTGTTGCCTTATTCATTTTCCTTTGCTGGCTATTGCTTCCTTATTTTCCACGCTATGGATTATTATGGGCTTGTACGGCCATGGGTTTACAAAATGCGATGGTAAGCCACTACAAAGGAACAATTATTCGCACTACCCACCTATCTGGTGTGCTGACTGATATTGGTTTAGCACTTGGATATAAAGCCAGAGGCTTAATTGTAGAAAATCGACGTATTGTTTTACATTTACTTATTCTTGCTGGCTTCCTGCTGGGTGGAATTCTTGCCGCCTCAGTACATCCATATTTGAAACTACAATCATTTTTATTGCCAGCAATTTTAAGCTTAGCCTTAAGTATTTCTTACTGGATAGTTTATCTCTATAGTACTTCAACTTCACAAAAGGACTAAGACATGGTTAAAAATGCCTTACAAGCACAGCTATTAAAAGCTGGTTTAGTTGATAATAAAAAAGCAAAAAAATTAACAAAGCAAGCTCATCACGAACAACGTCTTGGACTAAGTAATGAGGCTGAAATCAGAGCAAATATTGAAAAAGCTCAACAAGAAAAGTTAGCTAAAGATCAGGCTTTAAATTTAGAAAAACAGAAACAGCTTGAAGAAAAAGCACTTAAAGCATCAATCATTCAGATGATTAAACAACATAAAATTACTGATTTTGCTGGTGATGTGGCTTATCAGTTTATTGATGAAAATAAAATCAAAAAAGTTTATCTATCTCAGCAAGTTTATAATGCACTTGTTGCAGGTAGCCTAGTTATTGCTAAAGATCAAGATCAATACGCCTATCTTCCAAAAGCTTTAGGTGAAAAAATTGATCAAAAAATGCAAGGCTTCATTTTGATTAATAATGCTGAGAAAAACGAACAAGCTACTGATGAGGAAGATCCATATGCAGCATATGTTATTCCAGATGACTTAATGTGGTAATACGATACTTAGGCCTTTACGACCAAAATCTAAAGGCCTTTTCTAATATGTGTAGCTGTAATAATTTAACAAATGTTCAAAATACTAATAAAAAATACTTAAAGAATAAATTCCTTCACCCTTTATCTATTAATCTCGATATAATGAATAATATTTTTTAGTCCTCGCGACGTTCTTGAAGATTTCTTCGAGTCTCCATTTTTGCGTCATGTATTAATTTAAGACGTACAACATTATCAGTTCATGTGTATTTGCATATATTCACAAGATCGAAACCCTAAGTGATATTGATCTAACTGACTTTTTGCAAATTAAATTGCAAAGATTTAATTAAGTGGCTTTTGTCTCAAAGGTAGTAATTCATGCTGAAGTGGTTTGAAAAACTTGTAGATCCCTACCCAACTAAAGGTTTAGATGAACCTTTACCGACTCGTTTTTTCCCATTTGTGTGGCAAGCTACGGAAGGCTTACGCCCTTACTTATTCTTACTTATTCTTTTTACAGCAGGTGCTGCAAGCTTTGAAGCCTTACTTTTTTCAAAGATTGGACAACTCGTAGACTGGTTAAGTAAAAGTCATCCGGAAAGCTTTTTAAGTCAGCATGCTACTGATTTACTCATTTTGATTGCAGTCTTATTTACCAATATCTTTTTTGTAAATATTCAATCTATTATCAAACATCAGATTTTATATAGTACCTTCCCAATGCGTTTGCGCTGGCGTTTCCATAATCTTTTATTGAAACAAAGCTTGGACTTTTTCCATAATGACTTTGCAGGACGACTTTCTGCTAAGGTTATGCAAACAGCATTAGCAATCCGTGAGTTCTGGATTATTTTGGGTGACATGCTGGCATACGTCAGCATTTACTTCATTACAGTCAGCATTGTTCTTGGCGCAATTTCACCAATTTTACTTATTCCACTTTTAGTTTGGTTAAGCCTATTTTTATTAAGCGCATGGTTCTTTATCCCCCGCTTAAGTAAAGTTTCTCAGCAACAAGCCGATGCTAGAGCGATCATGACGGGCCGTGTAACAGATGCATACACCAACATCCAAACGGTAAAACTATTTGCCCATGCTGGCCGTGAAAGCCAATACGCAAAAGCATCTATGAAAGAGTTTATGACTACAGTCTATGCTCAAATGCGTTTAGGCACCCTCTTTGAAGTCAGCATCAATATGTTGTCTGCTGTTTTATTTGTAGGTGTAATTGGTACTTCTGTTTGGCTATGGACCCAAGGTTTAGCAGCATTAGGTGTAATCGCAGCAACTACTGCAATGATTTTAAAACTTAATAGTATGGCTGAATTTATGATGTGGCATATGTCAGCCTTATTTGAAAATGTTGGAACCATTCAAGATGGTATGCAAACATTAGGTAAAAAAATCAATATTCAAGACAAACCAGATGCAAAACCACTTGCAGTGACCAAAGGTGAAATTGTATTTAAAGATGTAAGCTTTGCTTATAACAATAAAAATGTGATTGATCACTTCAACTTGCATATTAGAGCAGGCGAAAAAATAGGAATCGTGGGCCGTTCTGGCGCAGGAAAGTCGACGCTGATCCAGTTGCTTTTACATTTTTACCATCTTAAGCAAGGTGCCATTTTAATTGATGGTCAAAACATCGAAGATGTAACTCAAGATAGTTTAAGAGCTAATATTGCTTTGGTTACTCAAGATACGTCTTTATTGCATCGCTCAGTTGCAGAAAATATTAAATATGGTCGCCCTGATGCATCTGATGCAGACATGGAGAATGCTGTAAATAAAGCCAAAGCTGCTGAATTTATTCCGCAATTGGTTGATTTAAAAGGACGTAGTGGTTATAACGCTCAAGTAGGTGAACGTGGTGTTAAACTTTCTGGTGGTCAAAGACAGCGTATTGCCATTGCACGTGTATTCTTAAAAGATGCTCCTATTCTTATTTTAGATGAAGCAACTAGTGCATTAGACTCGGAAGTTGAAGCAACAATCCAGTCAAGTTTAAATGACCTGATGGTTGATAAAACCGTTATTGCAATTGCACACCGTTTATCTACTATTGCACAAATGGACCGTTTAATCGTTCTTGATGAAGGTCGAATTGCTGAGCAAGGAACTCATGAAGAGTTAATTGCGCAAAATGGTATATACGCACAGTTATGGAAACGTCAAACAGGTGGTTTCCTAATTGAACAAAAAGTATTACAGGGTCAAGATTAATGCTTTATTTAGAAGATTTGAAAATTGGTGATCGTTTCATTAGCCGTGAATATGAAATTACCTTAGATGAAATCAAAAAATTCGCAAACTGCTATGACCCTCAACCCTTCCATATAGATGAAGAACAAGCTAAGCACGATCCAATTTTTCAAGGAATTGCTGCTAGCGGTTGGCATACTTCTGCAATTACTATGCGGTTATGGACGGAATGTATGCCGATTCATGGCGGCCTGATTGGTTCAGAATCTAGCTTACGGTGGCCACGCCCCACTCGACCAGGTGATAAAATTCATGTTGAAGCAGAAATTTCAGCGATCACACCATCCAAAACAAAATTAGATCGTGGTATTGTAAGTTACGTTACGCAAGCCTTAAATCAAAATGGTGACGTATTACTCATTTCAACAACAAAAATTGTTGTCTTTAAAAAGAATGTTTAAAACATGGTTGATATGATTGTCTAACAGTTTTTATAAACTCAGATTATATTTCATGACAAGATGTGTAAGAAATGCATGTGACAAATTGATGAGAGCAATGGAACGCATATGAAAATTACCTCAGCTCGTCAAGATCAAGGTATTCCGGGTGTCTATGGCTTATTGCTATTAGATGTTGTTTCACGTTGGGGATATAACGATGAAACATTATTTGCTCCATTTCATCTTACTAGTGAGCAACTGGCCGATCCTGATTATCGTATTTCTACACCTGTAGCAAACGAACTGGTTAAACACGCGCTTAATTTAACTGGTGAAACTACTTTGGGGTACCATCTTGGTACTCAAATGCGTATTTCGATTCATGGCTTCATTGGCTATGCAATTATGACAGCCAAAGATATTACAGAAGCAATTGCCCTTGCAGCACGCTTTATTCAACTACGTCTACCTTTTTTACAACTCTATTTTTCAACGTTTGGGCCAAAAGCTACCCTACAATTACAGTGCGACATCGAACTTGAACCTCTACGGACAGAAATCGTTTTAGGTTTGACCATTGGCATCATGAGTATGGCTAAAGCGATTACGGGTATCGAAGATTTAGCTGGTGATGTAGATTTGGACTTTCCTGAACCAGAAGGCTTTGAAAAGTATAGAAATAAACTAAGCAGCACAATTCGCTTCAACCAGCCACATCTGATTTCAAGTTTTGATAAAAAATACTTAGGAATTAAATTAGTTAATGCTGATCCTATCGCAAGTCAGGTTGCTATTAATCAGTGCGAAGCCGAACTTTCCGCTTTAGGTGAGCGCCGTCGTTTAGCAATGCGAGTTCGTGATATTTTAAGTAATTCTGAACAACATTATTTAAGCATTGAAAATGTAGCTGAATGTCTACACATGTCAGACCGTACACTAAAGCGCCAATTAGCGGCTGAAGGAACTTCATTTTCTACATTGGTTGATGAAGTGCGCTATCGACATGCAACATCTCTACTTTCACGTACAGATTACAGTCTTGAACAAATTGCAGATGAACTTGGCTATTCAGACGTTGCAAATTTTAGCCGTGCTTTTAAACGCTGGAGTGGCCGTAGCCCAAGCAACTGGCGTAAAGACCCATACTTATAATGTTTAAAACTATTGGACACAAGCTTAAGGAGTTACCATGAATCATCCTTCTGAACTGAAGTATGCACGTACACATGAGTGGGTAAAGATTGAGGGTGATCTTGTTATTACAGGGATTACCGATCATGCACAAGATGAACTTGGCGATTTGGTTTACGTTGAAACTCCGGAAGTTGGGAGTAAAGTTACTGCTGGCGAACAAGCTGGTGTGGTTGAATCAGTAAAAACTGCTTCTGACATCCATGCTCCTGTTTCAGGCACTGTAGTAGAAGTAAATACTGACCTTGAAGATGATCCTGATTTTGTAAATGACGATCCATATGGAAAAGGCTGGATTTATAAAATCAAACCAGACAACATTGCAGATGTTGAAAAACTTTTAACAAATGCAGAATACGAAGCTGGCTTATAAAAGATAGCTATAGCTTTTCATATTTAATAAAAACCAGTTTAGTCTTAAACTGGTTTTTTCTTTATCTATTCAAATTCAGTTTTACGAATCGGTGACTTCTATGACAAAGCTTGTTGTATTTTCAGGTGCTGGCATGAGTGCTGAAAGTGGAATTAGCACTTTTCGTGACAGTAATGGTCTATGGGAAAATTACGACATCCAACAAGTTGCCACACCTGAGGCATGGCAAAAGAATCCTGCTTTAGTTCAACGCTTTTATAATGAGCGTCGTAAAAATATTTTAGAGGCTGAACCTAACGAAGCTCATCAATATATTGCCAAACTACAAGACTACTTTGATGTACAAGTGATTACTCAAAATATTGATGATTTACATGAACGGGCTGGGAGTTCTAACGTTTTACATTTGCATGGAAACATTCGTTTAGCGAAAAGCTCTGGCCCGAATGCACAATTTACAACACAGTTTTACCATATTAATGGCTGGAAGCTAGATTTAGAACAAGACTTTTGCCCAGATGGCTATCCCCTGCGTCCACATGTAGTCTGGTTCGGTGAAGCTGTACCCGCTTATGAAGAAGCAATTCAATTAGTACAAAGTGCAGATATTTTTATTGTGATCGGCTCGACATTAAGCGTATATCCTGTTGCGACTTTAGTTCATGAAACTTCAAATCAATGTAAAGCCTACTATATAGATCCAAATGCTGATCATCTGCGTGTTCCTCATCAATATGAATTATTAAAAATGTCAGCGACTCAAGGAATGCATAGACTTTTTGAAAATTTAATCGGCTAATTGCTATTTTTAGACACTAAATAAGCCTAACTTGAATAAAAAAAATTATTAATTGAATAAAAAATTGTCGATTTTTTTAACTTTATTCTAAATTTCTATAATTTTTTTTTGACCAATAGCCTATTTATAACTCAATATCGATTTATTTTTTTAGAAAATGACATTTTTTTGCTGAAAAAGTTTAAAAAAATAAATATTAAAAAACTATAAGTTAATGATTAATATTATAATTTTATATCTTTAAAATCAATTTATTTCAAGTTACACAATGATACAAAAGTACAATATAAAAATAACAGTGCAAAAAAAATCTTTTGTGGTTGAATCTCAACCTCTTGGATGCCGTACAAGAAAACAGCGACCTGGATTAGGTTACAATCACGGATTATGGATATAAGGACACACATCCATTATGAGTTATTTTGATCCCACCCTCATCATGTTTATGGTGTACATCGTAGCAATGGTTCTTATTGGCTTATTTGCCTACCGTGCTACAAGCGACTTCTCAGATTATATTCTCGGTGGTCGTAGTTTAGGCAGTTTCGTAACTGCATTATCCGCAGGCGCATCAGACATGAGTGGTTGGCTGCTCATGGGTTTACCAGGCGCAATTTATCTTTCTGGTTTATCTGAAGCGTGGATTGCAATTGGTCTTATTATCGGTGCTTGGCTTAACTGGCTACTGGTTGCTGGTCGATTACGCGTTCATACTGAAGTCCAAAATAATGCACTCACGTTGCCAGATTATTTTACAAGCCGTTTTGATGATCAGAAAAAAGTACTTCGTATTTTCTCTGCCGTTATCATCTTGGTTTTCTTTGCAATTTACTGTGCTTCAGGCATGGTAGCAGGTGCCCGTCTATTTGAAAATTTATTCGGAATGTCTTACAACACGGCTATTTGGCTCAGTGCTATCGCGACCATCAGTTATGTTTGTATTGGTGGATTCTTGGCAATTAGCTGGACCGATACGTTCCAAGCTGGCTTAATGATTTTTGCTCTATTGTTAACACCAATTGTGACTTACCTTGCGATTGGCGACACGACTCATTTCGTTACGCTCATTGAAACTGCTCGCCCGCATGCGTTTAACATCATCTCCGATTTGAGTGTTGTGGCGGTTCTCTCCTCCATGGCATGGGGCTTAGGTTACTTTGGCCAACCACATATTCTTGTGCGCTTCATGGCTGCTGACTCTGTAAAATCAATCCCTGCTGCTCGTCGTATTGGCATGACGTGGATGATTTTATGCTTAATCGGTGCTGTAGGTGCTGGTTTCTTCGGTATTGCTTATTTTGAACAACACCCTGAATTAGCAGCAGTTGTGAGCAAAAACCCTGAAACAGTATTTATGGAATTGACTAAAATTTTATTCAATCCATGGATTGTAGGTATCATTCTGGCTGCGATTTTAGCTGCTGTGATGAGTACATTGAGTTGCCAGCTTTTGGTATGTTCGAGTGCATTAACAGAAGATTTATACAAAGGTTTCATTCGTAAGAACGCTTCTCAGAAAGAACTTGTATGGGTTGGGCGTGTTATGGTTCTTGCCATTGCTCTTCTCGCAATTTTTCTTGCAGGCAACCCTGATAGTAAGGTTCTTGGCCTTGTTGCTTATGCATGGGCTGGTTTCGGTGCTGCATTTGGTCCGCTTATCATCTTGTCACTATTCTGGAAACGTATGAATTTACAAGGTGCTTTAGCAGGTATGATCGTTGGTGCAGTTGTAGTGATTGGCTGGAAAAATCTTTTCGCAGACACTGGTGTTTACGAAATTATCCCAGGCTTTATCCTTGCATTTATCAGCATCATTGTAGTGAGTCTCTTAACTAAAGCGCCAAATACGACAGTAACTGGCCGCTTTGAAAAAGCAGATGAACTCTACAAAGAAAGTGTATAAGTTATTGAAATAAATCAAAGGGGCTTCGGCCCCTTTATTTATTTTTAGTTTTGATTTTAATTTTTGAAGTATCTTTTACAACTTGCATGACAGGATAACTACGAGTCTCTTTTACCCCTGGTAATTGCCACAGTACCTGCCCTGCAATTCGTCTAAACTCTTCCATGCTGCCACTTCGTAATTTAATTAAAAAATCAAACCCACCACTCACCATATGGCATTCAACAATTTCAGGATAGTGAACAACAGCATCAATAAACTCATCTAAAACATTGGGTGTTGTTTTATCTAATAGCACCTCTACGAACACCAAAAAATTTGCATTTAACTTGATTGGATTCAATTTCGCTTCATATCCCAAAATAAAATCATCCTTTGTCAACTTCTGCACTCGAGCCATAACAGCAGTTGGCGACAAGTTAACAAGTTCGGCTAATTTACTATTAGAAATTCGCCCATCTGTTTGAAGAATATCCAAAATTTTTAAATCAGTACGGTCAAGGCTTAATATTGGGCCATTCATCTGAATTTTCCTCTAAAAAAAGGACAAAATATAGTGAGTTATTCGGTGTTTCTTCTGTAATGATAAATTATCTAAACCTCTCTACTCAAGAAGGGAGTATGAGAGTTGCTTGGCGGAAACTGATATGAACACAATGGATACTTTTCATCAAATGGATAAATCTCACCAAGGCTATATCACCGAATTTAACGATAAAAGTGAGTTTGAACAACGCATTAATACAGCTTGGCGACGTGCTGAACCAGAAGCTGTAGAAGAGCTATTACAAGCTGCCGCGGTATCTGATGATTTAGATCATAAAATTTATGACCTTGCTTTTAATCTTGCCAATAATTTACGTGAACGTAAGACCTCTTCGGGTAAAGCAGGTATTGTTCAAGGGTTATTACAAGAATTCTCTCTTTCTTCACAAGAAGGCGTGGCACTCATGTGTCTTGCCGAAGCTTTGCTTCGTATTCCAGACTCTGCAACACGTGATTTGCTTATTCGAGATAAAATCAATCAAGGTAACTGGAAAGAACATGTTGGTCAAAGCAGCTTAATGTTTGTAAATGCTGCAGCATGGGGCCTCATGTTAACTGGTAAGCTCATGGAAACTCCTAAGCAAACCAGTCTTTCAAGTGTACTTACTGGCCTTTTAGCACGCAGTGGACGTGGCATCATTCGTAAAGCTGTTGACGTTGCAATGCGTATGATGGGTGAACAGTTTGTGACTGGTGAAACCATTGAAGAAGCTGTAGACCATGCGAAAGTACTCGAAGACAAAGGTTTCCGCTATTCTTACGATATGTTAGGTGAAGCAGCCTTAACCGAACATGATGCTGAACGCTACTTTAACGATTATACGCAAGCCATTCATGCAATTGGTAAAGCGTCTAATGGTAAAGGTGTTTATGATGGTCCGGGTATTTCAATTAAGCTTTCTGCTTTACACCCTCGCTATCAACGCGCGCAAATTGAACGTGTTCATCAAGAACTTTACGGCAAAGTATTTGAACTCGCTCGTTTGGCTAAAAAGTACAATATTGGCTTAAATATCGATGCTGAAGAATCAGAACGTTTAGAAATTTCTCTTGAGTTACTAGAACGTCTTTGCTTCGAGCCAGAACTTGCAAACTGGAAAGGTATTGGCTTCGTTATTCAAGCTTATCAAAAACGCTGTTTCTTCGTGGTTGATTATATTATTGACCTTGCTAAACGCAGCCAAAAGCGTCTCATGATTCGTCTTGTGAAAGGTGCATATTGGGATAGCGAAATTAAGAAAGCGCAAATCGAAGGTATGGATGACTACCCTGTCTTTACTCGTAAAGTACATACCGATTTATCTTATATCGCATGTGCTAAAAAATTACTTGCAGCGCCAGAGTTCATCTATCCGCAATTTGCCACTCATAATGCTCAAACATTGGCAACGATCTATCATTTAGCTGATCCAAGCAAATATTATGCCGGTCAATATGAATTCCAATGCTTACATGGCATGGGCGAACCGCTTTATGAACAAGTTGTTGGTCCACGCGAGCAAAATAAATTAGGCGTACCATGCCGTATTTATGCTCCTGTTGGTAACCACGAAACTTTGTTAGCTTATTTAGTTCGTCGTTTACTCGAAAATGGCGCGAATACTTCATTCGTTAACCGTATTGCCGATAAAACACTTAAAGTTGAAGATCTTATCCAGTCTCCAATTTATGATATTCGTCATGCAGCTAAGCTTGAAGGTTCAGTTGGTTTAAAACATCCATCAATTCCTCTACCTTTAGATATGTACGGAACACTTCGTAAAAACTCTAAAGGTTATGACTTAGCAAATGACACCCCACTTGCAGCTTTAGATAGCACAGCTCAAGAATTACGTAATCGCATTTGGCAAAGTCATCCATTATTGGCAAATAACGAGTCATTAGAGCAAGGTCATTCTGTTGCAATTACAAACCCAGCACAAAATGATGAAATTGTTGGTTATGTGCAAGAAGCTGATCTTAAGCATGTTGAAATTGCTCTTAATGCAGCTGAACAAGCACAATCAGAATGGTCAAATACGCCTAAAGAACAGCGTGCTCAATACTTAAAATGTGCAGCTGACCTAATGGAAAGTCGCATTCAAGAATTGATGGTTTTACTTTGCCGTGAAAGCGGGAAAACTTATGCCAATGCCATTGCAGAAGTTCGTGAAGCTGTAGATTTCCTACGTTACTACTCAACTCAAGTTGAGAATCTTCCTGCAAATACAGCTATTCAGCCTTTAGGTACTGTACTTTGTATTAGCCCGTGGAACTTCCCTCTTGCTATTTTCTCTGGTCAAATTGCTGCAGCATTAGTCAGTGGTAACTGCGTTATTGCTAAACCTGCTGAACAAACCCCATTAATCGCAGCTCAAGCAGTTCAGATTTTATGGGAAGCTGGTATTCCACATGGTGCTGTACAGTTACTTCCTGGCCGCGGTGAAACAGTAGGTGCTCAGCTTAGCCAAGATAGCCGTATTGATGGCATCATGTTTACTGGTTCGACTGAAGTTGCAAAAATTTTACAGAAAACCGTTGCGAAACGTTTATCTGAAAATGGTCAATCTATTCCTCTCATTGCAGAGACTGGCGGTCAAAATGCAATGATTGTGGACTCATCAGCATTAACTGAACAAGTCGTACTTGATGTTGTAAGTTCTGCTTTTGATAGCGCGGGTCAACGTTGCTCTGCTTTACGTATTTTATGTGTGCAAGAAGACAGTGCTGTAACCGTGATTAAAATGCTTAAAGGCGCAATGCAACAGTTGATCGTAGGTAACCCTGCGATTTTAAAAACTGACATTGGTCCTGTTATTGATGACGAAGCAAAACAGACGATTGATCAACACATTCAAAAAATGAAGTCAAAAGGCTATCCAGTACATCAGTTGATGTTTGGTGCAACAAGTCAGAATGAACTAGATAAAGGAACCTTTGTTGTACCAACAGCAATTGAACTCCCTAACCTTGATGATTTGCAGCGCGAAGTTTTTGGTCCAGTTCTCCACATCATTACCTATAAGTATGGTGAGCTTGAGCAGTTGATCTCACGTATTAATGCCAAAGGTTATGGTTTAACAATGGGTCTACATACCCGTATTGATGAAACCATTCAAACGGTCATTCAACATGCTGAAGTTGGTAACCTTTATATCAACCGTAATATTGTGGGTGCTGTCGTTGGTGTACAACCATTCGGTGGTGAAGGTTTATCTGGTACAGGCCCGAAAGCTGGTGGTCCGCTTTACATGTATCGCTTGATGCAGCATTGTTCAAACAAAGTATTAGCAACACCATTTGCTATGAAGACTGAGCAAACTGCTTTTGAAGGCTTTAACCGTGAGGTTTATAAGAGCTTACAAAATTGGGCAAAACAACATTTACCACAAGCAAATCGTGAAATTGAACCATTTGGTGTAGGCAAGTTTTATGAGTTACAAGGTCCTACTGGGGAAAGTAACCAATATATTATTTTGCCACGTCATCGTGTTCTTTCTATCGCTGATACAGAACAAAATCAGTTGCATCAGTTGCTCGCAATTTTTGCAGTGGGTAGCCAAGCGGCCGTAATGCCAAATAGTCCGTTATTGGCAAAATACAAACAAACATTGCCAAAAGATGTGCTTGCTGCAATTACTACAGTTAAAAATATCGCATCAGATGATTTTGATGCAGTTTTACATCATGGTAATCGCGAAGAGATCTTCTCATTACAGCAAGAAGTTGCTAAACGTTCTGGTGCAATTGTTGGTATTACACATGTTGAACCAAATGAGGCTATTCCACTTGAGCGTTTAGTGATTGAACGTGCAATTAGTGTGAATACAGCTGCAGCTGGTGGTAACGCAAGCTTAATGACAATGACTGATTAATCGATAATTTTCAAAAAAAAGCCCAAATCTCAGTATTTGGGCTTTTTTATTTAATAAAGTAATCTATTCCTAAATATATAAATTTTATCAATTCGAGATTCTAATAATGATTTTTTTAGAACCAGAACAATATCAACAAAGATGCGCTCAACTTTTTAATTCGTATAAAAAAGATATTTCCACACTTCTACCCTTTGCCAAAATTGAGCACATTGGTTCATCTGCAATACCGAATGCTATTTCAAAAGGTGATCTAGATATTTATGTTGAAGTTAAACCTGATCAATTTAAATTCGCAATTGAACGCTTAAAAACACTTAATTTTATCGAAAAACAAAATACATTAAGAACACATGAGCTTTGTATGCTCGAATCACTCAACAATGATGATGTAGCATTTCAAATTGTAGTCACGGATTCAGTATTCACATTTTTCTTAGCCTTTAAAAATAAGCTTATAAAATCACCCACGTTGGTTAATGAATATAATCAATTAAAATTACAGTGTAGCCATTTAGACCCCGATCAATATAGAACAATAAAATCAGATTTTATTAATCGTGTTTTAAATTAGCTCTAGTTTAGGTACCTGCTTTCTCTTATGAATATCTGGTTAAAATTGGCTCCTGTAAGTTCAATTTTTTTGATACCATTCACTATTTGATTCTGTCTAAATTTTCTTTGTCTATGACCTCTTCTTATCGTCAACAACTTCAAGCTAAAATTGAACGCATTACTACTCAATTTTCTGAATTTACACCACCTACATTAGAAGTGTTTGAATCACCTGAACAACATTTCCGTATGCGTGCTGAATTTCGTATCTGGCATACAGAAAATGATATGTTCTATGCCATGTTTGAGCGTAATAATGACGACAAGCAAAAAACCGTTGTACGCATTGATGAGTTTCCAATTGCAGATCAAAGCATCAATGATTTAATGCCAAAACTTTTGGAAAAACTCAAAGCTGAGCCTAAGCTCTCTAACCGTTTATTTGAAGCTGATTTCCTCGCAACACTTAGCGGAGAAATGTTAGTTACCCTCATTTATCACCGTAAACTGGATCAAGAATGGGAACAAGCCGCTAAAGCGCTTGCCGATAAATTAGATATTAAGATTATGGGCCGTAGTCGTGGCCAGAAAATTGTTATTGGCGATGATTTCGTCGTTGAAGAATTCGAACTTTTAAATCGTTCATTTAAATATAAACAAATCGAAAGCAGCTTTACTCAACCTAATGCACAAGTTTGCAAAAAAATGCTGCAATGGGCATGTGACGCAGCTGAAGGATCAAAGAAACACTTACTAGAACTTTATTGTGGTAATGGTAATTTTACGCTTCCGCTCTCTTTAAAGTTCGAACGAGTATTGGCTACCGAGCTTGCAAAATCCTCTGTTTATGCAGCTCAATGGAACATTGAACAAAACCAAATTGATAATATTCAAGTAGCACGCCTATCGGCTGAAGAGTTTACTCAAGCTTATCAAGGTGAGCGCGAATTCCGCCGCCTACAAGAAGCGAATATTGATATTCAGAGCTATGACTTTGACACCGTATTTGTAGATCCACCACGTGCAGGAATTGATGATGAGACTTTAAAACTTCTACAAGGTTTTGAACGTATTATCTACATTTCATGTAACCCTGACACGTTATATGAAAATTTAAAAACGCTCAGTCAAACTCATCGAGTGACTAAATTTGCCTTATTTGATCAGTTCCCTTATACACATCATGTAGAGTCTGGTGTTTTACTTGAGAAGATTTAAACAAAATCTTTCATTGTAAAGTTTTAAGTAAGGAGGTTATATACCTCCTTATTTTTTAACGCTTTATTAGTTAAGTATTTAAATTTTCAAAAAATATCAAGTCATCTATTCGTCATAATTTCGTTTAACTCAAGCATTCCCATCGAAAATTCTCGAGTTTAAGTGGTGGATTTATCACTTATAGAGTCTTGTATTTTATTTTAAATTGGCTATATTTCGAGCTATGTTAGGTTGTATATGAAGGCTCTATGAGTTTTTGGCAAAAGCTGTTCTTGGCAGATCAACAGCATAACGAGCATAAAAACCAAACTGCTTGTGTTGAAAATGACTGCTCATGTAAAACTAATGAACAACTTCTAAGTGCACTTGCACAAGTAACAGATGAAGATGTCATTAAGGGAATTAAAAAAGTTCTTATTTCCCGTGGTTATAGCCGAAAAGAGTTAAATGAACTCACTCAAAAACCGTCTATTCATTAATTAAAAAGCCAGTCTTGTACTGGCTTTTTTATATTTCACTTTAATGCACAATTAGACTCATCCACCCAACCGACCATTGGTCCCATTTGAAATTGCTGATCATTCCGATTGTTCTTTTGCATATATAAACTAGAAATAGAACCATCGAGATATAAAGCTTGCTCTACTTTAAGATTTCTTTGAAAAAACTCGGCAAAATTATAGAAATTCACCCTATTTTTCGATATTACAAAGTAGAGTTTATTATCTCGAATACCAACTCCATTACGAATTTTCTTTGATTGAGAGTTTGGTAAAAAAAGGGAATTTATCTTTCCTTCAATAACTAACATTGGCCCAGATTGGGTTGCATAATCAACTTTCAAATTTTGTAGGCTATATTGTTGCGTAGTTAAAACAAAGACCTGTTTTTTATTCCAAGCCAACACGCCATTCGGCTGTAAAAAGAAATTTCCCAATCCTTTATGCTCATTTAAGGGCTGAACTACCTTAGCTCGTTCAATATACAACCCTACTGGAGAAAATCCTAAATGAAACATCCCTGCATTCATTGCAAAGCTAAGCTGCTCACACTGCTTTAATTGTTCCTCAATATTGTTAAAGCTTTTATAGTATTGCTGATTATTAGGATTCTTTAAAAACAAGTGCAATGCTTTAAAATCGCTGATCGAAACCACATCGTATTGATCACCTTCCACCGTTTTAACCTGCTGATGTGCTATAGCATATGCAGACTGAAACAAAAGCCCATACAAAGCTAAGCACCCGACGACCCATTTCATTTAACGTCACCTGACATGACATTTTCCCTTCATATTAATTTCTTAAATTATATACAAGAAATATGAATAGATTGGATATGCATCAAATTCCTTCATTCGACGTAATCAATACACTGCAAATTGCTGATATTGGTTATAATGTTTAGCAGCTTTTCAATAAAAGCCATTTACACTTTATTGGATCAGCGTAAGCATGCAACAACTGAATAAACGCTACCCTTTAGGGGCTCACCTCATCGTAAAGCATCTCGGCTATAGCCATCATGGTATATATGCAGGGAGAGGTCGAGTTATCCATTATTCCGGCTTAGCTCATTTCATCAAAAAACGCCCGATTGAAATCACTTCAATAGATGCTTTCTCGCATGGCAAAAAAATACACGTCCGTTCTTATGACAAACCTCGTTATAAAGGAAAGATTGTTGTTCGCCGAATGCGTTCTCGTATGCATGAAAACCACTATCATTTGATTATTAATAACTGTGAACATCTATGTAGTTGGGCAATTACGGGTATTGAAAGTAGCACTCAAGTTGAACGTATGATGCATCGCTTAACGACTATTGGCTATGTAAGCTCAATCATGAGCTATATGAATGGTATGATGCTGACCGTTGCAACTACATGTTTTGCTCTGGTTCTTTATATTAAAAAGAAACTGCGCGATCAGGCAAAAAGAAAAGTCCCTACTTACCAGTTCTTAAGAGAAAAATCTCAGAAAAGAAATATCGATCCTTCAGCGCCTTTAGTATTTATAGACCCAGATAAAAAAGAGCCAGTCTAAATAAAAAAGCCCTCATATTTGAGGGCTTTTTAGAAAACTTATAACTTATTTTTTAGCTGCATTAGCAACAGTTGCTTCTGTCGTAATATTTACAGTGATCTTATCACCAACGTTCGGTACATAACTTCCTAAACCAAAGTCAGAACGCTTGAATGAAGTTGTAGCATTAAAACCAATCGCTGGAACTTTAGCCATTGGATGCTCGCCCTGCTTGTTTAAAACAGCGTCAAGTACAACTGGCTTAGTTACGCCTTTAACAGTTAAGTCACCAGTAATTTTAAAGTGCTTTTTGTCTTTGGTTTCAACTTTAGTACTTTTAAACGTAATATTTGGATATTTAGCAGCATTAAACCAAGCTTCTTCTTGGAACTCTTTATCTAAAGCAGGTACGTTTGTATTTACACTGCTTAAAGGAATAGTCACATTTACAGATGAATTTGCTGGTTTAGCATTATCAACTTTAATTACACCTTGGATATCCGAGAAGTTAGCGCTTGGAGTAGAGAAACCAAAGTGATTCCATGAGAAAACAGTAGCTGTATGTGTTGGGTCAATTTTGTAGTCTACTGGTGCAGCTAAAGTAACTGAACTAGCCAATGCTACTGCCAAACCGAAGCTTAATGTTTTAAGATGCATTTTTCGTATCCTTTATTGATATAGTCGTTAGTGTATACATCAAGTAATTTAATTCACTATTCTTTATAAAACGATATGTTTCATCCATGCAACAATAAAAGCGTTACAGTTATTATTTAAAACTAATATTATAAAGTAGCGGTACTGTCACACCGTGTTCGAATTCTAGAATTTCATTTTTACTTCAAATTTATTGATTCATAATAAGGTAAAACATGGCTAATACTGCTCAAGCACAAAGTACTTCTACTCCATATCGGGTAACTCTCACCGATCCTTCAGGCCATCAATGGTTTGCAGATGAACCGACTGATAAAGGTGGACAAGATACAGCTCCGAACCCAGTTCAGCTTTTATTAGCCGCTTTAGGAGCTTGCACTACAATTACATTAGAAATGTATGCGAATCTTAAAGGTATTAAGCTTGATCATGTTCAAGTGGATTTAGCATTAAACCCTAATGGCGAACCTGAAAAAGGCCAAAATAATATTGAACGAAAAATTACACTCAAAGGTGAATTTACTGAAGACCAGCATAAGCGATTACTAAAAGTTGCAGAGAATTGCCCTATTCATAAGTTATTAACCTCTCAGATTAATATCCAAACAGAACTCACTATTTAACTTCTCAAATAAAAAAGCGCTCTATCTAGAGCGCTTTTTTACACTACTTTAATATTTAAGCAGTTAATTCTTTTACAGCTGCAACAACAGCTTCAGTCGTAATACCAAAGAATTGGAACAAATCTTTTGCTGGTGCTGACTCACCATAAGTTGTCATACCAATTACTTTGCCATCAAGTCCAACGAACTTCCACCAATAGTCAACATGAGCCGCTTCAACAGCAACACGCGCACGGATATGAGCTGGCAATACTGCTTCACGGTATGCGGCATCTTGCTTCATAAATTCTTCTGCACATGGCATAGAAACTACACGCACACCTTCAAGTTGTGCATAAGCTTCCATTGCTAAAGAAATTTCTGAACCAGTTGCAATAATAATCGCTTTTAATTCGCCTTTTTCTTGAGCAAGTACATAACCGCCTTTTGCAGCGTTTTGAATTTGCTCTTCAGAACGTGTTTGGAACGGCAAGTTTTGACGAGAGAAAATAAGTGCTGTAGGGCCATCTTTGCGTTCTAAAGCAGATTTCCAAGCAATTGCAGTTTCTACAGTATCCGCAGGGCGCCATGTATTTAAGTTAGGTGTACCACGTAATGAGGCAATTTGTTCAATCGGTTGGTGAGTTGGACCATCTTCACCCAGACCGATTGAGTCATGTGTATAAACATGAATTACACGTTGTTTCATTAATGCAGACATACGTACTGCATTACGTGCATATTCCATAAACATTAAGAATGTTGCAACGTAAGGAACGAAACCACCATGCAATGCAACGCCATTAGCGATCGCAGTCATACCGAATTCACGTACGCCATAGTAGACATAGTTACCAGCTGGGTTTTCTTGAACACCTTGGCAACCTTTCCAAAGTGTTAAGTTAGAACCTGCTAAATCAGCAGAACCACCTAACAATTCAGGTAATAAAGGACCAAATGCTTGTAATGTATTTTGGCTTGCTTTACGAGTTGCAATTGTCTCGCCTTTCGCATTTGTTTCACGAATAAAAGCATCTGCTTGCGCTGCAAATTCTGCTGGTAAGTCACCACTGATACGACGAAGTAACTCAGCCGCTTCAGTTGGATATTTTGCTTGATATTGTGCAAATACCGCATTCCAAGCTGCTTCAGATTCACTACCTTTTGCTTTTGCATCCCATGCAGCATATACATCAGCAGGAATAACAAATGCTTCTTCGTTCCAGCCTAATGCTTCACGAGTTAAAGTAATTTCATCTTTACCTAATGGCGCACCATGACAGTCTTCTTTACCCTGCTTATTTGGTGAACCTAAACCAATAATCGTTTTACACATAATGATTGTTGGTTTCTGAGTTTCAGCTTTTGCTTCGATTGTCGCTTGACGAATCGCATCAGCATCATGACCATCTACACGAAGAACTTGCCAACCATAGGCTTTGAAACGCTCTTCTGTATCGTCGCTGAACCACCCTTCTACTTCACCATCAATTGAAATGCCATTATCATCATAATAAGCAATCAATTTACCAAGTTGTAATGTGCCAGCTAAAGAACATACTTCGTGAGAAATACCTTCCATTAAACAGCCATCACCTAAGAAACAGTAAGTGAAATGGTCAACAACTTTTAAATCATCTTTATTAAATTGAGCAGCCAATGTTTTTTCTGCTAAAGCAAAACCAACAGCATTAGCAATACCTTGACCTAAAGGACCAGTTGTCGTCTCTACACCCGGTGCATAGCCATATTCAGGATGACCAGGAGTTCTAGAATGCAATTGACGGAACTGTTTTAAATCTTCAATTGAAAGATCATAACCTGTTAAATGAAGCAAAGCGTATTGCAACATTGAGCCATGGCCATTTGATAAAACAAAACGGTCACGGTTTGCCCATTGTGGATTTGTTGGGTTGTGATTTAAAAACTCACGCCAGACGACGTCAGCAATATCTGCCATCCCCATTGGAGCACCTGGATGCCCTGAGTTTGCTTGTTGCACAGCATCCATTGCCAATACACGAATTGCATTTGCAATACGACGTTCGTTTAAAGGGGTCGTCATAGATCAGAATCCAATTTTAATAGATTGATGAAAAGAAGAAGATGAATAACCATTCAATGCCGCTATATTGTCTTAAAAAAAAGGCTGAGGGTAAACCCCAACACGGTATATTTCTTTATTTTTAACCATTTCTTGGTTACACAAAAAACATTTGAATCTTTAAGTTATATAAAACAATGCTTATTTCTCTACAGACTGCTCAAATTTCAAAGTATTTCCCCTGTTAGTTTTTGATATATAGTTAAAATATTCCCCTCATCTTGCATAAGCTGATCGTATTAGTTTTCTTTAAAGTCCAAATTTTTAGATAAAATCTTTTTATTGGTTTATATGTCTAAAAAACACACGAGCAACAAGTTGTTAAAATATAAATACTTTAAATTATAACTCTCTATATCAATTTTACTAATACACTTATCAATTAAAACACACTATAAATGAAATAAATTCATGCTTTTTAGTCAGTATGAACTGGTCCTCAAGCTCAAGTCGATGTAACATATTATGTCTTTTGAAATAACCAAGATAGGACTTTCATGCGCGAGTACGCTGTTTTTACCTCGGAATCTGTAAGCGAAGGTCATCCCGATAAAATGGCCGACCAAATTAGCGACGCTATTTTGGATGCAATCTTAAAAGAAGACCCATACGCACGTGTTGCTTGTGAAACACTGGTAAAAACAGGCGCTGTTGTACTTGCTGGTGAAGTAACAACGACTGCTAATATTGATGTTGAAGCTGTTGTTCGTAATACTGTTAACGGTATTGGTTATCACCACTCTGATCTTGGCTTTGATGGATCAACGTGTGCTGTAATCAATATGATTGGTAAACAATCTCCTGAAATTGCTCAAGGTGTAGACCGTCAAAAACCAGAAGATCAAGGTGCTGGTGACCAAGGCCTAATGTTCGGTTATGCAAGCCGTGAAACAGACGTGCTTATGCCTGCGCCGATTTCTTATGCTCACCGCTTAATGGAGCGTCAAGCTGAACTTCGTCGTTCAGGTGCCCTTCCATGGTTACGCCCAGATGCAAAAAGCCAAGTTACTTTTGCCTATGAAAATGGCAAGCCTGTACGTCTAGATGCTGTTGTTTTATCTACTCAGCACGATCCTGAAATTTCTCAAAGCCAGCTTAAAGAAGCAGTTATTGAAGAAATTATCAAACCGATCATCCCTGCTGAAATGTTCCATGCAGCTACTAAGTTCCACATTAACCCAACAGGTATGTTCGTTATTGGCGGCCCTGTAGGTGACTGTGGTTTAACGGGTCGTAAAATTATTGTTGATACATACGGCGGTATGGCTCGTCACGGCGGTGGTGCTTTCTCTGGTAAAGATCCATCTAAAGTTGACCGTTCTGCTGCTTATGCTGGTCGTTATGTTGCAAAAAATATCGTAGCTGCTGGTCTTGCTGACAAATGTGAAATTCAAGTGAGTTACGCAATTGGTGTAGCAGAACCTACTTCGATTTCAATTAATACCTTTGGTACAGCAAAAGTTTCTGATGAGTTGATTATTCAACTTGTACGTGATCATTTCGATTTAAGACCGTTTGGTATTACTCGTATGTTGGATCTTCTTCAACCAATGTACAAACAAACCGCGGCTTATGGTCATTTTGGTCGCGAAGGTTCAGATTCTGCATTTACTTGGGAAAAAACTGATAAAGTTGATGCCCTTAAAGATGCTGCTGGCCTCTAAAATAAAATCGTAAAAAAGCCCGCCATTGAGCGGGCTTTTTTATTTATAGTTCAAATTTTATGGTATGTAGGGTTTAATCTTCTAGCAATCATCCTTGACGCCATATCATTTGTAGCTGTAATCAAAATCTATTGTCTTGTCGTTTTATCATCCTGATTTAATACATCCAGTAAAGTTGACTGCGTTGGAGTATCTTGATGATTCTGGATATAAATATGGACAACTTTAAATACAACGACAACAGCTAGACAAGCCATCACACAAAACATCCATAAGCCATACGGGCTTCGAATATGTTGTGAACCACAATATGGACATGATTTATCAGTCGATGCCACAACTTTGTCGCAACACGCACAATGGTATTGATATAGCATAGGTAACCCTCCTTCCCTCATTTCAACCGTTGTTGTTTTAATAGGTTTGCTGCATTTTTTAATTTATACATCCTTTATATTTATCCTATGTGAAATGAATAGATAATTCAATCTGGATGAACAATTGAGTCAATTAAAAAAATATTAATTAAAAACAAACATATAAGTTAAATATTATTTTTATAGGACTATTTTTCTTATTTTGATATTTTGCCAAATTTGTTAAAATAAGCGAATAATCTCACATTTTAGGCAAATGCATGTCACATACAAAGCTCATTAATAAAGGTGGCTTTCGCGAACGAGCCAATCGAAGCCGAGGTTATCAACAATCTGAAAATAAGCAAACAGCCTTAGCTTCAAACAAATATCAACCTCAAGCAAAACCACAAGAAAGCCCAACTGAATTGGCTCAAACAGATTCTATTGTGACTGAATCTCTAACTAAATAATTTATATCTTCTTAAAATAAAAAAGGCCTAAACTTTGGAGGTTTAGGCCTTTAGATAAGGTATCTTATTAATCCTTATTTTTATGTTCAATTTTCTTGTGATCTGGAGTGACTTCTCGCGCTTCTCCGTCAATAATGCTTGAATCACGGTATTGACCTTGACTACCACCACCTTGTTGATTCTGCATATCTTGCATTTGGCGCATTAGAACAGCAAATGGGTTTTGCCCCCCCATATTACCGCCCATACCACCCATCATTTTTTCCATCATAGCTTGTTGGCGTTTTGCGAGAGTTCTCATCGCTATATTACGGAAAGCAGTTTGAACACCAGGGATCAAAATTAAAACCGCTAAAACATCAGAAACAAGACCTGGCAACATTAATAAGAAACCTGCAAAAGCATAAGCAAGTTTTTTAGTTACTGCCGGATCATTGCCGAGTTGGCCAGTCATCTGCATTTGCTGTAATTGAGGCATAATACCAGCAGTACTTCTGCGAATAAGTCCTAAACCAATAAAGAAAGCAAGAATGAACCAAAAGAATACATACCATCCACTGATGAACTGTGCTACGCCAATCCATACAGCAATTTCAACAATCGCGCCCAGAACTACAATAAGAAGTAAATTCATGTAAAACTTTATCTATCTCAAAAAGAAAATTCATTGCAGTTTATTTGCCCCAACCCTATCGAAACAGCCAGAGTCTGCAATACTAGAGTACATTTGATTTTTACTCGATAAAAACAAATATGCTTTATTATTAATGAGTGCTGTATCAAGTTTATCAAGTGCAACTTTAATCAGATTTTAATTTTTTTTACTCTAGTTAAACGGAAAGCCCTCAAAAAAGCAGTTTTTAGTACAACAAAAACTTAGGTTCTTAGAAAATTTGGACGTATTTCTTTGTTTGTATAGTTTTTTATGAAATTTAAAAAGTAGCTATGGGTATAGAGTTTCCTAAATAACTTACATTTTCTCTATCTAAAAGTACCTCTATTCAAGTTAAATTAAAGAATAACTCTTTTAAAGTTACATAGACTCATGACTAAAAAAACTCTTTTCTTTGCCATTGGTACGATGTTTTTATCGGCGTGTTCTTTTAATACCGTAGAACAACATCAAATACAGTCAATTTCTACCAATAAAAACTCAGAGAAAATTCAATCATTGTTTGATCAAGCACAAACTACAGGTGTTTTAATTATAAAACGTGGCCAAACAGAGGAAGTCTATGGTAATGATCTTAAAAGAGCATCAACCGAATATGTTCCCGCCTCTACCTTTAAAATGTTAAATGCTTTGATCGGCCTTGAGCATCATAAAGCAACACCAACTGAAGTATTTAAATGGGATGGGCAAAAGCGTTTATTTCCCGATTGGGAAAAAGACATGACATTAGGCGATGCTATGAAAGCTTCTGCTATTCCAGTTTATCAGGAACTAGCTCGACGAATTGGCCTTGATCTTATGTCTAAAGAGGTAAAGCGTATTGATTTCGGTAATGCTGATATTGGTTCAAAAATAGATAATTTTTGGCTTGTTGGCCCACTTAAAATTACACCTCAACAAGAAGCCCAGTTTGCTTATGAACTAGCCCACAAAACTCTTCCCTTTAGCAAAAATGTGCAAGAACAAGTTCAATCTATGTTGTTCATAGAAGAAAAAAATGGACGAAAAATTTATGCTAAAAGTGGTTGGGGATGGGATGTTGAACCACAAGTTGGTTGGTTTACAGGCTGGGTGGTTCAACCACAAGGAGAAATTGTAGCGTTCGCACTTAATTTAGAAATGAAAAAAGGAATACCTAGTTCTATTCGAAAAGAAATTGCTTATAAAGGATTAGAACAATTAGGTATTTTATAATTTAGACCCTATAGCCCAATTTAATTTCATCATCATGAACTGGGCTATTTGCTTAAAATTTGAAAGCTTTATTATTTATCCATCAACTGGCTGCTGCGGTGTATTTAAATTTAACTGATAGAAAGCAGCATCCAGCCACTGGCCAAACTTAAAACCGACTTGCTTAAAAGTACCTGCATGGATAAAGCCCATTTTTTCATGTAAACCAATACTTGCTTGATTGGTTGCATCGATACAGCCTATCAATACATGCAAATCTGCCTCTTGAGCACGCTTAATCAATTCATGCATTAAAATTTTGCTTAATCCGCCACCACGATGTTCATGATGAATGTAAATACTATGTTCGACCGTATATTTAAAGGCAGGAAAAGCTCTAAAGGTTCCCCAGCTTGCAAAACCTAATAACTTATTTGTCTCATCTACAATACCAATGACAGGAAAACCATTTTCTCTTTTAACTGCAAACCAACTTTTCATTGACTCTTCAGAGCGCGGCAAATAGTCATACAAAGCGGTAGAATTAATAATTGCTTCATTCAAAATATCTAATATAGCCTTTGCATGTGTAGCTTCATGACAATCAATTAAACGTAAATTTGGATTAGAATTTTTAATCATGAAGATTCCTTAAGAACAGAGACGAGCTCATTACATACAACTAAAATATAGCGAGCAGTTTTAGAAGAAGGATTGCTGTATATGATCGGTTGACCTAATTGCATCGCCAAACAATCACCCTCTTGTAAAGCATAAAAGTTTTCACCCAATTGAATATCGATTTGCCCCTCAATTACCCAAATCTGCTGTAATACAACCTTAGAATTTACACTTGTTTCATACGTAACTCGAGACTGAGCAGGAAATTCAATTTCAACGATTTGAAATGGAGATTTCCAATTTGGAGGGGAAACTTGACGGCGAATGTACCCTGTTTCTGGATCTTTCCATTGTGATTGTTGATTACGTCGTACCATAGGTTGAGGCGATTGAGTATTCTGTGGGCTATCAAATAGCTGAGTCAAAGGCACCCCTAAACCATTTGCCAGCTTTTCAAGGACAACAGCTGTAGGACTCGCTTCTCCTCTTTCAATGAGTGAAATTGCAGAACGGCTTACCTGACATCGACTAGCAAGAACATCTAGGGTATATCCACGCGCTAGACGTATTTCACGCACTTGCTGCGCAATGCGGATATTAATATCTTCCATCTACCGATAAAATTTAATTCCAAAATTATAGATAAGTATTCCACTAAAATAGAATTACATCAAATTATTTTAAAGATATAAATTAGTCCGATAAAAACCTAAAAATAACCATTCATCGCAGCATTCTTTAAATTACGCATGCAGAACCTTTTTGGCTATGTAACAATACTCTCTAAACTATTTATATAAGTCTTCACATGGCACTGATTATTGGTATTGACCCGGGTTCACGCTTAACAGGTTATGGAATCATTGAAAAAGATGGTAGTAAACTGCGTTTTGTTGATGCCGGTACAATCCGAACAGAAACTCAAGAAATGCCAGAACGCTTAAAACGTATTTTTGCAGGCGTTGAGCGAATTGTGAAATTTCATGGTCCAACTGAAGCTGCGGTTGAGCAAGTCTTTATGGCTCAAAACCCAGACTCTGCCTTAAAACTAGGACAAGCCCGTGGTGCTGCCATAGCCGCATTAGTGAATTTAGATTTACAAGTTGCAGAATACACTGCCCGTCAAATTAAACAGTCTGTGGTTGGTTATGGCGCTGCCGATAAAGAACAAGTCCAAATGATGGTGATGCGATTACTTAATTTGACCATTAAACCTCAATCCGACGCAGCCGATGCCCTTGCTGCTGCTATCTGCCATGCTCATGCATCGGGAAGTATGAGCAAATTGTCTGTTTTAAATGCCTTAGGTGGTATGGCACGTGGACGAAGCCGTTCTAGCAGTCGTAGACGTTAAAATTTATTGATTTACAACCTGAGTAATGGCTTGATTCATTTGGTAGGCCTGTAAACCACGCATACCTTGTTTTGCAAGTTTATCACCTGCTTGAGCATGCAGAGTCACTATCTCATGTAATGCAATACCTTTGTGAAACTGGGCTTTTAAGCTTGCAATCATTCCTGCTAACACATCTCCCATTCCACCAGTTCCCATACCAGCATTACCTTGCGTACAAATATACAAATTATCTTCTAAAATTAAGCTACCCGCTCCTTTAAGTACCCACTGGCCTGCATATTTTTGTTGTAAGGCATAAATTGCAGCAATTCGGTCATTTTCAATTTGTGCTGTAGAGCAACCAAGTAAAGTAGCAGCTTCTCCAGGATGAGGTGTGGCATAAATATGTGTATTTAACTTTTCAGGCTGTTTAGCCAGAAACCATAAAGCATCTGCATCTAAAACAACTTCTAGGCGTATACTCTGATTTAACAAATTAAACCATTGTTGGTAAATCTGCTTTGCCCAATCGTCACGGCCTAATCCCATTCCAAAGCAGACTGCATCGACCTGAGATAGAATCTCTTTAATATTGTTTTCATCTAAAGCATTAATATCACGAAGCATAATATTAGGTGCCCGCGACAAAATGGCCTGATGGTGGTTGCGATGACAAACCACTGTCACTTTGCCTGCACCCGCATGAAAGGCAGCTTCAGCAGCCATAATAACTGCACCGCCCATTTGCTCATGTCCACCCACCACTAAAACATGCCCATAACTTCCCTTATGGCCAAATGCCATACGCTGAGGAAGTTTAATGTTTGTGGGTGACAAATAAGCTAAGGGTTTCAACTCGTGGTCTATAGGAATTAAATTAATTAAATGAATTTCCCCCGCATATTCTTTTCCTTGTCCTGTAAACAATCCTGCTTTAAGACCTAAAACAGTAAAGGTATGATCAGCTCTCACTGCACAAGGTAAGACTTGCCCTGTATTTGCTTGTAATCCGCTAGGTATATCAACTGAAATTTTTAGACCAGATTGTTCATTAAATTGTTGAATAGCCTGTTGCCAATTAGTATTTAATTCACGATTTAGGCCTATGCCAAATAAAGCATCAATATGACAATCAAATGTTCTTTTAATATCAAAATCTGGATGAATTTGGGCTTTCATTTCTCTAGCAAATTGCGCTGCACAATGTAAATCGGTTGACTCACCCAATTGAGCTGCAAAGATTTCAACATGAAATCCAGCTTGTTTCAGATAAGTTGCTATAAAGTAACCATCACCTGCGTTATTGCCTTGTCCGCACCAAATAGCAATATTCTTAATAGCCCGATCTTTAAAAAGCTCAATAAGTTGCTGTGCAATTGACCAAGCCGCTTGCTGCATTAAACCTAATGAGGAGTTTTGCGCAGCAAACCAGCGCCGCTCCCATGCTCGAATATCATCGCTATGGTAAACTACCGCCTGCATATTATTATCCTCTTGCATTTTGGTTTATGACATCTTCCGACACATCACGCATTGCAGTGCAACAAATTGATCCACATGAATTAAAAGCATGGATCAAAGCTCAAGCATTAGACTTGGGTTTTGCTGATTGTGTCATCGCAAAACCAGATGCTCAAGAGCAAATGCCACGTTTTTTAGAGTATCTTGAACGTGGTTATCATGCAGATATGACTTATTTAGAAGAAAATCTAGAAAAACGAGCTGATCCAACACTATTAGTGCCTGGCACAAAAAGTATTATTTGTGTCCGCATGAATTATCTTGTGGAATCGCCAAAACCACGATATGTACCTTTAGAGCCTAATTCTGCCATTATCGCCCGCTATGCACGTGGCCGTGATTACCATAAAGTCATGCGTGGTAGATTGAAAACCCTAGCAACACGAATTCGTGAAAAAGTTGGTGACTTTGAATCTCGTCCTTTTGCAGATTCGGCACCTATTTTTGAAAAATCATTAGCTGAAAGTGCTGGAATGGGTTGGACAGGTAAACATACTTTGCTCATTCATAAAAAGTCAGGTTCTTTTTTCGTATTAGGTGAGCTATTTACATCACTCGAGCTACCTTTCGACGAGCCTGCAACAGCACATTGTGGTTCTTGTAGCGCTTGTATTGATATTTGCCCGACGCAAGCAATTGTCGAGCCTTATATGTTAGATGCAAGACGTTGTATTGCCTATTTAACTATCGAATATAAAGGAATTATTGCTGAAGAATTACGTGCAGGTATTGGAAACCGAATATTTGGTTGTGATGACTGCCAGTTAATTTGTCCTTGGAATAGCTTTGCCAAAACAGCATCTATTTCTGATTTTAATCCTAGACATGGGTTAGATAATATTAGTCTGCTTGATATCTGGCAGTGGGATGAAGCCACTTTTTTAGCCAATACGGAAGGTAGCCCTATCCGCCGGACAGGTTATCAATCATTTAAACGTAATATTGCAATCGGATTAGGAAATGCTCCTTATTCAAAAGAAATTGTAGATCAACTACAAAATGGCAAAAATTTACATGACGAAATCGTCAATGTGCATATTGATTGGGCAATTGAACAGCAACTTAATCAACTTCAGCTATCAAATTAAAAAAATGATGTTTTTTGCCCTATAGCTTTAATACGAATTCTGTATGATTATGTATAGTGAATTAATGCCATCATCATGGATATGACAATGACTCTACGTAATGATTGGAATCGTGAAGAAATCCAAGCTTTATATGAACAACCTTTTTTGGATTTAGTTTTCAAGGCTCAACAAGTACATCGTGAGCACTTCACTGCCAATTCAATTCAGGTCAGTACCCTTTTATCTATTAAAACGGGTAAATGTCCTGAAGATTGCAAATACTGCTCACAATCGGCACATTACGAATCAAAACTAGAAGCAGAAAAACGTATTGCTGTTGAAAAAGTGATTAGTGAAGCGAAAGCTGCAAAAGATTCAGGTTCTTCGCGTTTTTGTATGGGTGCTGCTTGGCGTAACCCACATGAGCGCGATATGCCTTATGTTTTAGAAATGGTACGTGAAGTTAAAGCATTAGGTATGGAAACCTGTATGACTTTAGGGATGCTTAACCAATCTCAAGCAGAACGCCTAAAAGTTGCTGGTTTAGATTACTATAACCATAATTTAGATACATCTCGTGAGTATTATTCTCACATCATTAGTACTCGTACTTTTGATGACCGTTTAAATACCCTTGATTATGTTCGTCAAGCTGGTATGAAAGTTTGTAGTGGCGGTATTGTGGGTTTAGGCGAAAGTCGTGAAGACCGAATTGGTTTATTACATGAACTAGCTACCCTACCAATTCACCCTGAATCTGTGCCAATCAATATGCTTGTTCCTATTGAAGGAACACCTTTAGCTGACGTTGAAAAGCTTGATGTAATTGAGTGGATTCGTACTATTGCTGTGGCGCGTATTATCATGCCGCATAGTTATATCCGTCTCTCTGCAGGCCGCGAATCATTAAGTGATTCAGACCAAGCATTAGCATTTATGGCTGGTGCAAACTCATTATTCTCTGGTGATAAACTACTAACCACACCAAATGCCGGTGAAGGTAAAGACCAAGCTTTATTTAATAAACTAGGTTTAACGGCTGAAAAACCAAAGCCAACAGTTGCTGATTTATCAGTAGATGCAATGAGTGCTTAACTCAAATTAGAAAATTTAAAAGCCCTGATTATTCAGGGCTTTTTTCATTTATATAGAAGTTACTAATATTCCGTAAGTAGCATTTAGAAAGGTTCCGACTCGAATAATATCCTTTCCTGCCGCATGCGTTACTGTGAATTCTTGGCTCAACACATCAAAATTAAAAGAATCAAAAACATCTTGATGGTGTAAAAGCCAAGTCACTGTATCTGCTACATTTTCATCCGCAATATAAGTTAAGGCCTTGAAGTCTTTACTCATAAATAACTCTTAAAAATAAATTTTATGAATTTTATATGAGTTCACTCTACCTTAAAAGAAAATCTAAGCTGCTTTAGGATTTACTAACGAATGACCTGATAACAGACTTGCCAAGGCTTGAGGTGTAAATTCTAAAGAAAGCACATGATTTTTGAGATTGACTGAATGCTTACTAATTAATGGAAGTAAGCCATCTTCTGTTTCAAAGACATATTCATCTGCAATATTTAAGATGCCTTCAAGGTTTGTCGTACTTGAAGCAAGATCATGGCTAAAGATGTCATAAATCGTTTGCAAGTTAAACGTTGTTTGCTGCTCCGTCGGATGCTTGATGAGATAATCCTTTAAAAATAAAACTAATTTATGAGCAAAGAAAAAGTAATTAGGTTTATAGCTATACTTCATAGTATTCATGGAACTGAACTCCAGATTATCTTTTATTGAATTACAACTAAAACAGTAGGAATTGAACCTTAAAAAATTCTTAAAAAATTAAATATATTTATAAGATACACACAAAACAATTTTATCATTTAAAAACAATTGCTTAGTAAAAAATATTAGATATATATTATCTAAATATTTTAAAATTTCATTAATTCAATAGAATACAATTACTTAGATATTACTAATTTTTAAATTCTATTTTAAATAAAAACTAATTAATTATTTTACCAAATGATAAAAAATAATTTTTTTTAATTTTTATTAATAAAAACAATTGATCAAAATATATATAAATATAATGTTTTTCTTGTTTTTTGATTGAAAAGTGATATATTTCCTTCGCCTTACTTAATCAGAATAAACTTACTGAAAAGTAATGGATTTTATTTTAAAAAGCTATTCTGGGGATTTTATGAAAAAATTTATTTTTGTGGCGGCAGTTTCTTTCTTAAATATAGCAAATGCACAAGCAGCAGATGGCACAATTACTATTAATGGTCTTGTCACGGATAATACTTGTACTATTGATACTGGAGATAAAAATTTAACAATCAATTTGCCTACTGTTTCATCTCAAACCTTAAAAAATGCTGGTGATGTAGCTGGTCGTACACCTTTTCAAATTAATTTAACGAACTGTACCGCTGCAGGTAAAGTCGCAACTTATTTTGAACCAGGCGCAACCGTTGACTTTAATACGGGTCGTTTATTAAACCAAGCAACTTCTGGTGCAGCAACAAATGTAAATATTCAATTACTTGGCAGTAATAACGCTGTAATTCCTGTACTTGCTACAAGCACAAATGAAACTCAAACGAATTCACAATGGGTAAATGTTTCAGCAGGCGGTAGTGCTGATCTTAACTATTATGCTGAATATTATGCTACAGGTGCTTCTACTGCTGGTACGGTAACATCGCAAGTAAAATACACGATCATTTATCAATAAACTTAAAATTGAAGCTTCTATTCATGAATAGAAGCTATCTCCTTCCTATTATTTGTTATTGAGAATATGACTGATGCTTTTTCGTGGTCGTAAATTTTTTTGGGGATTAGTTTGTCTGCAAGTAGCGCTCACTACTACAGGTCATGCTGAGATTGTTTTACATGGTACTCGTGTCATTTATCCTTCAAATGCCCGTGAGATCACATTACAACTGAGTAACAACGGCACGGCCCCGTCTCTTGTTCAAGCATGGATCGATGATGGAAATGCAAAGTCAACACCAGATGAAACAAATGTACCTTTCATTATTACTCCACCAATTTCAAGAGTAGAAGCAACTAAGGGGCAAACTTTAAGAATTACAGCGTTGCCTACTACATCTCAACTAAGCCAACAACAAGAATCTATTTTTTGGCTTAATGTTTTAGATATTCCTCCTAAACCTGAAGGGAGAACTCAACAAGGTCAAACCACAACAACCTCTAACAATTTTTTGCAACTCGCTGTTCGTTCGCGAATTAAATTTTTTTACCGCCCTATAGATCTAAAAGAAAATATTGATCAACTAAGTGACAAAGTCGAGTGGAAAATAAATGATCAATATCTAATGATAAAAAATCCGACACCTTTTTTTCTTACTATTACCTCCATTTTTCAAGGAAGTGAAAGCCATAAAACAGACTTATTGCAACAAGGCTTAATGATTGCCCCTTATTCAGAGGATAAAATTAAACTAAAAAATAAAAACTTAGCAGATATGAGCTTTGTGTATATCAATGATTACGGTGGACGAGTTGAGCACCCAATAAAATTCTAACCTCATTGTATTTCTTAAGAAAATTTAAAACCTATCATGAGTAGGCTCTAGAACTATGTCTAAATGGTTTATACCTTATATATGTTTAAAAAGCCCCTTTACTTGGTATGTCGTCTCAAGTATTACGCTATTCATGCCTATGGCTATATATGCTGAAAATACTACTGATGTTCCACATTTTACAAAGGCTGAATTTGATAGCAATTTCTTAGTAGGTAATGCACAAAAAATTGATATAGCTCGCTTCAAATACGGAAACCCGATCTTGCCTGGTGAATATAGCTTAGATGTTTATATTAATGGTCAATGGCTGGGTAAACGGCGTATGCGATTTACTGCCTCAGCTCCTAACGCAAATGCTGAAACATGTTTTACAGAAGCCACGTTACTTGAATATGGCGTAAAAGCTAATGTTCTAAGTCAACATGACTCTACTTCGTCTCTTTCATGTAAAGCTCTCGCTTCATGGATAGATAGTGCTTTTTATGTATTTGATAGTTCCCGTTTAAGAATTGATATTTCGCTCCCGCAAGTCGTCTTAGAAAAAAATGCGCAAGGTTACATCGATCCGCATTTGTGGGATCGCGGTATTAATGCAGCTTTTTTAAGCTATAACGCCACAGCATATCGAATAGTCAATGAACAACATGAAAATAGTTATGCTTTTATGGGAACCAATCTTGGAGCAAATTTAGCAAGTTGGCAGTTTCGCCATAATGGACAATGGAAATGGCAAAGCCAATCTAATTCTCAATCTAATAATTCTTCTTATACCTCGACAAATACATATATACAAAAAGCGTTTCCCGATATTCACGGTGTTGTGACTTTAGGAGATTATTTTACTAATAGCGATTTTATTGACTCTCTACCCTATCGTGGAATGAATATTTCAAGTGATGACAGAATGCTTCCAAATAGTAGGCTCGGTTATGCTCCAAGAGTTCGAGGTTATACCAAAACCAATGCAAAAGTCGAAGTTAGACAACAAGGTAATTTAATTTACCAAACCACAGTCCCACCAGGAAACTTTGAAATTAATGATCTCTATCCCACAGGATTTGGAGGTGAGTTACAAGTTTCGGTACTTGAATCTAATGGAGAAGTTCAAAGATATTCTATTCCATATACTTCTGTCATTGAAATGCTACGTCCTCAAATGAGCCGATATTCATTCACCTTAGGACAATTTCGAGACCCAAACATTAATTTAACCCCATGGCTAATACAGGGTAAATATCAACGTGGAATCAATAATTACCTTACAACTTATAGCGCAATTCAAGGAACGCAGCAGTATTTCTCTGTATTGTTAGGTACAGCTTTTTCAACGCCTATTGGCGCTATTTCTTTTGATGCAACACATTCAAATGCCAATTTTTCTTATCAACCTAAAATGACAGGGCAAAGTTATCGTCTAAGTTACAATAAGTTATTTTCTCCAACGCATACTAACTTAACACTAGCAACTTATCGTTATTCAACACAAAACTATCTCAAACTACGTGATGCAATTTTGATTCGGGACTTACAAGAGCAAAACATTGATAGTTTTTCGGTAGGTAAGCAAAAAAGTGAATTTCAGATTAATTTAAATCAAGCTCTTCCAAACCAAAGGGGAAATTTCTATTTAGTAGGTTCGTGGACAAACTATTGGAACCAGCCTACTACTAATAAGCAATTCCAATTAGGTTATAGCAACCAATTTAAAGATTTAACTTATAGTTTCTCTGCAATTAATAGTGAAACTATTGAAGCTGGTGGGCGAGCTAACCAAGATACTCAATACCTCATTTCTCTATCCTTTCCCTTAGATTTTAAGAAAAGCTCTTTAAATTTTAATAGTCTTATAAGTGAAGATAGCCAAATTCTGAGTTTTAGCGGTTTTACAGGAAACCGGTTGAATTACGGCGCATCAATTTCCAGTCAAAACCATGGGCAAACGAATCTCAATATCAATGGTAACTATAAGACAAACTACACAACATTAGGTGCTTCATTTAGTTACGCTGACTCATATCAACAAGAAATGCTTAACTTGAGTGGCAGTATCGTTGCTCACTCCCAAGGAATTCTGTTTGGTCCAGATCAAGCTCAAACAATGGTTTTAGTTTATGCCCCAGATGCAACAGGAGCACAAGTCGGTAATACACCAGGCCTCAGCATAAACAAAAAGGGATATGCGGTTATCCCCTATGTTACGCCTTACCATATGAATGACATTAGCCTTGATCCGCAAAACATGTCCACACAGGTTGAGCTAGCTGAAAGTAGCTTACGTATTGCTCCCTATGCAGGCTCAATCACTAAAGTTCAATTCACAACAAAAAAAGGTTACGCACTTTTTATCAGCCCAACCACTTTAGATGGCTCACATTTACCTTTTGCCGCACAGGTATATAACCAAAATAACGAAGTGATAGGTATTGTTGCGCAAGGCAGCCGTATTTATTTACGAACTCCCTTAACCCATGACCGTTTATATGTGAAATGGGGAGAAAGGAATACTGAAAAATGCGAACTTGAATACGATATCACGGATCAAATAAAGCACAACAATCAATCAATTATTATGACAAAGGCAGTCTGTAAATGAATAAGATTTTAAAAAAATTTGGATTTTTGACAATGAGTCTATTTGCTTATAGCCATACAAATGCAAATTGTAATTTAAGTAAGGGATTTACCACCGTCGATATCCCGATGAACATTGGTAAAATCGTCGTAAAACCGACTGACCCTATAGGGACTATCTTACAAAGGAATACTTTTACGATTTCTCCCAATAATTCCACTGCAACATGTAGTCGTGCTAGTGATCAAATTATTGCGGCTCTCCCCTTAAATTATCCAGTTAGCCCAATAGGTAATAATGTATATGCAACCAATATTCCCGGTATTGGTATTCGTCTTTATCGTGAAGCAGCAGATGCTTCAGATTTTTCTGGGTATTATCCATATAGACGTACTTTAACCCCAAATACTGCATATACCCTTTCACCGGGATATTTTGTTATGGAAGTTATTAAAACATCCATGACCACAGGTTCTGGAGCATTAGTGGCAGGACGTTACAGCACCTATTATGTATCAGGTCAACAAAACCGACCATTTTTAACTACTACAGTATTAAGTAATGCTCCTATTCTGATCGCGTCTTCATCGTGTGAAATTCAAAATGGTGTAGATATACCTATTCAACTCCCGACTGTTACAAAGTCAGGTTTTAAAGCGATTGGTTCAACACAAGGTGAGCAGAGTTTTAATCTATCGATTTTATGTAACGGCGGTGAAAATAACTCGGGTATAGCAACAAGTAACACCATCAGCTTAAGTTTTGACTATAATTCTGATCCCAAAAATAATCAGGTCATTAATAATAGTGCAGCAAACTTAACCAAAGCCAATGGTGTGGGTGTAGAACTATTATGGAATATGAATGGTGCCACTACCCCAATTCAAAAAACAATAAAACAAAATGTAGGCACAGTCAGCTCTAATCAGACTATAGAGTACGATATCCCCTTAACTGCTCGTTACTATCAAACAGCGGCTAATGTAAGCGCGGGTGAGGTTACGGCAACAGCAACTGTAACTATTCAATATGATTAATTTATCTCTAAAAATTTATTAAAAATAATTAAGCTTAGCTCAGCTAAATAATCTTAAAATTTAACGCTTCAAAAATTTTGTAGTTATATTAAAAAGTCACATAAAAAAATGCTCATAAGCAAAAATAGCAAATGAGCATTAGTGATAACCACTTAACCTGAAATACAAATTGTGGGAAATAGATCACAATTTGCATAACTATAATTCCAAAATTTAGCTTAAAAATCAAGTCTTTTTTTTAACAAAAATTTAAATAACCACAGTAAACTATTGTTTTATATTAATTAAAAAATTAAATTTATTTTTTACATTCCTATTTTATAGTGTTTCTAAAGAATTATCATTCTATTAATTAATAAAAACTTAATTTTAAGAAAAAATGAAAGAAATTGATTTATATGACCTAAAAATAATTTATTTATTTTTCAAAAGCTTAATAAAAAACGAATTTTATTAAATTATAAAGAATTACATAATCTATAATAAAAAAAACATAAATAAATTTAGAAATCCCCTTCAATTACAAACAATATTCTTAGGCTTTTATCAGACGTAACATGCTCATTTTTTGGAAAATATTATGTATTGTTTTACTAGGTCTAGGAGCTACAAGTATAGGTTACGCGATCAGTAAAATTGATCTTTTTCTTTTCCTCATAGGGCTACTTTTACTTATATCTTTTATTTTAGCTTTAAAACAGGCACGTGAAGATGCAGGCTTTTTTTCTGATCAATGAAATTTATAGGTAAGAATATCGTATTAACAATAAATTCATGATTGAATGCATTGTACAACTTTCTAGATATTTATAAAAAATATGTCAAAAAATTCTTCCGATGCTGGAATTTTTTTATGGATGACTTATCAAACTATGCAGCAAATGGGATTAGATGCAGCATCTATTTTTGCAAGTGTAAATTTACCCAATCAACCGCCCGATAAAAATATTCGTAGAGACAATTCTACTCAACATCGATTTTGGACAGCGGCAGAAGAAATAAGTGAAGATCCTGATATTGGTTTGCATGTAGGTAGTCAAATGCCTGCTTTCAGAGGTTTAGTTATTGAATATTTATTTTTAAGTAGTTCTACTTTCGGTGAAGGTTTACAACGTGCTTTAAGATATCAGGACCTGTTAACCGATGTATTTAATCTTTCTTTAATTGTTGAAAAAGATATCGCGTTATTAGTAGGTTTTGAACACCCTGTAAGACATTATCTTGAATGTGGTATCGGTATTTTTCTTAATTTTTTTAAATATATTACAAATAACGAGTTTAGACCTAGCCAAATTACATTACCTTATCAACAAGGTGCTTCAGCTAATAATTATCAAGAAGCTTGGAAATGCTCGGTAATTTTAAACCAAAAACAAGGCGCTATAATTTTTCCTAGTACATTATTGAATAAAGCATCACCAGCGGCTGAACCTGAATTATTAAAAATTCATGAAACAATTGCTGAACAGCAACTATCAAACTTAGAAAAGCATCAACTTGTTTATGCGATTGAGCGCTTGCTCAGCAATGGTTTACTTGAATCTGGTCAATTCGATCAAAAATTTATTGCTGAACAATTAAATCGTAACCCACGTACCCTTCGAGCTGATTTACAAGCAATTAATACTAATTACGAGAAAATTTTAAACCAGCATCGAGAGAAGCTTGCACGACGTTTACTTGCAAACACCAAAGAAACTCTTGATCAAATTGTTTATTTAACTGGCTTTTCTGAACCCTCTGCATTTACACGAGCTTTTAAACGTTGGACTGGTGAAACTCCAAGCGCATATCGCCAACGCAAACAAAAGCAATAAAATTGATTTTATAGGCAGTTCCTGGACTGCCTATGGAGTCAAAGCGATAAAACTTTCTTATTTTACAATGCATTTAAATTATGATTCATGAGAAGTAATTAGTATGCTCGGGTTTCCTGTCGGTATTTTTGTTGCAAATGGCCTTGAATGGTACTTCCATAAAGTTTGGTTACACGAATATCCAACCAAGTATCGTAACAGCCCTTTTTTTACTCATATTGCTCATCATAAACGTGCTCGCTTAAATAATTTTCATGATGAAGGTTATGCAGAATCAATGTTCAAAAATGCAGAAATTTATAATGAAAAAACAGCATTAATTAGTTTAGCTGGTGTTGCAACAGTATTCTTACCAGTAGCGCCCTTTTTTACAGCTGGGCTTTATTATGGCTTATGGAATTATTGGCGTGTACATTCAAAAGCCCATTTAGACCCTGAATATGCTAAGAAACGCATCCCTTGGCACTATGATCATCATATGACAAGCAATCAAAATGCTAATTGGTGCGTTACCAAACCATGGTTTGACTATATTATGGGAACTAGGATCAAAACCGAAGTATCTCAAACCGAAAGTAACCCCTTAGGTATCAAATTACCTAAGTTGATAGAAAAACCAATTAATTTTGCTGCTCGACGCATACTTGCCAAATCGTATGCCAAAATTGATTTAAACTCCGATCAGGACCAATCTAATTTACGTAGAGGAATAGAAATCAGTCTGGCTTAAAATTTATCTCAATATAAAAGCTGCGGACTCCAGCAGCTTTTTAAATGAATGCAGTTAATAGCTTAGACTTTAAATGGCTCAAAACAAGACATAAGAAAGTCCATTACTAGTCGTATTGCAGGGATATGCCGTAAATCTTCGTGTGTGACTAACCATATTTCAGCACTCATCGGATAATCATCTTGTAATCTGACCAAATTGCTAATAGCTCCTAAAAAATCTGGTAAGACCGCTAAACCAATTTCTCCACATGCAGCTCTCCACTGTAACTCGGGATTATTGGTAACCATTATCGGTTCTTTATGATTTAACCTTTCTTTTAACTTTTGCTGTTTTTGACCATGCACTCCCCCCACTTCTACACTAATCCAATCATAATTTTCAGGATCTGTTGAAGCTAAATAATTTGGACCTGCATATATTCCAAAAGGTATTTCACCTACTTTTCGAGCAACTAAATTTTCATCCTTAGGACGTCCAAATCGTACCGCAATATCGGCCTCACTATGCTGTAAAGAAACATAATGAACATCACCGAGCACCCGTAATTTTAATTGCGGATAATGGCGATAAAATTTACCCAAATGAGGCATGATGAGATGTGCAGCAGTTAAGGGAGGCATACTAATAGAGACACTTCCCATTACTTCTTGCTGACCTGCTTGAGTTAAACGTTCAATAGAAAAAGTTTCTTCCATCATACGAGCAACTACTTGTGCAAGACGTTCTCCGTCAGGAGTCAGAATGTATGTCCGTGGCCTACGATCAACTAATTTAAGTTTTAAATTTTGTTCTAGCTGGGCAATTCTTCTAGATACAGTTGCATGATCTACTCCCAATTTTCTGGCAGCAGCAGAAAGTGACTTTTCTTCTGTAAAAACTGAAAAGTAATGCAAATTTTCCCAATCAATCATTGTGCAAATTTTCACATTAGCAGTGTATTAATATGGAATTGTACACCTTTATAGATTTGTCGAGAATAAAACCTTTCTTAATGGGAGCCTGTCCATGAACAGAACGGTGGCTTATGCCTATGCTGGTGTTGTCTTAACGATGTTTTTTTGGGGATCAGCATTTAATGCAATGTCTTATATTATTCAACATATGCCCCCGTTATCTGGTGCGTCTGAACGTTTTTTTATTGCAAGTCTAGGCTTACTCTTAATCTTTTCAATAACAGGCCAGCTTAGATGGGCAGCCTTAAGACAGAATCTAGCTATCTATCTGATTATTGGTATTATCGGAATTGCGGGATTTAACATTGGCTGTTTTTATGGACTTCAAACCACCTCAGCTGTTAACGGTGCTTTAATTATGGCAACTACGCCATTAATGACTCTATTAATGACAATCCTTTTAGATGGTGAAAAACTTACTACTAATAAATTCTTAGGCGTTTTATTTGGCTTAAGTGGCGTGTTACTGGTGATTAGTCAGGGACATATAACGACTTTGCTGCACCTCAAAATAGACATTGGAGATCTATTTATATTATTGGGTGCATTTGGATTTTGTCTTGCAAATGTACTGTCTCGCCGTTATGTAAAAAATGCTACTCCCTTAGAAACAACAACTTTTTCTATGCTGGTCGGGGCAATAACACTTGGTCTATTGAGTGTGATATTTGAAGATCCTCTTACAGCAATTGCATCTGCACCTTTAAATGCACATTTAGCCATGGGATATGTTGTTATCTGCTCTACCATGATTGCTTATCTATTCTGGTTTAATGGCATACAAAAGTTAGGTGCTGGTCGTGCTTCTGTCTTTTTTAACTTTGTGCCAGTGTTCAGTATGATAATTGCTCTACTTACTGGACAAGCCCTCAATATCTGGCAGTTAGTAGGAACAGTTTTAGTAATGCTTGGTGTAATGAGTAGCGGAGGATTTTTTAAAATTAAAAGCACCCCACTTATGGCAAAACATTGTACAAAATAAGAAATATGCTGCTACATTAAAAATTTATCCTTAATATGTAGCAGCATTTTCAAATATAAAAATTATTCCTCAATAATTTCTTTAAATTCTTATATTTTCAAAAATTTTTTACATTTGTGATGGTTTATACAAAAGCTCATCTTAATTATTCCGTTGTAACAAATACTGTATGTTTCTTTAAAACTTAATAAAAGATTGCCATATATAGTTTTAAAACAAGCAAAGGAGAAATTAAAATGAAGCTGGATTTTACAACAATTGAAAAGCAAGCCAAATTGCTACAAGAAGAGCAAGAAAAGATCGAGCAACGAGATCATGAATTTCAAGTTGCCTTAGATAAACACAGAGAATCCCTTAAGAATTTATTTAAAGATCTTTTCTCCGACCGAGAAATTAAGACTGAAAATGGAGGTCACTTCTGTGTAACCTTCAGAGATTTCAAAATTTCCTTATTGATTGAAACTGCTAAATTTGAAAATGGCGTTCCTGTAAAATTAAACTCCGTAAATCCTGTTATTATTAAATGCAAGAAAGATAAGCCGATTGCAAAAGCACAGTTTACAGATGCAACCCAATATCTAGATAACCATTTAGACACTCCAAATTATCAGTATTATTTTAAGCAAGAAGATAAGACCCAACTGGTACAATTTTCTGAACTTCCCACTTATTTCCAACTAGTTTTAGACGCAAATGCATAAAATAGAGCCCTCTGCAGAGGGCTTTTTCATATATTATTTTTTTATCATTTAAATTTTAAAAAATAAAATCAGTCAAATACTTTTTCTACTTATCTATGAATTATTTAACTCAATTTTAACGTCCAATACTTCAAAAATATTTGATTCTTCTTAAAATTACTTGTATATACATGTTTATATTTGCTTATACAAATATGAATAAATAAGAATAGGATGGCTCTTAAAGGATAAGGAGAGTGAAATGGACTCATCGGCTGGGAAACCTAATAGTAGTTTTATAGAAAATCGAAGTATTGATTTTATTCCTGAAAATGAAAGACATGGCGGAGTATTTGCCCAATTCACCCTATGGTTTGGTGCTAACTTACAAATCACAGCCATTGTGACAGGCGCGCTAGCCGTTGTGTTAGGCGGGGATGTTTTTTGGTCTATTATTGGCTTATTAGTAGGACAATGTTTTGGTGCTGCCGTCATGGCACTACATGCTGCCCAAGGTCCTAAACTTGGCCTCCCTCAAATGATTTCAAGCCGTGTGCAATTTGGGGTTTATGGCGCGTGTATTCCAATCATACTCGTTTGCCTTATGTATATTGGTTTTACCGCAACTGGAGAGGTATTAGCGGGTAAAGCAATTGCACATTTGGCACATGTCAGCAACACAACTGGTATCTTAATTTATGCAAGTTTAATCATTTTATTCGCAACGATTGGATACCGTTTAATCCATTTGGTAGGCAAAGTAGCCAGTATTATTGGTTTGATTGCTTTTGTGATTATTTTGACTCAGATCTTCGCACTTTCTGATTTTTCTGAACTCTTAGCAGTACGTCATTTCAGCTGGTCTTCATTCTTGTTAGCAGTTTCCCTTTCTGCTTCTTGGCAAATCTCTTTTGGTCCCTATGTTGCAGATTATTCTCGATATCTTCCAACTAAAACATCTTCATCTCGTGTTTTTTGGGCTGTCGGCTTAGGTTCTTTAATTGGCTCACAGATTTCTATGAGCTTAGGCGTTTTAATCGCTCAGGTTGCAAACGGCAATTTTGTTGGAAATGAAGTTCAATATGTTGTGGGTATGAACCCAATTGCCCTTGTCGTAACCTTTCTATATTTTAGTATCGCTTTTGGGAAAGTTACTCTAACGACCTTAAATGCCTATGGCAGTTTTATGTGTATTGCTACGATTTGGAATAGTTTCAAATCGACAAATCAAATCTCAAAAATAACAAGATTATTGATTGTCCTTGCTATGGTTGTAGTCTCAACCTTTATTGCAATTATAGGTGAACATACTTTTTTAAGCGCCTTTAAAGCATTTATTTTGTTTTTACTCACCTTTTTTATTCCGTGGAGTGCCATTAATCTTGTTGATTACTACTTTATCTCTAAAGAAGAATGTGATGTAGATGCACTCTATGATCCAAATGGTAAGTATGGCCGTTGGAATCGGATTGGAATTACCTGCTACTTTCTAGGTATTTTGATTCAACTGCCATTTATTGATAGTAAATTCTATACGGGTCAAATTGCGGCATTGCTAGGAGGAATCGATTTATCGTGGCTCGTAGGTCTTATCTCTACTGCATTGATTTACTACATTTTCGCCAAGAAAGCTCAACTCAAGTTTTCAAAACAATTAGTGATTGATCAAATCAAATAATGAAACTAGATAAGCTATCAAAGTCGATCACCTTGATAGCTTATAAAATAATTTTACGGTTATTCTGATAGCGCTTTAGCCTGTGCCGAAATAGGCAATCCAAATAACTTATCAAAGCTCCAATTAAATATAAAAGTATAGATAGGGATAATGATAATAAAGGCCACATCTAACCAAAAAGCAGCAACCAGAGAAATATCCATCCACCATGAAATAAGAGGAATCAAAAACAAGACTAAGGTAAGTTGGAAACCAATAGCATGCCCCACTCTACGCTTAACTGTACGGATATGGCTGCTTTGTCTAGCTTCCCATTTCTCATATAAAATATTGTAGATAAAATTCCAAGTTACAGCGATGGTCGTAATCATGACAGAGAGTGGTCCTGTATGTTCAACACTATCACCTGCCAAAATCGCTAACCCTACTGATGAAATAACCATTCCGATTATTTCATAGGAAGAAACATATACAATTCGACGCTTTATACCTTGCATAATCACTAAACTCTGCTTAATTCCTTATATTTTAATTTCAGTCAAAATCATATATAAAGTTAATAGCTTTCAGTTCAGCTGATATCAAAATGAATTTTAACAGTGAAAATATTGAACTTTTCATAACCGTACTCGATACGGGTTCTTTCTCTGCGGCTGCTCGTAAACTAAATCGAGTCCCCTCAGCAGTAAGTATGGCCGTTGCTAATTTAGAAGCAGAATTGGGTTATATATTATTTGAACGGACTCCTCGAAAGGTCATTCCTACCGCTGCAGCATTAGCCTTGGAACCTCAAGCACGGATCATTTCTGAACAACTTAGGCTATTTAGCACTCATGCACATGAACTTTCTTTAGGACTTGAAAGTAAATTGCGTATTGGCGTTGTTTCCGATGTAAATACAAAATTATTATTCCATTCAATAAAGAAACTAGCCGATAAATTCCCTTTACTCAACATAGAAGTTATTACTGCTCCCCAAGACGACATTGTTAATTTACTTTATACGGAGCAAATCAGTCTTTGCTTAGCGGGTTCAGACCTCAATATAAAAATGCGCGAGAATCTACAATTGGTAATGACTGAAACAGTGGCGGCTACGATTTCTTCTAACCACGCTCTTCTACAAGATAGAACAAAGCAGTTTTCTATTGAGGAATTAATCAATATTAGACAAATTGTTGTGGCGAGTAGTGAACATAAAATGAAAGATCCCCGTTCAATTATTGGTGCAATGTACTGGAAAACCAATAGTCTACAAACAGCAATTAATATGGTTGAAGCTGGACTTGGTTGGGGAAATTTTCCGTTATCACTAGTACAAGATAAAATTGATCAAGGTCACTTAGTCCTTTTAGATTTTAAAAATACGAAAAATCATTTACCTCTATCTATTTATTTAATTTGGCTCCAAGACCGCCCTTTACCTAAAGCAGCTAGAGAGTTAATTAAAATTATTCAAGAAAATTTATAAAACTTTATAGGTTAGTTCTGAAAGTCTAAGGATTTTTATAATTTTGATTCTTGTTAAATCTAGTTTATTTAAAGCTTAAGCTTATTACTCTGTGCCATCTTTCTAAATACTACTAAAAACAAAAAGCCTACTTAGAAAGTAGGCCTCTTGTTGTATTTCAGGATTAAGCAATAATATTTTGTTTTGTAAAAAATACACTTATACTTTATTAAAACCAAGTGTTTTAGTCAAGAATAAAGTTTATAAGATACAAACATTTGTATTGTTGTGAAGACAATCACAATTTAGGTTTCATATAGAAAATACTTTAGAGACGGAAAGGTATTTTAATGATAAAAATTTCTATTAGCGTCCTTAACAGCTTTTTTAGAAAAACACAATAAACATCTTAAGAAAAAGTATTATATTTTAATTAAATTTATTTGCATTAAAAAAATTGAATCCGTTTATTCGTTAGTTTTATGTTTCATTATTAAAGTTGCTAACTTTATATATTAATGTTTACTTTTTTAAGTTGAGTTTAAATTTTAAGCTAATCTAAAAATTAATAATACTATTTTCTTAAGTAATTTGGCCCTAATAGTCTATATTTTTACTACATATAGGCTAGAATCTTATTAAGAGAATTATTGTAACTATTATTTTTCGAAATATATAATTAAAAAGGCAATCTACCATATACCTAAAGCTTAATTACAATATAAAAATACATAATATTTTTAATCACCATTTATATTTATCTTAAATAAGTTTTTTCTAATTCTATATTTTCACAACACACAAACAGCACAGCTACAATTTCCGCTTATATTTTAAACAAAATTTATTTTATATAAATTAATGTCTCAAACTACAAATACAATTAAGTCATCGTCACAATAGATTGTTGGAATAAATTCTAATTGATCGATAAATAACTTTTCCCACTTTACTCTTGAACTACACATAAGCTAGAATCACTATCGCTTGAAATATTAACCAATATGACACAATATTTTTGGGTTTAGTTTGCGTCTACTTCAGAAAATGACTTGTGTTTAATAAAAAAATTGATTAGTATTGCACGCACTGAAAAGCATTGAGATTAAAAGCTTTTCTGACTTATAGGGCCTATAGCTCAGTTGGTTAGAGCAGCGGACTCATAATCCGTTGGTCCACAGTTCAAGTCTGTGTGGGCCCACCAAATACCGAACCTCATAAACAAAAAGTTTATGGGGTTTTTTAATATATATCCAAATAGAATATGCTTTACTCTTATAAAAAATACTCAAAATTTAAATTTATTTTATCCCTAAATTTTAGATGTTTTAAAATACACTTACGTTTCGTACTAAATATCCATCTTTCATCTATTAAGCTAAGATTTGCTTTCGCATTGGCTCAGAATTCTCTAATTGTGTATCCCAAAACTTTTCCCATAAATCACAATACTCTAAGCATAATTTTTCAATATAATTATAGTCTTCTTCTGTACAAGCTTGCATCAAGACATACCATAAATCTTCTTCATGATCGTCATCTGCTGCTTCAGCACTTTCATCCTCAGAGATACCATGTACATGATAATAACCACCACCCTCCACATCTAGACCAACTGCTTTAGTTGCTCTACGTAAAGGTGGACTATACAGAATGACTTCTTCCTCTGCGACTGCTAGTAAGGCTGAAACAGCTTTATAGTCATCATAAGCATTTTCTAAAAATACTCTAACCTGATCTGCAATTTCAGTCGGATGATAAGTTAGACGATCTTGTTCTGTAATACCGAAATCATTCAATATATCTTCAAATAAGGGATAATGAGCATATTCAGGATTTCCCTGATAGTAGCCGTCTTTATCCAAACCTGGCCGAAATCCAAACTCATCAAAAATATTTAAACTCAAAAGAAAACGCGGGAACATTTTTGCACCGGCATGCAATCTCGGCTCTAATTGTTTAGTTTGAAATTGGGCCATGAGCAATGCATCAGTAAAAGTTTGCACAATTGCATGACGATACTCTAAATGAATTTTTTTTAAATCTTCTTTATTAATTTCGCCATTATTTAAAGTATCGATTGCAGGATGATGGGATACAGGATGTTTTGCAATCTTTGCTCTTAATCGGGTCAAAAAGTTTGAATTTTTTTCCCATAGTTCAGCTGAAATGCTTTGTTTCATCCCTGCGAGTGCTTTCTTTCTAGGATTATTAAAATTCTCAAATTTCTTAGGCATATCCGCTCTCATTAAACTTATTGAAGCATGATCGATTTTTACATATTTTATTATAAAAACAATGACTTAAATTAATATTTAAATATGTTCCTTCATCGATTAATATTAGAATTAAAATCGTACGAAATCAAATGAAAAATTAAAAAAAACTTCAATTAATGATAATCATTATCACAATCTCAACTTGAATCAAAATCAGTTTTTTATTATCATAATTTGTATTAAAAATTTAATATTTTAGATTAAGTTATAATTAGTTTTAACTATATGGAATAGTAATGTCAAAAAAAGAAGATATTATAAATACTGCTTTAAATTTATTTAATCAGATTGGGTACAATGCTACTGGTGTTGACCGTATTATTGCTGAATCAAATGTTGCAAAAATGACTTTTTATAAATATTTTCCATCAAAGGAAAATTTAATTATGGAATGTTTGCAACATCGAAATATAAATATTCAAAACTCAATCAATGAACAATTAAGTTTACATCAAGATGCTAGTCCTCTTGAGCAAATTCATATTATTTTTAATTGGTATATTGAATGGATCAATAGCGAAACATTTAATGGCTGTTTATTTAAAAAGGCATTTATTGAAGTATCTAAACAATATACTTCAATTCGTGAACCATTTTATGAATATACAAAATGGTTGACTAATCTATTACATGAAAAGCTTAATCAATTAGGTATAGAAAATCCAACGCCCCTTGTTCATATCATTATTTCCATTATTGATGGGATGATTATTGATGGAACGACAGATAAAAACCTTATTAACCCTGAAAAAATTTGGAAATATATTGAATATTTAATTAATGAAGAGATACCACAGCCAGTATCTTAATTTTAAAATCATCTAGGTTTATTACTTTAAAATGAAGTTTGAGAAAAATAAAAAAAGAACTTTTAAAGTATTTTAGAACTTAGATAATCCTTAACTTTTGTGCTCTACTTTAGCTTTCATAATTTTTCTAGGCTTTTTTACAAACTCATATTAGAATCCTGAAAATTTATCAATTTGCACTGATGTATGAAAAAATTTCTAGGTAACTCTATCTTTAAAGCCGTTGGTTGGACCTACAATGTAGACCCACAAATTCTTGAGAAAAAACAAGTTATTATTGGCTTTGAACATACCTCAAATCTAGATGCAGTGCTCTCGATTGCCCTCTTCCAAATGTTAGACATCAAAATTCATACTCTAATAAAGAAAGAACTTTTCAAAGGCCCCCTTAAGCCAATTTTAGAAAAATTGGGTGGCATTCCTGTTGATCGTAAAGCAAGTAAAGATATCGTTTCGCAAATGGTTGAACAATTTCAAACCCATGAAACTTTTAACTTAGTGATTGCTCCAGAAGCTACACGTGCTAAAGATGGCTCTGAACGTAAGCCTATCCGTACAGGTTTTTGGCATATTGCAAAAGCAGCCAATGTTCCTATTGTTTTAATGTATGCCAATGCTCGAAGTAAACAAGGTGGGATTTTAGGTAAAATTTACCCGACTGATTTACAAAAAGACTTGGAAACCATTAAAGAGTTATATGCTCAATTTGACATAGATGTAAAAATTAACTAAATCAAATTGGACTTGATTTGACCTAATCTCACTCATTAGGTCTTAAGCTTATTGTTCTTATTCAATTGGCTAACAAAACGCAGGGCAACAGTTTTCAACAAAACCAAGCCTATGCTAATATTCCAGCACTTTTGCATTTTCTTTTTTTGGAGTTCACGTCCATGGCGGGTCATTCTAAATGGGCCAATATTAAGCATCGTAAAGCTAAACAAGATGCAAGTCGCGGTAAGGTTTTTACTAAATATATTCGTGAAATTGTGACTGCTGCCAAACTTGGTGGTGGAGATCCTGCTAGCAACCCTCGTCTGCGTGCAGTAGTTGAAAAAGCTCTCTCAGTTAATATGACACGTGACACCATTAACCGTGCTATCCAACGTGGTGCTGGTGGTGAAGATAATGATGATCTAAAAGAAGTAACTTATGAAGGTTATGGTGTTGGCGGGGTTGCTGTTCTTGTTGAAACAATGACAGATAACTTAAACCGTACAGTACCAGACGTACGTCACTGTTTTAGTAAAACAAATGGTAACTTAGGAACTGCGGGTTCTGTATCTTATCTATTTACTAAACGTGGTGAGATTACTTTTGAAGATGTTTCTTTAGAAGATAAAATCATGGAAGTTGCTTTAGAAGCTGGCGCTGAAGATATTGAAGTTTCAGAAGATGAAATTTTGGTAATCACTTCACCAGAAACTTTCGGTGAAGTACAAGATGCCCTTACTGCTGCTGGTTTAAAATCTGATAACGCAGAAGTTGTGATGAGCCCATCTACAAAAGCTGAAATTACAGATGTTGACCAAGCAAAACAAATTCTTAAAATGATTGATATGTTTGAAGATCTTGACGATGTACAAAACGTTTATACTAACGTTGAATTCTCGGATGAGGTTTTGGCTCAACTTGATGCTTAAATCAAACATTTGAATCAAAGAAAACGCACCAAATGGTGCGTTTTTTTATAGCTTGTTGAGCAAGTTATAGCAATTGAACACATTATATTCTTTAATGACAAAGCTAGAATGCAAAGCAACTACGTTGTCGATTTTTCCAATACGTCTTAATAAAATTTCACTGTAGTCATCCATGTTGCGTGCTACAAGCTCTAAAATAAAATCAGCACTCTGCCCCGTTACCAAGAATGCATTAGTTACTTCTGGAATTGCTTCTATTTCAGACAGAAACTTATCAAATGTTTCACTATCATGTTTACTCAGTGAAACTTGCAATAAAATATGTAAAGTAAAACCAAGCTTACTAAAATTAATTTCCCTTTTGAGCTGTCCCATGATGTTGGCTTCAATCAGGTGCTTAATACGGCGATGTACAGAACTGACTGACAGATTGATCCGTTCTGAAAGTTCATTCAAATTTAAGTCTTCATGAGACAAAATTTCTAGAATTTGTTTATCAAAACGATCTAACTCCACTCTTATCTCCAGCCAAAATTTCACAGTGAAGACAGTATAACCCTATACCACTACCTCTGCATTGAAAATACAAAGGTTTATGGGCAACAAAACTCTTTTTCCTTTATAGAGCCTAATTCTTTTATGCCTTTTAAACGTGCAAGTACTGTCATGTGCGGTTCATTTTAGAGAGTCAGCTTTATGCTTAAATCTGATTTATCGATGCAAAATTCTTATTCTCACTACCATTTGAGGCTAAAAGGGAAGTAATCATCAAAATTTGACTATTTTTCAAGTTTCTTAAAGTTGGCATCATTTTTGTTATGTATTTGCAGGAAAATTTTTATCCATGTCGGGGGAGTTCCTGTGAATAAGATCAAAACACTAGTGTTAGCAATGAGTTCTTTAGGTGCAATGAGCGTGACGATGCCTGTGCATGCCGCTACAGATGCTGAAGTTAACGCCTTACGTGATGAAGTAAAGGAGTTAAAACAACTCGTCCAGAAACTATCTGATCAACAAAAAACAGCTTTAACTGTCACTGCTCCAGCAACAATTCCCGCAGCACCTTCTACCCCTACACCTCCTGCATCCAAACCAGGTTGGATGGCTATGGCCGATGGGCAAACTCAAGTCAAGCTTTATGGTAGTGTTCGCGCAGATGCAACCTATGACTTTAAAGGTTCAAATGGCAGTATTTCAAATGGTGCCAATTATCCACTGAATAAAGATGATCCAAAACAAGACTCACTCAATGTATCTGCAGCAACTTCACGAATTGGCTTAGATATTACTCGTCCAACTCAATATGGAGATTTAACAGGTAAAATTGAAGCCGATTTCATGGGTGGCAATGGAGATAATGGCAATGGTACTTTCCGTGTTCGTCATGCCTATATGTCTTTAGGAAAATGGTTAGCTGGTCAAACAACCTCACCTTTTGTAAACACAGATACATCACCAGAAACAGTAGACTTTAATGGCGCTATTGGTACAGGTACTACACGTACAGTACAGGTTCGTTACACCCAGCCAATTAATGCACAACAAAAAATATTAGTTGCCTTAGAAGGCGGTGATGTTGAAAAAGCTGGTAATGCTGCCGGTGGAAGCCGTTTTCCTGCTTTAACAGCACGATATGATTTCAAAACTACGGATAACAAAGGCCTATTACAGTTACATGGTCTTGCCCATGAAAACCGTGTAGCTCCAAAAGATAGCACTTCTGAACAGAAATTTGGCTGGGGTGTTGGTGTTGGTGGTAAATATGATTTAACGCCTCAAGATAGCGTGGTTGCTAATTACTATCATGTTAAAGGCGATGGCCGTTATTTACTTTATAGTAATTCGGCTTATAACTATGACACAACAACACAAGATATTAATTTAGGAGAATTCGATAGCGCAGTAATTGGATATCAACGTAAATGGAGCCCTATTCTGCGTTCTACTTTTGCTGTAGGTGGTATTCAATACAAAGATGATAATGTCTATGCAAATAGCAATTTAACCAATACCAGCTATAACAAAGAAATTTATAACGCTTTAGTCAATTTAATCTGGAACCCAGTTAAAAATATTGATTTAGGAGCAGAATATACTTACGGTCAACGTGAAACTTTTGCAGGTGACAAGGGTGATTATTCACGTATCAACCTGCTAGCAAAGTATAGCTTCTAAAAATTAGATATAAAAAAAGAGCCTTTAATGGCTCTTTTTTTATTAGGGATATTAGTGCATCGCCTGAATTTTTTCTAAGAAAAGTTTAGCACGCTCATGACGAGCTTCTAAATTATCAAAGAATTCATGGGTTGGGCAGTCTTCTAAAATTTTACCTTCATCCATAAAAATTAAACGGTTAGATACTCTTTTAGCAAAGCCCATTTCATGAGTAACACACATCATGGTCATGCCTTCATGTGCGAGCTGCACCATAACTTCAAGAACCTCACCGACCATTTCAGGATCAAGTGCAGAAGTTGGTTCATCAAACAACATACAGATTGGGTCCATAGACAAACCACGTGCAATCGCTACACGTTGCTGCTGACCACCCGACAACTGCCCCGGAAATTTATCTTTATGAGCAAGTAAGCCTACACGCTCTAAATATTTCAGACCTTTTGCACGAGCATCTGCAACTGAACGCTTTAACACTTTAACTTGAGCAATCGTCAAATTTTCCAAAACAGTCATGTGCGGAAAAAGCTCAAAGTGCTGAAAGACCATTCCCACTCGTGAACGAAATTTAGCGAGATCTGTTTTTGGATCTTTAAGCGAAATTCCATCAACAATAATGTCACCTTGTTGAAATGGTTCTAAAGCATTTACTGTTTTGATGAGTGTTGATTTTCCTGAACCAGATGGTCCGCAAACAACAACGACATCACCTTTTTCAATACTCGTCGTGCAATCTGTTAAAACCTGAAAATCACCATACCATTTAGAGATATGTTGGATGTCTATCATTGGCATTTAAAATCTCCAATTAGCGAATGATGGCAATTTTTTGCTGTAAGCGTTTGACTAAATGCGACAGCACAAACGAGCTACAGAAATACACTACAGCGACGATTAAATAGAATGTTGCTTTTGTTTCAGGTCCATATGTATTAGCCAATGTATCTGCACGGCCTAAAAAGTCTGGTGCACTAATCACATAAACTAATGAGATGTCCTGAAATAGAATGATTGTTTGAGTTAACAATACTGGGAGCATGTTACGGAAGGCTTGAGGTAATACCACATAGCGCATTGATTGACCGTAGGTAAAACCTAGCGCATAGCCTGCATGTACCTGACCTTTTGAAATAGACTGAATTCCAGAACGTACAATTTCCGAGAAAAAAGCTGCTTCAAAAATGGCAAAAGTTACAACGCTCGAAAACAACGGACCCCAATAGGTATCAGATTGGAACTCAAATATTTTCGGCAACAAAAAGTAGAAGATAAAGATCACCTGAATCAGTGGAATACCACGAAACAGATCAACATAAAATTTTGCAAAATTACTTGCGATGGCATTGCTAGATAAACGCATCATTGCCAATGGGGTTCCAATTAGGATACCGCCCATCATTGCTAATACCGTTACGGTAAGCGTAAAAATGAAACCTTCTTTGAGTGCCGCGATCACATCAGGGTTTTGTAATAAAGAAAAATCCATGATTACTTCCCTCCTGAACCTAAGCCAGGTACAGCCATTCGTTTCTCAATCCATGCCATCACAAACTTAATGCTATAAGTGATAATCAAATAAACAGGTGTAGAGAGAATAAGAATGATAATGTCCTGAGAAGTTTCTTCACGCATGGTTTTCGTGTAAGCAAAGAAATTCAATACACTCAACGCATATAAAACAGCCGAGTTTTTAAAAACGTTCATTGCTTCAGATGTAATCGTTGGCCATACGGTACGATATGCAACCGGTAAAATGACATAACGATAGCTTTGTGCAGTAGTAAAACCCATAGCGGAAGCTGCGAACTTCTGTCCACGAGAAACGGTATTAATTCCGGCACGTATGTGCTCAGATACACGTGCAGCCGTGTAGAGACCTAATGCAAAAACACCAATAACCGCCGGTTGCTGATTTAAAATATTTTTCCACCAACCACCAGCAACTACATCCCCACTACCTGCACTTAAGCTGTCCGGTAAAAACTCAGGAAAAACAAAAGCCCAGAAGAATAGTTGCACAATAAGTGGAATATTACGGAAAATTTCAACGTAACAATTGCCGATAAATGCGAGAGGTTTGTTGGGTAATGTACGAATTACCCCTAGGAGAGAACCTAATAAAAATGCGATAAGAAAGGCTATAATAGCTGTCCAAACCATAGTGAACACGCCTGAACCTAACATTTGTAACCATGTGGGTGCCTCAGCATAAGCATTGTAGCTTGAGCTACCAATAGCTTTACAAACTGATTCTGCCCATGCGGCTTTATCGACACCATATTCATTAGACTCCGCACAGAATATAGTCCAGTTTAGCGAGCCGACTGACATGTTTGCCCCTTAAATTAATATCTTTAGAAAATAGACCACTTGTGCAAATGAATCTTTACACTTACACAAGTAAATTTAGGACAAAAAGATCCAGTTAGATTCCTGCATCTGTTGGGTTAGCTTTTAATTTCTTATAAGATGAACTTTGTTGCATGTTCAAATTCGTGTTTTTTGGTGGAATTGGAGATAAGAACCACTTCTTATATAAAGCGTCCATTTTACCAGTTTTCCACAAGTTATTTACAGTACGGTCTGCAACCGCTTTAAATTTTGGATCATCTTTAGCAAGCATAATTCCATAAGGTTCAGATGAAAGTACCGGACCTACAATTGCGAAAGCTTTAGGTGTAGAAGACTTCGCAATCAAGCCTGCTAAAATATTATCATCCATTACAAATGCAGCAGCACGGCCAGATGCCATCATGGCAAAAGAATCAGCATGATCTTTACCATAAATATTTTGAACATTAACTGCCTGACCTTTTTCATTCATCTTAATGTATTTGTCAGATGTAGTGCCTTGAGTAGTAACAACTGCTTTACCATTTAAGTCCGCCAAACTCTTAATGCCAGAGTTTGCTTTAACAGCCATGCGCACTTCTGTTGCATAGTAGTTAGTTGAGAAACCAACTTGTTGCTGACGTTGTTTAGAGTTTGTAGTGGTACCACATTCCATATCGATATTGCCTGCCAAAAGCTCAGGAATACGTGTTGATGAAGTTACTGCCTTATACTCAACTTTTAAGCTAGGCATTTTCAATTCTTTTTTAATGTCATTTGCAAACTGGTTACAGATATCGACTGCATAACCTACTGGTTTACCTGCAACAACATATGAAATTGGATCTGAGGATTCTCGATGACCAATTACGATTTTTCCGGTACTTTTAATTTTAGCTAATGTATCTGCTGCTTGAATTTGAGAAGTAGCGCCAACCGTACAAAGCATAACTGTTGAAATAATGAGAGAGGTTGCAGAACGTTTCATAAGAACTCCTTGATGATCATTCTCTCTATTTATCTATAGAATCATTCATATAGAGCAATAGAGTGATTTTTTATTAAATTGCAATTATCGAGCCAACTTTTCCAAGTCGGACCCATCCATTTGCTTCACTTATTCTATTCAATCTGTTTTGCAGAATTAATACCTTTAAAACTGCTCACATGTTTCTACTTTAATCTATGTTTTAATCTTCTGTCTATTATTAAGCTCATCTATTTACACTTAAATGTGGCAATTATTGATTACATTGTAAACACATGCACAATAAAGTGGCTTAACTTTGGCTAAAAATAGTATTTAGAAAAATTGTATTTTCCAAAAAATCATAAAAATTAAAGTTATTAGTCATTTAGATAAAATGGAATTTATATTGTAAAAAGTAATTTTGGCATCAAAATAATATAAACAAATGGCTTAATAAAAATCATTTAGAAAATTGATAGTAATATCTACCTTAATAAAATAACTAGCAAAGATAAAAATAAGCCCCGATTTTCTCAGGGCATTTTATAATTTTAAATTCCGCGCCAATCTACTCGCGCATTACGCTCAGTTTGATATATTCTTAAAACATACTGACCTAGAGGTAAATCGAGTAAATTTTGTTGATAGTTATTCCATTCTTCCGAAACACCTTCAGCCTCTTCCCGCTCCCACGGCGTACCCTTTATTTCTAATAAAGGAGCAAGCATAGAACATACAGAAATATCAGCAAGACTTAAGCGATCGCCTACCATATAACGTGCCTGATTTTCGATTAAGCAGTTATTTAGTTCATTTATGAGTTCATCCATACGTTCTTTTGACTGGTTGACTAGCTCTTCTTCAAGTTTATAGTTCTTCTTTACCAGTGTTTTGAGGAATGGCTTCGATATTTTTTCAAATTGGCGTAAATAGCCTTGTTCACCCATCATAATTTCTAAAGCATGGTCTCCTTGCGCCAACGTATGAGCTAGAGCCCAACGACGGACATGAATACCCAGCTCATCAGCCAAGCTATCTATTTTTAATGTTTGCTGTCTTAATTGTTCATCACGACGTAACAGTGAATGCTCCGGATAAGTATCATCCAGATAAAGTGCAATTTTAGTCGATTCAGCGATCCATTGATGATCATCTTTCAAAATAGGCAGTAAATTTTGGCCTGTTTTGAGTTGTGCAAAAGCACGATGAAAGCCTGGAATTAAGTTATGAGCCACATAATCAAGTTCTTTATGGTCTAACAACCAGCGAGCTTTTTCACAATAATGGGACAAAGGAAACTGATACAAAACCCGCATAAAATCTCCACGTTTATTTTTATTTGACTATTTGTACAAAAATGGTCGTCGGTAAGTAGATACTTTAGAAGCTATTTTTAGTTAAAACAATGGATATTGTGCTCATTTTTCACTGACACTTAAGTCTATTTTTTTTATATCTTTTTTTACCGTACTTATTGCTCTTTTTCATATTAAAACCAACTCTATTATTATTTTTCCGCATAACAACCTTAAACTATTGTTTTTTATAATTTTTCAATATCTCTATTTTTTCATTAAAAAGCAAAAAAAATGCTTTGCACTTTATTTCATAAGCTGAGCATAAGTCCTCGTTTAGTGGAAAAATATTTCTTTTGTAAGGTAATGACAGCAATACAAGGTGTCATTATGTCTAATTCTCTATCAAAAACGACTGCATACGTCCAAATCATTCAAAATGATCAACAAGCGATTAATGCTGCTTATCAAGTGGCTGATTTTGCTTTAGAGGGTCGTAATGCACGTGATCAACAACGCTTATTACCGCATGAGCAAATCGAAAGCTTTAGCCAAAAAGGCCTAGGTGGTATTCGCATTGCGAAAAAATACGGCGGCGCTTTTGTTTCGAATAAAACTTTGGCTCAAGTTTTCCGTATTTTGAGTAAAGGTGATGCGAATGTTGGTCAGATTCCGCAAAATCAGATTAGCCTGTTAAACCTGATCGAAATCATGGGCACAGAACAACAAAAACAATTTATCTTTTCAGAAATATTAGCAGGTAAACGTCTTGCCAACGGTGGGCCAGAACGTAATACCCACGATTCAAAAACATTAAAAACCACACTTACCATTGAAAATGGTAAATATATTTTAAACGGCGAAAAGTTTTATTCGACAGGTACAAGTTTTGCGCATTGGCTTGCAATTAAAGCGGTTCATCCTGAAGGTCATGTGGTTTTAGTCATTGTGAATCGAGAGACTCAAGGTATTGAAGTCATTAATGACTGGAATGGATTTGGTCAGCGTACTACAGCGAGTGGTACAGTTAAATTAAATCAAGTTGAGGTTAATCCAGAACTTATTTTTGATGAACGCTTATTAACTAAAGCCCCTACTTATCGCGGTGCTTATTCTCAGTTATTACAAGTTGCCATTGATGTGGGGATTGCAGAAGCTGCATTTGACGATACTTTATCGACTATTCATAAAGCACGTCCAATTATTGATGCAAATGTTGAAAAAGCCAGCTTTGAACATTACACCCTGCAAGAAGTGGGTAAGTTAAATATTTTGCTCGATGGTGCAATCTTACTGCTTGATGAAGCTGCTGAATATTTAGATGAACTTGATCAACTTCAAACTGTGACTGACGAACAGGTAGCAAAAGCTTCAATTTTGGTCGCAGAAGCAAAAGTCTATGCCAATGATGCGGCTCTACAAATCTCTGAAAAATTGCTGGAACTAGGCGGTAGCCGTTCAAGTTTAAGCCAACACAATTTAGATCAACATTGGCGAAATGCCCGTGTACATACCTTACACGACCCTGTTCGTTGGAAATTACATGCCATTGGCAATTATTACCTTAATGGTCATTTCCCTGCTCGCCATGCCTGGATTTAAGGAGAAATTGTCATGACTTCATATCAATCGGTTCAAACGAAACAAACCTCGGCATCTGGCCAAGCGCACATTATTCAAAATGATGCTGAAGCTTTAGAAATTGCCAAACAGTTTGCTGAGCAATTTAAAAAAACCGCAGTTGAGCGAGACTCTAAACGAATTTTACCGTATACCGAAATTGATGCATTGAGCCAGTCTGGTCTTTGGGCAATTACAGTGCCAAAGCAATATGGTGGTGCCGAAGTTTCAAGTCATACAGTTGCTAAAGTGATTGCACTTTTAAGTGGTGCAGATGGCTCAATCGGACAAATTCCACAAAACCATTTCTATGCCTTAGAAGTATTGCGCAATACAGGCACAGAAGCTCAAAAACAACGTTTATACAGCGAAGTTTTAAATGGCACTCGTTTTGGTAATGCACTTGCCGAGTTTAAAACCAAAACTTCAACTCACAAACAAACCAATATCCGTCCTCACGAAAATGGGTATTTGATTCAAGGTGAAAAGTTTTACTGCACAGGAAGTTTATTTGCTCACCGTATTCCAACCTTAGTTTTAGACGATGCGGGTCGAGAGTATCTAGCCTTTGTAAAAAGTGGTTCACAAGGATTAAAACTTGTTGATGACTGGTCTGGCTTTGGGCAAAAAACCACAGGCAGCGGCACAGTTAAATTTGATCAGGTTTTTGTCGATGCAGATGATGTTATTCCTTTTGATACTGCATTTTTACAACCAACCTTAGTGGGCCCTTTTGCGCAAATTATGCATGCATCAATTGAGGTAGGCATTGCACGTGCCGCCTTTGAAGAAAGTTTGCAAAGAGTTCATCAAGCCCGCCCATGGATTGATTCAAATGTAGAAACTGCAAACCAAGATCCTTTAACGATTTATGAGCTAGGACGCATTGCTGTCGATGTACGAGCAAGTGAAGTGTTATTAAAACAAGCAGCTCAATCAATTGATGCCGCAAAAATTGAAACCACACCTGAAAGTATTGCAAAAGCTTCGATTGATGTGGCCAAAGTACGTGCTCATAGTAGTGATACGGCGCTAAAAGCTTCGTCTAAGCTGATTGAACTTGCTGGTAGCCGTGGTAGTCAGTCACAAGATGGCCTAGATCGTTTCTGGCGTAATGCGCGAGTACATACCTTACATGATGCCGCACGATGGAAATATTACTTTATTGGGAACTATGTGCTTAACGGTGTGCTTCCACCTCGTCGGGGGACATTGTAATGGCAGATTTCAAAGCGAAAGAGATTTTACTCAATGCCTTTGACATGAACTGTGTTGGTCATATCAATCATGGCTTATGGACACATCCACGTGATGAATCACACCGCTTTAATGAACTCAGTTATTGGACAGAACAAGCCAAGACCTTAGAAAGTGGTTTATTTGATGGTTTATTTATTGCGGACATTACAGGTGTGTATGACGTCTATCAAAATGGTATTGATCTGACTTTAAAAGAGTCCATTCAGCTTCCGAGCCATGACCCATCTACACTCATTTCAGCTATGGCAGCAGTCACTCAAAACTTAAGTTTTGGGGTCACTGTGAACTTAAGCTATGAGCATCCATATCAATTTGCCCGCCGCTTTGCGAGTCTCGACCATTTAACTCAAGGTCGTATTGGCTGGAATATCGTGACAGGTTATCTAGATAGTGCGGAACGCTTAATTGGTCAAAAAGGTTTAAAAGACCACGATGCTCGCTATGAACAAGCTGAAGAATTTTTAGAGCTTTGCTATAAATATTGGGAAGGTTCATGGGAAAACGACGCCGTTAAAAAAGATAAAGCACGGCGTGTTTTTACAGATCCATCTAAAGTTCACACCATTCACCACCACGGAAAATATTACCAAAGCGAAGGTGTGTTTCAGGTGTCTCCTTCTGTGCAACGTACCCCAACACTGTTTCAAGCAGGTGCTTCACCCAAAGGTATGCAGTTTGCGACTCGTCATGCTGAGTGTGTATTTATTGGCGGCGACAAACCCGAAAAAATACGCGAACAAGTGAAAAAGATTCGTGCTCTTGCAGAACAGCAAGGCCGTTCAGCGGATGATATTAAAGTCTTTGTCGGTATAACCGTTGTTGTTGCCGAAACACATGATCTCGCTGTACAGAAACTTAATGAATATCGTCAATATGCAAGTCCTGAAGCAGGCTTAGCGCATTACGCGAGTTCAACTGGTATCGACTTAAGTAAATTTGCCGACGATGAAGCGATTCCTTACCAAAAAAGTAACAGTATTGTTTCGATTACCGAAAAATTTAAAGAGCAACAAATCACGAAAAATGACTTAAAAGCTCAGCATGTTTTAGGTGGTCGTTATCCCCTCATCGTGGGTAGTGGCGAAGAAGTTGCTGAATACTTAATTCATCTTTTAGATGAAACAGATATTGATGGCTTTAATTTGACACGTACAGTTGCACCAGAGTCTCACGACGACTTTATTCGCTTGGTTATACCTGAGCTACAACAGCGTGGTCGCTATAAAACTGCATATAAAACGGGTTCACTGCGGAACAAAATTTTTAATCGGGGTGATCAATTACCAAAACAACACCCTGTTCAAGCGTACCGATGTAGTCCCTATAACAACAGCAAAAACTTAACAACAATTGAAGAAATAACCGCTTAAATTTGGAGATAGACATGGCTCAAACAGCCTCTAAAAAATGGCTAGGCATCGGCTTAGTCGTTGTAGTCCTTGTTGTTGCTTTATTCTTTTGGAATAAACATCGCCAAAGTGGCTCAAATGAACTTGTGATTGGTATTAGCCCACCATTTGCAAAAACTTTACAAGCTGCTGCCGATGAAGCAAAGAAACAGGGTTTAAATGTAAAACTGGTCGAATTTTCTGACTGGAATACACCAAACATTACTTTAAATCATGGGGATATTGATGCGAACTTTTTCCAGCACCAACCTTTCCTAGACAATGCAATTAAAGAAACAGGCTTTAAATTAAAGGCATTTGCAGTGGGTGCAGCATCACATGTGGGACTTTATTCAAAGAAATATAAAAGCCTTGATGAATTGCCACAAAACGCACGTGTAGTCATTCCAAATGATCCAGTCAATCAAGGTCGTGCCCTGCTACTCTTACAGCAAGCTAAATTAATTACGCTTAAAGATTCAAATAATCATTTATCTGCACTAAAAGATGTAGTTTCAAATCCTAAAAATTTGCAATTCATCGAAGTTGAAGGGCCACAGACTGCTCGTGCAATTGATGATGTTGACTTGGCTTTTGGCTATCCGCATTACCTACGCTTAGCAAAAACAGCTGACCCTGAAAGTGCACTTTTACTTGATGACAATACCAATAAACGTTATGCAATTTTATTTGTAGTGCGTGATGACTACCAAGATAAGGGAGACAAATTGAAGAAATTTGTTGAGATCTATCAAAACTCGCCAAAAGTTAAAGCTGTGTTAGACGCTGAAATTGGGCCAAAACTTTGGTTCCCTGGCTGGAAGTAATAACGGAAAGATTATGGCGATTCAGTTCAAACAGCATAAACCTTGGTTACTCGGAATTACGATTTTAATCGTAGTTCTGGGCCTCGTCGGTTACCGTTATATTAAAAATAAACAAGCCGATGATGTTTTAACGATCGGCATTAGCCCGCCTTATGCTGAGCTATTACAAAGCGTTGCCAATGAAGTAGAAAAGCAAGGCGTTCATGTCAAACTCGTTGAATTTTCTGATTGGCGAGCACCCAATGTTGCCGTACAAAACGGTGATATTGATGCAAACTTTTTCCAGCAAAGCGTATTTCTACGTAATGCTGTTAAAGAAACGGGTTATGACTTACACGCATTTGGTGTGGGTTCAGGAAGTCATGTGGGTTTATATTCAAAAAAATATAAATCACTTGAAGACTTACCTTCAAAAGCACGTGTAGCTATTCCAAACGATCCGGTCAATTTAGCCCGTGCTTTAACTTTATTGCACCGTGCAGGCTTAATTCAGCTTAAAGATATAAATAATGAGCTTTCAACCACTCAAGACATTATTGCTAATCCTAAACAGTTGAGCTTCGTTGAAGTTGAAGGCCCACAGACAGCACATGCCTATAACGATGTCGATTTAATTTTCGGCTTCCCCCACTACTTAAAAATGGCAAAGGTAACCGATCCACATAGCGCATTATTTTTAGATCCAATCGATAAAAAATATGCAATTTTGTTTGTGACCCGTCGCGATTACCAAGACAAAAACCAAAAACTTGCAACCTTTGTTAAAGCATTCCAGAACTCAAAACAAGCACAAGACATTCTGGATAAAGACTTTGGTAAAGGTATGTGGTTTCAAGGCTGGAAATAAGGAGAATGATGATGGTGAGTTTTGGATCGCAAGTTGATTTTTCTCTACCCCATATCAAAATTCGCGGTTTAAATAAGTTTTACCAATCGCAAGGTCAAAAACTGCATGCTTTAAAAGAGATTAACCTTGATATTCCTCAAGGTAAGATTTTAGGCATTATTGGTAAAAGTGGTGCAGGAAAATCTTCCCTACTCCGCACTTTAAATGGCTTAGAACAAGTTAATACAGGCAGTATTCATATTCATCAACAAAATATTGCTGAATTGAGCCATGCTGAACTCATTCAAACCCGTCAACGAATTGGAATGATTTTTCAACATTTCAATTTAATGTCTGCAAAAACGGTTTGGGAAAATGTGGCATTGCCTTTAAAAGTTTCCAATTACAACAAAGTAGATATCGATCAACGTGTAAATGAAGTTCTGGCACTCGTAGGTCTTGCAGATAAGTCTGGCTACTACCCATCGCAACTTTCAGGCGGACAAAAGCAACGTGTCGGTATTGCACGCGCACTTGTTCACCATCCTGAAATTTTACTGTGTGATGAAGCCACCTCGGCACTTGACCCTGAAAGTACCGCCACTATTTTGGCTTTACTTAAAAAGATTAATCAGGAGCTGGGTCTTACTATTGTATTAATTACTCACGAAATGCAGGTTATTCGAGAAATTTGTGATCAAGTGGTGGTGATTGATCAAGGTGAGATAGTAGAGGCTGGACAAGTTTGGTCTGTATTTTCACGACCAGAACAACAAATTACTCAAGAATTGTTAAACCTTGAGCAAATTACCCTGCCTTTTAAAATCAGTCCTCTACCCGATGAAGATTCGACTCATATTATTGTAAAACTGAAATATGAGGCTGAAGCACATCAGGTTCCCGATATTCAAGAATTACTTGCCAAATTTAAAGCGCCCGTCAATTTATATCAAAGTCAGGTCGATACCATTCAAGGGCACATTATTGGTTCACTTTTAGTCGGTATTCCTAACGTAGAAATTGATATTTCATCTATACGACAAGATGCATTAACTGCAATTGCACAATTTGAGGTACTTGGCTATGCACGACCAGCTCATTGATTTATTAATTACTGGAACTGTAGATACCTTACTCATGGTAGGTGCATCTGCATTTATTGCTTTTTTAATTGGCTTACCGATTGCTGTTGTTTTAGTCAGTACTTCTGAGCACGGCATTCATCCGTCACAAAAGATTAATCAGGCTTTAGGTTGGGTCATCAACATTACTCGCTCTGTACCCTTTCTTATTTTAATGGTTGCGCTTATTCCGCTTACTCGCTGGATTGTCGGGACAAGTTATGGGGTTTGGGCAGCGGTTGTTCCCTTAACTATTGCAGCAATTCCCTTTTTTGCGCGTATTGCAGAAGTCAGTTTACGTGAAGTCGACCAAGGCTTAATTGAAGCTGCACAAGCCATGGGTTGTAACCGTAAACAAATTATTTGGCATGTACTTTTACCAGAGGCTTTGCCAGGTATTGTGGCGGGTTTTACCGTGACTATTGTGACTATGATTAACTCCTCTGCAATTGCCGGTGCTATTGGTGCAGGTGGATTAGGAGATATTGCTTATCGTTATGGTTATCAACGTTTTGATATGCAAATTATGGTGGCTGTCATTTTAGTCTTAATTGTTTTAGTCATGTTGGTACAAGCGACTGGCGATGCATTAGCCCAGCAACTTGATAAACGTAAAGTTTAAACGCAATACAACCCTGCTCTAGCCATGACTTTGTCATGGCTTTCATGTAAAATCAGCAACAATTTTTAATTTACACATTTGTGAGTGGTTTTCATGGGTTTTAATTGCGGTATTGTTGGTCTGCCAAACGTAGGGAAATCTACCCTTTTCAATGCATTAACGAAAGCAGCGATTGCAGCGGAAAACTTCCCTTTCTGTACCATTGAACCAAACACAGGTATTGTTCCTGTACCAGATCCACGTTTAGACAAACTTGCTGCGATTGTTAAACCACAGCGTATTTTGCCAACTACAATGGAATTTGTGGACATTGCAGGTCTTGTTGCTGGTGCATCAAAAGGTGAAGGCTTAGGTAACCAATTCCTTGCTAACATCCGTGAAACTGATGCAATCGCTCATGTTGTACGTTGTTTCGAAGACGAAAACGTAATTCACGTAAATGGTAAAATTGATCCATTAGACGACATCGCAACTATTAATACTGAACTTGCGCTTGCCGATCTTGAAACTGTTGCTAAAGCAATTTTACGTTTAACTAAAGTTGCTAAAGGCGGTGACAAAGAAGCTGTAGCAACTAAAGCAGTTTTAGAAAAAATCCAACCTTTACTTGACGAAGGTAAACCAGCGCGCGCGGCTGATTTGTCTGATGATGAACGTAAATTAGTTCGTGGTTTTGGTTTAATGACTTTAAAACCAACGATGTATATTGCAAACGTTGCAGAAGATGGTTTTGAAAACAACCCACACTTAGACGCAGTTAAAAAACTTGCGGCTGAAGAAAACGCAATTGTTGTTCCTCTTTGCAACCAAATCGAAGCTGAAATTTCATTATTAGAAGATGAAGATCGTGCTGAGTTTTTAGAAGCAATGGGCATGGAAGAACCAGGCTTAAATGTGGTTATTCGTGCAGGTTATGCGCTTTTAGGTTTACAGACTTATTTCACTGCTGGTGTACAAGAAGTTCGTGCATGGACAGTAAAAGTTGGCGCAACCGCTCCTCAAGCAGCTGGTGTGATTCATACTGACTTCGAAAAAGGCTTTATCCGTGCTGAAGTTGTTGCATACGATGACTTTGTACAATACAACGGTGAAAACGGCGCTAAAGAAGCTGGTAAATGGCGTTTAGAAGGTAAAACTTACGTTGTTCAAGATGGCGATGTAATGCACTTCCGTTTTAACGTATAAGTTAAAGCTAAAAAAGCCCCATCATGTTGGGGCTTTTTTACATTTAATGATTAACATCCATCGCCTCTCGTTTACTGCGCGCCTCTTGTAAAATACGTGCATGCAAAGGCTTTCTAAAACCTAGCATAAATATAAATTCTGCCAATACAAATAACGGCCCTATCGCAAGTCCAATCACATCATCAACAAAAGCCGGTTTTTTCTTTTCAAAATAATGTCCCACAAACTGAAAGACCCAACCGACAACAAAGAAGCCAATACTTGCTGCTAACCATTCTCCTAAAGACAATTGAGCAATTTGGCTCGCCAGTGGATACACAGCAGCTAAAAGAACGAGCATGATTAAGCCAAATACTTTATCTAAAATAAAATAATAGATCGTACTAGCTGCAATCAGGACTATGGCTAAAGTCAGTTTAAAACTACCAATATCGACTCCAGCTCTTACGGTTAAACATAAAATTGAAAACACGATCAGCGGAATACCAATAAAATGCGTCAATATATTTTTATGATTTAAATGATAAGCCGCATATTTGCTAAGCTCTTGCTCCAGATTTGACATGAGTTATTCCCTATTCACTTACATATAGTCATACTGTACATATAAGGAAAACGTAAAGTTGTCAGCTATTTGACAAAGTAATGAATTTTTTCATGGATGACCGAATATTGGACCTAATTTATATTAATCGACTAAAAGAAAACACATGGTTTAGTGTGCTTCCAGAAGCATTCCAAAACTTTATTTTAGAACATGGCAAACAAATCACCTTTGAGAAAAATAGCTATGTTTTCCATGCTCAAGATCTATTTGATGGCATTTATACTGTACTTGAAGGCTCAATTAGTTTGGGTTATGTCGACGTAAATGGTAATGAAGCACTTTCTGCAATTGCTGAGCCGATTATGTGGTTTGGTGAAATATCTTTAATTGATCATGAACCGCGCTCACATGATGCGATTGCCTTGAAAAAAAGCACAGTACTACATATTCCAGCGAAGCCTTTAAATGAGCTACTCAAGGACAATCCATATTATTGGTACTATTTTGCACGTTTAACCAGTCAAAAACTCAGGTACGTTTTCTTAGAACAGATTGCTATCCAAACATGTAGTATTTCTCAAAGGCTGGCTCAGCGCCTTCTATTCATTTTAGAAGGATATGGGAATCATATTCTTATTCAAGATCATCACATACATATTTCTCAAGAACAGTTGGCAAATATGCTGACTACATCTAGACAGACAATCAATCATGAGCTGAGCCTGCTCGAAAAACAGAAAATCATCAGAATTGCTTTTAGAAAAATTGAGATTCTAGATATTGAGAAATTGAAAGTAGTTGCTCAAGCGCAATCCTAATTTTTTAAAAGCGGCTAAATAATAAAAACTTAAAATTAAAAAAAAAATAGATAACACTGCAAATCAAAACATTGTTCAAACTCTATTTCCACAAAATAAATGTGTTAAAGCAGATATTTTCACCCTACACTCAAGCTGAGCAATAATACTCAACAAGGCGCTGATTAACATGAAAAAATTATCAACAATTCTTACAGCAGGCGTATTGGCTATGTTAAGTGTTTCGGCATTTGCATGTCCAAAAGGAACTCAACTACAAGGCGGTACAGGACCGAATCACAAAGGTGGAAAATGTGTAGCGGTACATGGAAAAGCTACCGCTCAAAAAGCCAAGAAAGAGGTAACTAAAACTAAACAGGATGTTAAAAAAGACTTAAGCACTCAAAAACATGATGCAATGACCAGCGCGACTCATGCTCAACATGAATCACAGCAAATGACTCATCAAATGAAACAAGATGCTGTGAAGACTGCAAACACCGCTAAAGCTGCCACAAAACCGTAATTCACATTCACTCATTATCGTTTAAAAGCAAAAAAAGCGAGATTGATCATCTCGCTTTTTTACATTCATTAGTTTTATTTTGGCGAAGTATTTCCAAGATTTGGCGTATCGATCGCATCCTTACATTGAGCCTTATCTCGCTCATAGTCCGCTTGTTTTTGAGCAACTGAACTATTGTTTTCTAGCGTTTCGCGTGCCCATATATCTAAACTTGTCAGAGCCTTACGACAGAGTGCATATTTCCCTTCTGTCACCGAATCCGTCATTTTTACATTAATGCGCCAGTCTGTACTCAATTGACGTAAAGGTTTACGAACTTTGTCATCAATTTGGCTGAGTTGTTTTTCATAAACTAAATGCTCAACCGTGTTAATTAATGCCCATGCTTTTTGAGCATAAACAGTTGCATCATTGGTTAGTTTCGGTGCTGGCTTAATTTCTACTTTTTTTTCTGCACCTTGATTACCATTATCACAGCCCTGCAATGTAAAAATACCTGCACTCATCATGGCGATATAAACTAAACGAATCTTTGCCTTGAACATATCAAACTGCCGATTAAACATTTCGGCACTATGCTATTAAATTCGGCTACAATACTCAATCTTTCAAGTATTTTTATCATTTGGTTTATTGCCAAGGTGTATTGTGTCCGAACAACAATTGATGCCTGCCCAAACAGCAACTTTTTGGCAAGGCGCCAAAGATAGCCAAGCTATCGTACTCACCTATTTACCCGTTTCTTTTGCCTTTGGCGTTTCTGCATCGCAGTTTGGTTTTACACCATGGGAAGCTTTTTTTCTATCTTGTTCAATGTATGCTGGCGCTAGCCAATTTTTGGTTGTCGCTCTTTTGGCTAGCGGTTCATCCATCTGGCTAACAGCATTAACAGTTATAGCACTAGATATTCGCCATGTCCTTTATGGACCTGCTCTATACAACCTGATTCCAAACAAATTAAATCTTAAGAAAACTGCAGTATGGGCTTGGGGCTTAACGGATGAAGTTTTTGCCAGTGGAATGATCCAACTTTCACAGCGCAAACAACAATGGTCCGAGTCTTGGATGCTTGGCCTAAGTCTATTTAGTTGGATGGCTTGGGCAAGTGGTTCTTTGTTAGGTGGATTATTTGCCGATCAAGTTGCTCATTTACCAAAGTTTTTACAAGCAGCTTTAGACTTCTTATTACCTGCTTTATTTTTAAGTTTTTTATTAGCCGCATTTGAACGAAAGCATAGCCTTGTTGTTGCTGTATCTTTAGTAGTTTCAGCTTTGGCGTGTTATTGGATTAACTTATCAGCGGCTATCTTTATAGGTATTTTTTCAGGCATTTTAGCTGGTCTATTTAAACATTATGTGCTGAAACAGCATGATGAGGTTGAGGCTTAATATGAACCTAGAAATTATTCTGGTCGGCATTATTGTAGGCATAGCCAATTTTGCTTCACGCTTTGGACCTTTTTTTGTAATACAAAAATTACAGGGTTCGCAGCAAAGACGCGGCTCAATCTGGATAAAAATTGCTTTGGGAAGTATTGGAATATCTGCAATTAGTGCCATGCTTGTAGTTGCTACTCTTCCACCTCTCCTTGAAAATCCCAATAAGAGTTTCGCAATGCTTATCGGTTTTTTAGTTTTAGCAGGTCTTTATTTTAAATTTAAGAAAATCGTACCAGCAACTTTAACTGCCGCAATTGTTTATGGTCTGATCTATACTTATTTACCTTCATAAATAGATAAACTTATCTTCCTTATATAAAATAAAATCTGGCCAGAAGTGTTTAAGATTGAAACTTCAGGCCTGAAAAATCTAATTTTTGAATTTGAATTGATTAAAAAGATAACCTTAGCTACTTAATAGAGATAAAAATGTCACAAGTTAAAATTTATGCAAATGAACAAACCATTATGCAGTACCGAGAATTACTTTCTCATGCAATCCATCAGGCGCTTATTGAAGAATTGAAATATCCTGTTGAGAAAAGATTTCAACGTTTTATTAGCCTTAAACCAGGAAATTTCATTTACCCTTCTGACAGAAGCCAGCATTACATTATTATTGAACTTTCAATGTTTGCAGGCCGCAGTGCAGCCACTAAAAAGCAGCTTATCCAAACTTTATTTCGTAATATTCAAGAACAATGTAGAATTTCTCCACAAGACATTGAAATTACTATTTTTGAAACACCTAAAGAAAATTGGGGCATCCGTGGTAAAAATGCGGATGAATTGCTTTTAAACTATCAGGTTAATATCTAAAAACCACTTTTTTAATTGTCCGACAAAATTACTTTTTTTATGCATGATAAGGCTTAACTCCACCATAAGTTCTGCTATGCTTAAAAAAATAATTTTGTCAGGATGATTCGCATGAGCGTGACACTCGGTACCCCACTTCAATCTTCTGCATTTAAAGTTTTATTGTTAGGTTCAGGAGAGCTTGGCAAAGAAGTTGTAATTTCCTTACAACGCCTTGGTGTAGAAGTACATGCAGCCGACCGTTATGATCATGCACCAGCAATGCAAGTTGCACATTTTTCTTATGTGTTAAACATGGCAGATCCTGCCCAATTAAAACAACTCATCGAGAAAATTAAACCAAATTTAATTGTTCCAGAAATTGAAGCAATTGCGACAGAAGTTTTACTTGAAATTGAAGCGAGCAAAACAGCAACTGTCATCCCTTCTGCTAAAGCTGTAAACCTCACAATGAACCGTGAAGGCATCCGCCGTCTTGCGGCTGAAGAACTTGGCCTACCTACTTCTGCTTATCGTTTTGCTGATACGCTCGAAAGCTTCCGCGCCGCTTGCGATGACATTGGTTATCCAAACTTTGTAAAACCAGTCATGTCATCTTCAGGTAAAGGTCAGTCTCGTGTAAAAAGTTTCGATGAAGTCGATGCAGCTTGGGAATATGCGATGCAAGGTGGCCGTGTTAACCAAGGCACGGTTATTATTGAATCTCAAATTGATTTTGATTTTGAAATTACATTACTTACCGTTCGCGCTAAAAACCCTGAAACTGGTGAAATCGAAACTCATTACTGTGACCCAATTGGTCACCGCCAAGATGCCGGGGATTATGTAGAAAGCTGGCAACCTCAACCAATGACGGCGGCGGCACTCGAAGAAGCAAAACGTATTGCAAATAAAGTGACAACTGCACTTGGTGGCTGTGGTATTTTTGGTGTAGAACTGTTTATTAAAGGCGACAAGGTTTGGTTTAGTGAAGTCTCACCTCGCCCACACGATACAGGACTCGTAACTTTAGCATCTCAATTTCAAAGTGAATTTGAACTGCATGCACGTGCAATTTTAGGTTTACCTGTAAACACAGCACGCCACAGTGTTGCAGCAAGTGCAGTAATTTATGCTGGAGTTGATGCCAGCAATTTAAGTTATAGCAATCTCAATGTAGCTTTAACACACCCAGACACCGATTTACGCCTGTTTGGCAAACCAGAAGGTTTCAAACGTCGTCGTATGGGTGTAGCAACCGCTCGTGCTGAAAATACTGATCTTGCTCGTACTTTAGCGAAAGAAACCGCTGATCAAGTAAGCGTTCAAACAAACTCTTAATTTTTACTTATTGGTAGACCCATTTTCATGATCAATATATCGCCATTGTTGAACTATGTCTCAAGTCATCATGATATTAAAGCCATTAATCAATGGCGAACGGATGTAGAAAAGCAGTTGCAAGATTCATATGAAAATGGGCAATCTATTCGTGAAATCATTAAAGCCCGTTCAGATTTAGTAGATGAAGCACTGATCTTTTTATGGAAACATGCTGAACTCGATCAAACAGAACTGGGCCTTTTTGCTGTAGGCGGTTATGGGCGCCGTGAAATGTTGCCCTATTCCGATGTCGATATCATGATCCTATCGGAGCATGAAATTAATGAAGAAAACGAAAAACGTATCTCTACATTTATTTCTTCTTTATGGGACGTTGGAAACTTTAAACCTGGCATTAGTGTTCGCACGATTCAAAGCTGTGTTGAACAGGCCGCTACCGATTTAACCGTTGCAACAACTTTAATTGAGGCGCGGTTAATTACTGGCAATAGTCAGCTTGCGAAATGGCCTCGCCGTATTGTTTCGCAGACATGGACAGATAAAACATTTTATGACGCAAAAATGGCCGAACAAGCCAAGCGTTACCATCAACACAACAATACTGAAAGTAATTTAGAACCCGACATTAAAAATGCACCGGGCGGTATCCGTGACATTAACCAAATTGGCTGGATTGCCAAACGTCACTTTCGCGTAAACCGTATTTATGACTTAGTGCATTTAGGTTTCATTTCAGAGTTTGAATTGGCAGTTTTAGAAGAAGCTGAAAGTTTTCTTTGGGAAATTCGACATCATTTACACCGTTTAGCTAAACGTGATGAAAATCGTTTACTCTTTGACCATCAAAGGGAAATTGCCGCTAAATTTGGATATGTTCGTCAAGAAGGCCAACCTGTAAATTATGGTGTTGAGCAGTTCATGAAACGCTACTACCGTACGGCGCAGCAAGTTTCAACACTCAATGAAATGTTGCTTGCGTATTTTAGCGAGTCAGTGATTACTCCTCGACTGCCCAACTATGAACGCAAAATTGAAGTTGTTAACGATCACTTTAAAATTGTCGATAATAAACTTGCCGTACAACATCACAAAATATTCGCAGAGCATCCAAGCGCGATTTTAGAGTTGTTCTATATTTTAGCCAATCGACCGGATATTGAAGGAATCCGCGCTCGAACTTTACGCTTACTTATTCTTGCTGCGAAACGAATCAACCAAAGTTATCGTGATAATCCAGAGCATCAAGCACTGTTTATGTCGATTATTCGCTCACCATATCGTTTATACGATACCTTGGTTGCGATGAAACGATATGGTGTTTTAGGAAACTATATTCCTGCTTTTGGCCAAATTATGGGCCTTATGCAATATGACCTATTCCATATCTATACGGTCGATGCTCATACATTATTATTGCTGCGTAATTTAAATCGTTTTAGAGAACCTGAATTTGCCAAAGAATTCCCTGTAGTAAGTTCAGTTTTCCAACGTCTTGCTCGTCAAGATATTGTGTTCATTGCTGCTTTATTCCATGACATCGCAAAAGGTCGCGGTGGTGACCACAGCGAACTCGGCGCAGAAGACGCGATTGAGTTTGGCCGTGCACATGGCTTTACAGAGCGTGAATGCAAATTAATTGCATGGCTTATTCAAAACCATTTGCTCATGTCACTCACAGCTCAGAAAAAAGATATTTCTGATCCTGATGTCGTGAAAGATTTCGCTGAAAAACTGGGCGATATGGAGCATCTTGATTATCTATATACCTTAACGGTTGCCGATATTAACGCGACAAATCCAAAACTATGGAACACATGGCGCGCTTCTCTCATGCGTCAACTTTATACGCACGCTCGTGATGTAATCCGTACAGGTTTAGGCCGTCCTGTTGACTACCAAATGCTGATTGAAGACACCAAGTTTGCAGCAAGTGAATTGCTGGTAAATAACTTCGCATTGGCAGATGTCGAAAAAGTATGGCAAGAACTAGGTGATGAATACTTCATTAAAGAATCGGCGGATGAAATTGCGTGGCATACACAAGCAATTTTAAAACACGGTGATAATCCAGAGCCATTAGTCCTCTTGCGTGCTCACCGTAAAGCAGCTCAAGATGCGGTGCAAATCTTTATTTATACTCGCGATCAACCTAACCTATTTGCCACCACTGTTGCCGTTTTAGACCGAATGAACTTAGACGTTCAGGACGCAAAAATTATCACGGCAAGTACAGCATTTAGCTTAGACACTTATGTTGTACTTGATCGTTTCGGGACATTGCTTACCGACCCAGAACGTGAAGAAACCGTTAAAAATGCATTAGTGAAAGCCCTTAGCCAACCAGACCAATATCCGGGACTCATGCAACGTCGTATTCCACGTCAATTACGTCATTTCGATATTGAAAATACAGTCGACGTAACATTAAATGAAGCCTTACAGCAAAATATGGTCGAAATTTCAACACTCGATCACCCCGGCCTACTTGCACGTGTGGGTGGTTTATTTATGATGCAAGGTTTAGACATCCATTCAGCCCGAATCGCAACTTTAGGTGAACGTGCCGAAGATATTTTCTTTGTCACCAAAAAAGATGGAAAACCGCTGAATAACGAAGAGGTCAAACTCTTCTCGGAAAAACTGAAAGCTGCATTAGATGAAGCATCTAATCAAATTTGTCAGCACTGAAACTCAACTACTTGGTAACTGTTTAATGAACTCTAGCTTGTCGTTATTACACCCGTATCCATTTGAAAAGTTAAACCAACTTTTTAAGGATACTACTCCTGCTAACCTTCCCTTGATTCCTCTATCAATTGGCGAACCTAAGCATCCAGCACCAGAGTTTGTTAAACAGGCTATTATTGATAACTTTAACCATTTATCAACTTATCCAAACAGCAAAGGCTTACCAGAGCTTCGCCAAAGCATTGCAGATTGGTTAACTAAGCGCTTTAAACTTAACAGCATTAGTGCTGAAAACCACATCTTGCCTGTCTCTGGTACACGTGAAGGCATTTTCTCTTTTGTACAGGCATTAATTAATCGTGAAGATGCACCTTATGTGGTGATGCCGAACCCGTTTTATCAAATTTATGAAGGTGCGGCTTTACTTGCAGGTGCAAAGCCATACTTCATTAATTGCACGGAAGAAAATGGCTATTTAGGTGATTTTGATGCAGTACCAGCAGAAGTTTGGGAAAAGACAGCCCTACTTTTTGTATGTACACCGGGTAACCCAACAGGTACTGTGCTTTCTAAAGAACAATTTAAAAAGCTAATTGCCTTATCTGATCAATATAATTTTGTTATTGCTTCTGATGAATGCTATTCAGAGCTTTGGTTTGATCAAGCACCTACTGGCCTATTAGAAGTTTGTGCTGAGCTCGGACGTGATGACTACAAAAACTGTATCGTATTTCATTCACTTTCAAAGCGTTCAAACTTACCGGGTTTGCGCTCAGGTTTTGTAGCGGGTGATGCCGATCTGTTAAAGCCATATTTGCAATACCGCACCTATCACGGCGCTGCAATGCCAGTACAACACCAGCTTGCTTCAATCGCAGCGTGGAACGATGAAAACCATGTTGAAGAAAACCGTAAGCAATATCGTGCAAAGTTTGATTTATTCCAATCTGAGCTAGGTCATCTCCTCCCATTACAAAAACCTGATGCCGGTTTTTATTACTGGTTAAAAGTTGATAATGATGAAACTTTTGCCAAGATGCTGATAGAAAAAGCACACATTAAAGTTTTACCGGGTCGTTATCTATCTCGTGATACCAAACAAGGTAACCCTGGTGCCAATCATGTGCGTATGGCTTTAGTAGCAGATTTGGCACAATGTGAAGAAGTTGTTAAACGTTTAAAAGCGATTCTTTAAACCCAGTAAAATTGCATAGCCTTCAGTTTTATTTAGAAGGCTATGCGATCTGCTTTAACTATAGGCAACTAATAACACTGCGAAAAAAATGAAAGCCAGACTGGAGCAATAATATATTCCTCTAGCAGAGCGTTTAATCTGTGCTAATACACGCTCTTGACGCAATAAACGAACTAATAATAAATTCCACCCGAAAACCACTCCTGTCATCCATATACTCATTAGTAATTTTTGAAATAAGCTAAATTCCTGTTGAATAAGTAGCATTAAACTACTATAAAACATAATATTTTTAGGATTAAGAAGACTGGATTGCAAACCCAGAGCCAAGCTTTTAGCTTTACTCTTATAACTAGACTCTTGTTCAAACAAACTATTTTCAGCAACAGTAATATTTAAGTTTGTTCCTTGAGTGGCTCTAAAACAGAGAAAACTCAAATAAGCTAAATATCCAGCCCCCAGCCATTTAAGTACTAAAAGAATCATTGTACTTAAATTGCCAAGCACCATAAGTCCAAATATACACACCATTAAGATAACAGCATTACCCAAAGTAATTCCCAGAATAACGCCATAGGTATAACGCACTCCTTTTTGCAAAAGACTGGTCAAAATAAGAAAAAAATCTGGACCTGGAGATAGTAGTGCTAAAAAGTGAGTAACGGCGATAACCCAAAAAACTTCCATAACGATTTCATCTTTAAAATTGTATGGAGTAGCTTAAAAATAGAGAAAAATAATTTCTTGTAAATTATTGCGCGGCTGCAAGTTGAAACTGTCGAGGAGTAATTCCCGTATGTGCTTTAAAAGCTTTATGAAAATGGCTTTGATCACTAAAGCCTAAATTGACAGCTAGCTCTGCGAGTGAAATCCCTTGCTTTAATTGAGCTCTGGCTTGATTAATCTTTAAATTAATTTGAAATGCATGTGGAGTTAAACCAACATTGGCCTTGAATAAACGAATGATTGCATATCGACTAAGACCAACCTGCTCTGCAAGCTCTTCAAGAGAAATAAATCGTTCTGACGATTTAATAATATGAATTAAGTCCAAAAAATCTTCATACAAATATTCAGTTTTTTGTACTTCTTCTAATACGAAATGAGGAAGTAACAGCTGGGTAAGGCAATAGATCAGCGACTGTTCTTTTTCAATAATTAATTTTTCAGGATCAAATAAAGTTTCATTCATATCAGAAAAAGCCTGATATAAAGTTTCTTCTTTTATTATGAGCGGCTTATGCTGAGGCAGATGCAAATCCAGACCATGTTCTCGAAATTCTGAATACAGCTGATTTAACCACCTTATGTCCAAATGTAGCATTTGGTAACTCCAAGCTTGATCCGGCAAAGGGTTACATGAATGCTCAATATGTGCTGGTACAATCACCAAAGTACCAGCATCAATCTTTTGGGGCGTACCAAATGAACTATGAAAAACGCTATTCCCCTCGTCTATAGCCCCGATAGAAAACGTTGGATGACTATGAGACTTATAACACGTTCGGCTAAAACAGGATCTTCTGGTTTCAACATACGGCATTCGCCCATCTTGCCAAAACTCAAAAGCTTGAGGAATAGCGTTCATTTAAACGATTAACTCGCTAATGCTTTTTCAATATCAGCTTCTAAAGCTTCTGGCTTAGTCGTAGGTGCATAGCGATTTAAAACAGCACCATCTTTGCCTACCAAGAATTTGGTAAAGTTCCATTTAATGCTACTACTACCTAAAATACCTTTAGCTTCACGTGTTAAATATCTAAAAATCACATGGGCTTCTGGGCCTTTTACATCAACTTTAGCAAACATGGGAAATTTCACCCCATAGTTACGCTGACAGAAGCTACCAATTTCTTTATTGCTTCCTGGATCTTGCCCACCAAACTGGTTGCAGGGAAAACCTAAAACTTCTAATCCTTGATCTTTATATTTTTCATAAAGTTTTTCGAGGCCAGCAAATTGTGGTGTAAAACCACATTTACTGGCAGTGTTTACAATTAGTAAAACTTTACCTTTATAATCAGCTAATTGCTTAACTTCACCCTCTAACAGCTCAGCTTCAAACTGATAAATATTACTCATGGATAGGTTTCCTCATCATTTTTTTCTTCTGTTTTCAGTTGTAATGATGCCGAGTTTACACAGTAGCGCAAACCAGTCGGCTGTGGTCCATCTTCAAATACATGCCCTAAATGAGCTTCGCAATCATGACAAACTATTTCAGTTCTGACCATACCATGCGTTAAATCTTCATGTTCATCAATAACAGCACCATTGATCGGACGGAAGAAACTTGGCCAACCGCAACCGCTATCATATTTGGTATCTGATGAGAACAACTCTGCGCCGCAGCAACGGCAAACATAGGTACCATGTTGCTTAGTATTCCAGTATTGCCCCGTAAATGCAGGTTCAGTGCCTTTTTGTCGTGTAATCCGATACTCTTCTGGTGATAACTCTCTTTGCCATTCCCGGTCTGTTTTATTGACTTTTCCCATGACATACACCTTTTATTCTGAAGTAAACATTTCTGATGATCGAGTTTTATATTTACGCCATTCATCACAAAAACACTAGTCTCTGAACGTAAAATTTGTTGGAATTTAAACATATAAAGAACAAAAAGCAAAAAGTAAGCAAAATACAAAATCGAAAGTAAGCAAATTTATTACTAATCTTCTTTAAAGCAAGCAAACATAGTGCTATTCTAAGTGCGCACGGTTGTATAGGACAGAACATGTCTCAGAAAAAAAGTGTGGTTTTCCAACAACTACTACCAATTATCAAACAATATCAACAATCGGGTTTTACCCATGAAAAAATTGTTGAACTATTGAAAGATCAACATGATCTAAATTTGGTAACAGTTAAAACATTCAAAAGTTATTTATACCGATATGCAAAAGTGAATTCCGTTATGTCTAAAAATACTGCTACCATCCATTCCATGCCATCTACTCGAGAAATCAAAAAATCATCGAAGCTTGAGCATGTTTGTTATGACATCCGTGGGCCAGTTTTACGAGCCGCCAATGAAATGGAAGAGCAAGGACATAAAATCATTAAGCTGAATATCGGCAATCCTGCTCCTTTTGGATTTGAAGCACCACAAGAAATTATTAATGATGTTGCTTTAAACTTACCAAACGCAATTGGTTATGTTGACTCAAAAGGTATCTTCCCTGCTCGCAAAGCAATTTGTCAGTATTACCAGCAAAAAGGCATTCTCAATATGCATGTCAATGACGTGTATATTGGTAATGGCGTATCTGAACTCATCGTAATGGCTATGCAAGGCCTATTAGATGATGGAGACGAAATGCTGATTCCAATGCCGGATTATCCGCTTTGGACAGCAGCAGTTAATCTTTCAGGCGGCACAGCAATTCATTATAAATGTGATGAAGAAAATAGCTGGTACCCAGATATTGCTGATATTGAAAGTAAGATTACTCCGAATACTCGCGGTATTGTCATCATTAACCCGAACAACCCTACGGGTTCGGTATATCCACGCCACATTCTTGAACAGATTGTAGCGATTGCAAAAAAATATGATCTAATTTTATTTGCTGATGAAATTTATGACAAAATTATTTATGACGGGATTGAACATGTTTCAGTAGCGTCATTAGCCGGCGACCAGCTTTGTGTATCTTTTAATGGTTTATCAAAAGCTTATCGTATTGCAGGCTTCCGTTCAGGTTGGATGGCAATTACGGGTGATAAAAGCCGGGCTGCCGACTATATCGAAGGATTAGACATGTTGGCGTCAATGCGCCTATGTGCAAACGTTCAAGCTCAATATGCGATTCAAACTGCCCTAGGCGGTTATCAATCAATTAATGACTTGATCCGTCCTGGTGGCCGTTTATATGAACAGCGTAATATTGCGTGGGAAATGCTTAATGAAATTCCAGGCGTAAGTTGTGTAAAACCAGATGGAGCAATGTACTGTTTCCCGCGCCTTGACCCGAACATCTACCCAATTGAAGATGATGAAAAGTTAATGCTTGATTTGCTACGTGCAGAAAAAGTTTTATTGGTGCAAGGTACAGGCTTTAACTGGCCAACACCTGATCATTTCCGCGTGGTTTTCTTACCTGCTGAAAATGAATTACGTGAAGCAATTACCCGTCTAGGTCGTTTCTTAGCCAATCGCCGTTAAAAAAATGCATAACAAAAAAGGCATCTCTAAATAGGTGCCTTTTTTATAATTCTATTTTTTTCATTTTTATAAAAGAAGAATCTTCTAACCACATAACAATTTTATCAACACAAAATAAATTATTGTATTTAAATTATTTTTATAAATTTTATAATTCTTTTAACTTTAAAAATTAGTTAATTTTTTGATTTATATATTTTTTACCATACGTTTAAAATCACTTGATTTTCTTCAATCTACTTAACCTTTATTATGCAAAAAATGCATGGATCAATATTTTTTTGCATTTCACACCGCTTCAAAATCGAGCAACAATCCATCTCCATAACAACATCGCCATATTCGATTCGGTTAAAACAGATACAGATCTAGGAAGATAACATCGTTAGAACAACCGAACTGAACTAACAAGGAAAGCTTTCAATCATTCAAATCCCATCAAAGGATGATTGAATCAAATGGATAGAGGTTCATATGAAGCAAAAGAAATTGCTAAAGTATATTGTTGTTGCTATTTTACTTGGCATACTGACAGGTTGGATTTGTCACCACTTCTTTAATGAGGGTGAACAATTGAAGCAAATCGCTTCTTATCTCAACATACCTACAGATATCTTTTTACGCCTTATCAAAATGATTATTGCTCCATTGGTATTTGCCACTATTGTTTCAGGCATTGTATCAATGGGGAAATCGACATCAATCGGCAGTATCACCCTTAAATCAATGACTTGGTTTATTACTGCTTCGTTCGTATCGCTTGCTATCGGTATGGGTCTGGCAAACTTTTTCCAACCAGGTGCAGCTTTAGATTTAGTATTACCAACTGCGCAACAATTGAGTAGCTCTTCTGCTCCAGCGACTACAGGCTTCACTCTACAATCATTTTTAAGCCATGTTTTCCCACGCAGTATTGCCGAAGCAATGGCAAATAACGATATTTTGCAAGTCCTTGTTTTCTCTATTTTCTTTGGCTCAGCCCTTGCTTTTGTAAATCAAGGCAAAGAAAAAGATTCAGTTATCATTCGTTTGACTGATGAACTCAGCAAAATCATGTTCCGTATTACTGATTACGTCATGATGTTTGCACCTGTTGCAGTATTTGCAGCAATCGCTTCAGCAATTACAGTACAAGGTTTAGGCTTGATTGTTGACTATGGCATTTTAATCGCAGAGTTTTACTTCGGTCTTTTATTACTGTGGATCATCTTATTCTCTGTAGGTGCAATCGTACTTAAAAAAGATATTTTCCGCTTAGGTAAATTAATTCGTGAACCTGTAACGCTTGCTTTTGCTACAGCTTCAAGTGAATCAGCCTATCCTAAAGTTATGGATGCACTAAATAAATTTGGTGTGCCTAAAAAAGTAACGAGCTTTGTATTACCTTTAGGTTATTCATTCAACCTTGATGGTTCAATGATGTACACCACGTTTGCAGTGCTCTTTATTGCTCAGGCCTACAATATTGATCTTAGTTTCACTCAACAAATCTTAATTTTGTTAACTCTAATGGTAACAAGTAAAGGTATTGCAGGTGTTTCTCGAGCTTCTATTGTAGTTATTTCAGCGACGCTCACTATGTTCCACTTACCTGAAGCTGGCATCCTTTTATTGCTCGGTATCGATCAGTTCCTTGATATGGGCCGTACCGCAACAAACGTAGTAGGTAACAGTATTGCTACCGCAGTTGTTGCCAAGCTTGAAGGCGATAAAGTGGCCGATACTGAAGAACTACCAGAGCCAGTATTAATTAAATCAACTCAAGAACAAACGACCGCATAAGTTTCTCTTTTCTCCCACTCTCCCAACTTAAGAGCAATTTTATATGACCTTATAAAATTGCTCTTTTTTTATTTTAAAATTACTGGCAGAAATTCACCTATATTTTTATATTAAATAATGACTTTAAACTGCTATTAAATTTTCTTAAATCAAACCTTAAAAATAGAATAAAAATGATTCAAACAAATTTTATATTTTTAAAAATAAATACCAAGTGATTAAATTTTAATTCAATTTACAACAATTAAATTATATTAAATTAATGGAATTATTTTTCAATTCATACTGAAAAATTTAAAATCATCTTAATATTAAATTATAACAATAAAAATCAACAATATAAAAATATCAAATGGCAAAAAATTACTTAAACACCTCTATTATTTTTTAATTTTATACAGATAAAAAAATCATTTGTTTTATTTATATAAAAAAGTAAACAAATCAAGATAAATTAGAAAAACTTAATAGATTTTTTATTTTATTCATGTTATTTATTAGCGCTAAATAAAAGCAATGACTAAGCAATTGTTGATGAAACAAAATGCTATTCAAGGATGCTTCTTATTCAAACAAGTTATGAATATGTTTTACATGGTATGTATTTTGCTTAGGAAAAGCAGTCATATTCAACAAACTTTTACTTCGTCACTTCATAAGGATATTTTCGATGTTGACTAAAACTGTTAAATCTTTAGGTTTAGCGATGGGCTTGTTAGCCTGCTCTCTCCCACTTTATGCAAAAAATAATGTTGTTGTAGTTGCGACTGGCGGTACTATCGCTGGTGCTGGCGCAAGCTCGGCAAATAGTGCAACTTATACTGCTGCAAAAGTTCCTGTTGATACGCTAATTAACGCAGTTCCACAAATCAAAGATTTGGCAAATGTAACTGGTATTCAAGCATTACAAATCGCTTCTGAGAGTATTACTGACAAGGAATTATTAGAAATTGCTCGTCAAGTGAATGAGCTTGTTAAAAAGCCATCTGTTAATGGTGTCGTAATTACACACGGTACAGATACTTTAGAAGAAACAGCATTTTTCTTAAATTTGGTTGTCCATACTGATAAACCGATTGTACTTGTTGGCTCAATGCGTCCTTCAACTGCTCTTTCAGCTGATGGCCCACTTAACCTTTATAGTGCAGTTGCTTTAGCAGCTTCTGATGATGCGAAAAATAAAGGCGTTATGGTTCTCATGAACGACTCTATTTTTGCTGGGCGTGATGTAACTAAAGGCATTAACATTCATACAAATGCTTTTGTTAGCCAATGGGGCGCTTTAGGTACATTGGTTGAAGGCAAGCCTTATTGGTTCAGACAATCTGTAAAACGTCATACAAATGCTTCAGAGTTTAATATTGAAAATATTAAAGGCGATGCACTTCCAACTGTACAGATCGTTTATGGTTCGGACTCTATGCTTCCAGATGCATATGAAGCGTATGCAAAAGCTGGTGCTAAAGCGATCATTAATGCAGGTACTGGTAACGGTTCTGTACCAAAATATATCGTACCAACCTTACAAAATCTTCACGACAAAAACGGTATTCAAATTATCCGTTCATCACGTGTCGCACAAGGTTTCGTATTACGTGATGCAGAACAACCTGACTCTAAATATGGTTGGGTAGCAGCACATGATTTAAACCCTCAAAAAGCGCGTCTTCTTGCAGCTTTAGCTCTTACTAAGACTAATGACACGAAAGAAATTCAGCGCATGTTCTGGCAGTACTAAGTTTTTCAACCAGCCCAAACATAAAGTTTGGGTTGGTCCTATTTCTTAAAAATAAGCTCTTTTATATTCAATCTGTACAATAGATATTCAAATCATTCTTCTTAAATAATAAAATCCTTAACAGTTTGCCAAAATATTAAGCATTTCGTTTTAACTTTGCGTGCTAAACTATGCTGCAGTCGTATTAAGGATTGGTTTATGCAGTTTGTTCATCTCGGTATTTATACAGAATTTTCGATTACAGAGTCGATAGTTCGCATACCTGACTTGGTCAACGCTGCGGTTAAAGACCAAATGCCTGCGCTGGCATTAACCGATCTATCAAACCTTCATGCAGCAGTAAAATTTTATAATTCTTGTTTAAAAAAAGGGATTAAGCCGCTTTTAGGTAGCACAATTCGCCTTGACGATGCTCAACATCGTGCAACTTTACTTGCAATGAGTAATGTAGGCTGGAAAAGTCTAACTGAAATCGTTTCACGCGGTTTTATTGAAGGTCAACAACTTAGTATTCCATGTGTAAAAAAAGAATGGGTACTTGAACAACATCAAGATATTATCGTTTTACTTGGCCAGCATAGTGATGTAGGTCAGATGCTTTGCTCATCTAACCCTCAAAAAGCGGCTCCCCTTTTAGAAGCATGGATCGAAAAATTTGGTAACCGTGTTTATCTAGCTTTAACACGTACCGATCGTCCCGGTGAAGAAGACTTTATTCAAGAAGCCGCTAAACTTGCTGCCCAATATAATGTCGGGGTAGTTGCGCATAATGATGTGCACTTTGTAGAAAAAGAAGATTTTGAAGCACACGAAGCCCGTGTTTGTATTGCTGATGGCTATGTATTAGCAGATGATCGTCGTCCACGCTTATATAGTCCTGAGCAACATTTTAAAACCTCCGATGAAATGATCGAGTTGTTTTCAGATATCCCAAGTGCTATCGAAAACACCTACAATATAGCAAAACGCTGTAATGTTAGCCTACAACTAGGCACCTACTTTTTACCTGACTATCCAATTCCAGATGGCTTTACCATTGACACTTACTTTGAGCATTTGTCAAAAGTAGGTCTAGAAGAACGTTTAGATTATCTCTACCCTGTCGAAAAACGTGGCGAAGACTGGCCAGAGATTCGTAAACCTTACGATGAACGAATTGATTACGAAGTCGGCATTATCCTCAAAATGGGATTCCCGGGTTACTTCCTTATCGTCATGGACTTCATCCAGTGGGCAAAAAATAATGGCGTTCCTGTCGGACCAGGCCGTGGTTCAGGTGCGGGTTCGCTCGTTGCATATAGCTTAAAAATTACTGATCTTGATCCTCTTCGTTACGATCTACTTTTCGAACGTTTCTTAAACCCAGAACGTGTTTCGATGCCCGACTTTGACGTCGACTTCTGTATTGCCGGACGTGACCGCGTTATTGATTATGTTTCCCGTACCTATGGACGTGAAGCCGTGTCGCAAATTGCAACTTTCGGTACGATGGCGGCAAAAGGTGCAATTCGTGACGTTGCCCGTGTATTGGGTAAGTCTTACGGTTTAGCTGACCGTATCTCAAAAATGGTACCGACTAAACCGCTCGGTGTGGACTTAGCCACTGCTATCGAGATGGAACCTCAGCTTAAAGATATCGTTACCAATCCATCAAACCCAGATAATGATGATGCGAGTGAAATCTGGGAAATGGCTTTAAAACTAGAAGGCATCACTCGAAATACTGGTAAACATGCCGGTGGTGTCGTTATTGCACCAGGTAAGATTACCGATTTCTCGGCTGTACTTTGTGATGAAGATGGAACAAGCCGTGTTGCTCAATATGATAAAGACGATGTAGAAGCAGCTGGTCTCGTCAAATTCGACTTCTTGGGTTTACGTAACTTAACCGTTATTGAAGACGCAATTCAAAATATTAATAAAAATCGCGATAGTAATGATCCGCTCATTATTTCGCATGTTCCACTTGATGATGCTAAAGCATATTCAGTCTTTGCCGATGCAAATACAACCGCGGTATTCCAGTTTGAATCCGTCGGCATGAAACGAATGCTTAAAGAAGCACGTCCAAGTAAATTTGAAGAGATTATTGCGTTCGTATCATTGTACCGTCCTGGTCCAATGGATCTTATTCCTGACTTTATTCACCGTATGCATGGTGGAGATTTTGAATATCTTCACCCACTTCTTGAAGGTGTATTAGAGCCAACTTACGGGATTATGGTTTACCAAGAACAGGTGATGCAGACTGCACAGATCTGTGCGGGTTATACGCTCGGTGGCGCGGACTTACTACGTCGTGCAATGGGTAAAAAGAAACCTGAGGAGATGGTTAAGCAGCGCCAAATTTTCTTGGCAGGTGCTGCAGAAAAAGGGATTGATGAAAGTACAGCCAACCATATCTTTGACTATATGGAAAAGTTCGCTGGCTATGGTTTCAACAAATCTCACGCTGCCGCTTATGCCCTAGTTGCTTACCATACTGCATGGTTAAAAGCACATTATCCTGCTGAGTTTATGGCAGCGGTAATGTCATCGGAAATGCAGAACACCGACAGTGTTGTATTTTTAATTGATGACTGCCGAAATAATGGCCTAGAAGTTTTACCACCATCAGTCAATATGTCGACTTATCATTTTCATGCGAGCGATGATAAAACTATTGTGTATGGTTTAGGTGCAATTAAAGGTGTCGGCGAACAAGCTATGCAGTCAGTTATTGACTCTCGTCGACAATTTGGTCCTTATACAGATCTATTCGATTTTTGCCATCGTATTGATTTGAAGAAAATCAATAAGCGTACTCTTGAAGCGTTGATTCGTGCAGGTGCACTCGATTGCTTGGGAATTGAACGTGCAAGCCTAATGGCACAATTGCCTGAGGCGGTTCAAGCTGCCGAACAAGCGCGCAGCAATCGTGAAAGCGGTATTATGGATTTATTTGGTGAGGTTGAAGAAGTTCAGCGTAAGCCAGCTAAACCCGTTAAACCGTGGAGTGATGAAGTTCGTCTAAAAGGCGAAAAAGACACGCTTGGTCTATATCTCACTGGTCACCCAATTGATGTTTACCGCCAAGAGCTTAAAGCTTTTATTCCTGTAAAACTTAATGAAATTACGGCTACACGTCGTGGTGTTACAACAGTCTATGCAGGTTTAGTCATTGACGTCGCAAACTTCCCAAATCGGGTAGTTATTGTACTAGATGATGGTACAGCTCGTATTGAAGTAAGTTGCAACCATGAGCGTTTCCAACGTTTTAAAGATATTATCCAAGTTGAGCGTGTTGTCGTCTTTGAAGGCGAAATTTATGAAAGAGAAGGCTTTGAACGTCCAATGGGCCGTTTAACCAAGGCTTTTACTTTAAATGAAATACGACAAAAACGTGCTAATAGCATTCAGATCAAATTAACAGAAGAGTTTATGCAAGCCACTTTGGCAAAAGATTTACAAAATATCATCTTGCCATTTTGCAATGTAGATATGCATCAACATATCACTCTACAGCTACAGATTGATCAACCTTATGCTCAAGCCGAGCTTCAACTTGGTCCGCAATGGAAAGTTGCTCCTCTCGATGAATTACTTGCTAAACTCAGAGATTATTTTGGTAAAGATAATATTTATATTGAATATCAAGTAAAGTCGAAAGCAGCTAAAGCAGCAGAACCTGCTCGTCCGCAAACCGTTGCTTCCCCTCCCGCGGACATGACTATGGACGATGCATTGGATTTATACCAAAGCGAAGTTTCTCAATATTCGTAATTTCTGGAAATCTTATGAGTTCGTTTGATCACAACACTGTGTCAAAACAATTAGCACAAGTGCGTATTGTCATGGTAAACACTACTTTGCCTGCCAATATTGGCAGTGCTTTACGTGCCATGAAAACAATGGGGCTAATTAAATTAGTTCTTGTTGCACCTAAAACATATCCTCACCCAGACATACAAGCGCTTGCTGCTGGCGCCCAGGATTTATTTGAACATCTTGAGATTGTCGATACCTTAGAAGATGCTATTAAAGATTGCCATTTAGTATTTGGAACAAGTGCACGCAGCCGTACTATTCCTTGGCCTTTACTTGACGTAAGACCAGCTGCCAAAGAAGCTATTAAGGCCACTACTCAAGGGCAACAAATTGCGATTGTTTTTGGCCGTGAAGATCGTGGTTTAACTAACGAAGAATTAGCACTGGCAAATTATCATTTAACAATTCCTGTCAATCCAGACTATGGGGTATTAAATGTTGCGCAAGCGATTCAAGTTGTATGTTACGAGCTTCGCATGTCTGCTCTAGAGCAACAAAACTTGGATCAAGATGCAGAAGAAATGCCATTAGTGCAAGGTCAAAGCATGCAATGGGATGAGCCATTGGTGACTCAACAACAAATGGAAGAGTTTTATCCTCATCTAGAGAAAATGCTAACCGAAATTGAATTTTTAGATCCAGATAATCCACGTTTGTTACCTTTACGCTTGCGTCGTTTATTTGGTCGTATACAATTAGATCGTATGGAATATCATTTACTTCGCGGTATTTTTAGTCGTGTACAAGCCCTAACCAGTGGTAAATGGAAAAAAGCATTATCTGACAAGGAGGATCAACCCAATGCTTAAACAGCTGAAAGAAGATATAAAGGCTGTATTTGCGCGAGATCCTGCTGCCCGCAATACTCTCGAAGTTCTCACGACCTACCCTGGCATTCATGCGATTATGATGCATCGTGTCGCACATGAGTTATGGCAAAAAGATTGTAAAGGTGCTGCTCGCCTTCTTTCTTCATTTAGTCGTTTTGCAACAGGAATTGAAATTCATCCTGGCGCTAAAATCGGTAAACGTTTTTTTATTGATCACGGTATGGGTGTTGTGATTGGTGAAACGGCTGAAATTGGCGATGATGTTACGCTTTATCATGGTGTTACCCTAGGTGGAACAACATGGAATAAAGGTAAACGCCACCCAACTTTAGAAGATGGCGTTGTTGTTGGTGCTGGTGCAAAAATTTTAGGTCCATTTACCATAGGCAAAGGTGCTAAAGTCGGTTCAAATGCTGTGGTAACTAAAGCTGTTCCTGCTGGCGTGACCGCTGTAGGGAACCCTGCTCGCTATATTTATAAAGATGCACCTGACAAGAATAAAGATGAAGAACGTCGCCGTGATTATGCGCAAAGTATTGGTTTCGCTCCATATGCGACAACTGCTGATCAGTCTGACCCTATTTTAGAGGGTATGCGCGTTTTACTTGATCGTATTCAGCATAATGAAACGCGTATGAATAATTTATGCCAACGTTTATCAGAGCTAGACCCGAGCTTCAAAAAAGAAAGTCAGGATGAACAGCCTTTTAGTGATGAAGAACTGAAAATTATTGAAGAAGTTCGTCGTGAATGCGGTGCGCAAGATAAGACATCAAAAACGTAATATTCTTGATTCATAATGTAACACGCTTACCCTTGCATGTCTGTTTAGCTTTTCCTAGACTTACCTGTACCAAATCTGACTTTACTAAAATGAACGGAAGATCCTATGAATTTTAAGCCTTTGGCATATATAATCCTTGCGACCTCAAGTTTAACCGCTTGTACAATGGCACCCGTAAAAGAACAAAAAATTGAGCCTTTTGTTTTCAAGGAACCAGAGCTTACTCCTCCTTTTTATGCGCTAAACCCTTTTAACTATGATCAGCCACCGGCATTTGAAGTTGCATTAAAAGACGCTGCTGCACAGCCTGTGACCAAAATGGTCGTTAATCGTCAAGATGATCCGACCAAACAGCTTACTCTCGACGTCAATAAACTGATCGTTCCGACTGTCAATAATTCACAGCGTTCAATGAAATACGCTGTTTTAGCCGGTGAAAATGAAATTGACGTGACTACTATTGATGACTTCTTACAATTAGTGGAAGGTAAAGCACGTCATTACCCACCTCGCTTTACTGACCGTCAAGAACGTAAAGGCTTTGAAAGTAAACTTAAAGAAGTAACACAACAACTTGATACACTTGCTGCAAATCCAAATGCATCATTTGATATTTTAATTCGTGCTTTTAAAGCAAGTGTTCTTGCACGTAACCTTGATTTAGGTACTGTTCATACCACTAAATCTTTAGAATATGCTCAAAGACTTTTAAAAATTAGTCCAGATGATGCGGAGACAAATTTCTGGTTCGGTTTTGGTTTATCTGAAGGTGGCGGTCAACGTGAAGCGATTCCATACTTAGACAAAGCCATTAAAGGTAATGTTCAAGAAGCATATTTAGCTGCTGCAAATAACTATATTGCAATGGAGCAAAAGAAAAACGCGATTCAGACGTTAAAGAACTATAAAGTTAAATATCCAGACGAAGCGGAAATTGCTGACCGTTTAATTCAAGAAATTGAAAAACAAGGTCGTTGGAACGTATGGCAAGTTTTAACTAACCCAGCAATGTCAGCAACTACTCCTGCTGCACCTAAAAAATAAGCTTAATTCTATAAAAAAGGGCTGTTTTGACAGCCCTTTTTTATATTTGATCATTTGAAAAATATTTTAAAATTTGTATGATCTACCTACCATTGAGCCACTATATTTTGACCATAATGTTTTCAATAAAAAGAAGCAAAACACTGTTGACGGTCATACTACTCGGTTCAATTCTGAGTGGTTGTCAGGTCGTAAATGTTAAACAGCAAGCTTTGAATGTAACGATTGCAAATGAACGTAATAGTATTCTTACCCAAGATAAACTCAGCGAAGCGAGTCTGAATGTTTTATCAATGTCTGGTCAAGAAGCTAAAATTTGTACAGATACCCCTGAAACCTGTGTAAATCAACTCAAAAACCTTCCTCAAATTTTAGATGAACAGTTCTTATCAGCAGCAAGCGAAATGTATCTAGCAAAAGCAATGGCTTTGTCAGATACATCTGACTGTAAAGTAAGTAGATTTACTAAACATAAATCTGAAGAAGAACAAAAGAATATTCTGAATAGATATGATGATTGCTTAGACCAGCAATTGAGCCTATTAGATAAAAGTATTCGCTATAGCTATGCCTATCTATTTTCCACAAAACGTAAGCCTAATGACCGTATTTTTGATAATAGACAAGTTCAAATTCGCGATTTCTATAATCAAGCAATCGCCAAAATGGTCGGTGTTTATGACTTAAGACACCCAAAGAAAAATGTTGTTGAACCACAAATTCATATTGGTAAGAGTATTTATTCAATCGATTTTGAATTTCATAAACAATTAACGGGTCAAAAACTAGAAAAATTAATTTCAAGTTATAACCTGAATTTTTCTGGCTTAAGAACCATTAACCGCCGCGATGGTTTTGGCTCCGAATTTGTGGCTGTTTTTCCGAGTTCAGGAAATGAAGATATTAATGAATATATCCTAGACCCACTTAAATATAATTATAAAAATGGTGTTAATCCAAATATTCATAACGCACGCTACTTAGCTGCGACTATTGTAGCTGAACCCAAACACGCGACCACTGTCGAAGAAATTATTAATAATCCAGAATTCGTGATTCGAGTTTATGACCCATATCGAACAGATAATATTAATGTAGCAGGCAAACAATATCCTCTAGCAGCTAACTTTTCAGCACCTTATGGCTTATGGTTAGCCGAAAACAATTTAGGGGTTGCAGCTTATTTAACTCTGATTGACCGCGATCAGCATTTAACTATGCCGCATCTCTATATGCTTGAACCATATAATCCAAACAAAAAAATTATTGTGTTGGTGCATGGCTTGGCAAGTAGCCCCGAGGCATGGATTGCGCTGACCAATGATGTTATGGGCGATACGGTTTTAAGAGACAATTACCAAGTTTGGCAAGTTTTCTATTCGACCAACATGCCAATTTTGGAAAGTCGTTTTCAGATTTATGCACTCTTGAAACAAGCTTTTGGTTCATTAAACCCAAGTGACCCTGCCGCGCATGATGCGGTCCTTGTTGGACATAGTATGGGAGGTATTATCAGCCGTTTACTGGTCAGTGATGGAGATATTACTAAACCTGCCTTAGAGTTGATGACGATTCGTCAGCAAAACCGCTTTAAAAAACATCCAATGGTTACTGAACGATTGCAAATGCATTCAATCAATAATTTTGATCGTGCAATTTTCTTGGCGTCTCCTCATCGCGGTACAGATTATGCGGATCGTTGGTTTACCTTGGCAGCACGTAAAATTATTCGTTTACCCGGTGCATTTTTGTCGGCTGTAGCGACTTCACTGACAACTGAAAATTTAGATGTTAAAGATTTCTTGAGTAATATTGATAATGGTTTGATTCAAAATGGACCGAGCGATCTAAGTCATCAATCTAAATTTATGGAGTTAACTAAAAATATTAACCCACACCAAGGATTAGTTTTCCATTCAATAATGGGAAATATTACCAAGAGTGATGATCCAAATGTGATTACCGATGGCATCGTTCCGTACAAAAGTGCTCACTTAGATGGAGCAAAGTCTGAGAAAGTTCTTCCAGGTGGCCATTCAATTCAACTGACACCACAAGCTGTATTAGAGTTACGCCGTATTTTACGAGAGCATTTAGTCGAACACGGTTTATATAAACCATAAAAAGAAAAAGAGCCAAAGGTTATCCTTTGGCTCTTTCGTTTTGGACTTAAATTTTACTGCCCAGAACGTATGATGTAATCAAATGCAGAGAGCGATGCTTTAGCGCCTTCACCTGTAGCAATAATGATTTGCTTGTAAGGTACAGTGGTACAGTCACCCGCTGCAAATACACCTTGCACATTGGTTTCGTTGCGGTCATTGACAATGATTTCACCACGGTTGGTTAACTCAACTTCACTGTCTTTCAAGAAGTCAGTGTTTGGCAATAAACCAATCTGTACAAAGATCCCTGCAAGCTCGACTACATGCTCTTCATCAGTCGCACGGTCTTTATATTTAAGACCAGTCACTTGTGAACCATCACCTAACACTTCTGTACTTAAGGCATTCATAATCACCGTTGTGTTTGGCAAGCTATGCAATTTGTTTTGCAACACTTGGTCTGCACGAAGTTTAGTATCAAACTCAACCAGAGTGACATGCTCAACAATCCCTGCAAGGTCAATTGCTGCTTCAACACCTGAGTTACCACCACCAATCACGGCAACACGTTTGCCTTTGAATAAGGGGCCATCACAGTGTGGGCAGTACGCAACACCACGGGTACGGTATTCTTGCTCACCCGGTACATTCATCTCTCTCCAACGTGCACCTGTAGAAAGGATCACAGTTTTCGATTCAAGTTTTGCACCGTTTTCAAGTTCAACCGCAACCAAGCCATTTTCAGTCTGGTTGGCACCTGTGATTTTACTAACACGTTGCAGGTTCATAATATCAACATCATATTCACGAACATGGGCTTCCATCTCGGCAGCAAACTTAGGACCTTGCGTTTTTTGCACAGATGTGAAGTTTTCAATGTCCATGGTATCCATGACCTGACCACCAAAGCGTTCAGCGACGATACCTGTGTTAATGCCTTTACGTGCAGCATAGATCGCAGCTGTTGCACCCGCAGGACCACCACCAATCACCAATACATCAAAAGCATCTTTGGCATTCAGTGCTGCTGCGTCTTTTTCAGCAGAGTTGGTATCAAGTTTTGCCACAATCTCTTCAAGGGTCATACGACCTTGTCCAATGTGCTCGTTGTCCTGAAATACCATCGGTACAGCCATGATTTTGCGTTGTTCTACTTCATCTTGGAAGAATGAACCGTCAATCATGGTTGCCGTGGTGTTCGGGTTGTAAATGGCAATCAGGTTAAGCGCCTGTACCACGTCCGGACAGTTATGACAGCTAAGTGATACAAATACATCAAAGTTTGCTTTGAGGTTTAAACCTTTAATCTGGTTAAGCACATCATCCGACACTTTAGGTGCATAGCCAGACACCTGCAACAGTGCCAAGATCAAAGACGTAAACTCATGACCCATAGGTAAGCCTGCGAAGAATACACGAGGTTGTTCACCTGCTTTAGCCACACCAAAGCTTGGACGACGTGTATTGTTACCGTCAAAACGGGAAGTCACTTTGTCAGAAAGCTCAGCGATTTCACTCACCAACTCTTTAATTTGAGCTGATTTATCTGATTCATCTAAAGCAGCAACTAATTCGATTGGACTTTCTAAACGTTCTAAGTAAGTTTTTAATTGAGTTTTAATGTTTTGATCTAACATCTGTTTTTACTCCAATGCATCCAAATTCTTTCAATAGATGCATAGTACGTGAAAACATAAAATAGGTAAAACAGTATGTTTTTATATATTTAATCGGTTTTTTAGATTTAATTATTATTTACTTCAAATCAAAAAAAGCCAACCTGAACTCATCCAGCGCAGGTCGGCAAACTGGTTAAACTAGAGTAAGACCACACCAAATACAGCCCCAGCAATCAAGACATGTAAAGGATGAACCTTTTTAATTAAAGATAATAAAGTTGCAATGACTACCATAATAATGAGTAAAGTATTTATGGCAGCTGCCTCAGAAATAATCCACGCACTGGCAAGTACAGTTCCCACAGTGACAGGTTGTAAAGCAAGCTGTAAAACACGGCGCCATTTCTTATCTTTAAATTTTGACCAGCCTCTCATCACAAATACAGTAATAAGAGATGAAGGTAAAAATTTAGCGGTAGAAGTCACAACTAGACCTGACAACCCTGCTACATGCCATCCCACCAAAGGTACAATCATCATGTTCGGACCAGGGGCAGCTTGAGCCATGGCGAACAATGCACTGAATTCTTGTGCCGTCATCCAGTGATGAATATCAACTACTTGGCGTTGCATCTCAGGCAAAATTGTATTCCCGCCACCAAATGCAATAAGAGACAATTGAGTAAAAATGATCGCTAAAGTAAGTAGAACTGCACCCATTACACACGTCTCCAAATAATAGCTGAATAGAATGCCAACAAAATCAGCATGGTCACAAGTAATGGAACTTTCAGAAAAGCAATACTGATAATTGCAGCGAGAACTACGCAAATCGCTAATGGATTACGTAATAATGGCTTAAGCATTTTCAAACCTGTTGCAACCAGAAGTCCAGCTGCCGCCGCCGCTAAACCTTCGAAAAGATGCTTAACCATTAAATTATCTTGGAACTGCTCATAGACATAATGTAAAAGTACAACAATTATCGTAGGTGCAAGGATCAGACCAATGAGTGAGCTCACTGCCCCACGAACACCGCGAAACTCCATGCCAATCGCAACCGATAAATTAATAATATTACCGCCCGGTAAAAATTGACACAGACCAAGTAACTCAGTGAATTTTTCAGGGCTTAACCACTGTCTCTGCTCTACAATAACTTTACGGGCTAAAGGCAGTACGCCACCGAATCCAATTAAACCTAATGTTAAAAAACCTAAAAATAACTCTGTGCAGGTCGGGACACTCTCCTTCTGCACAGCAATCTCAACATGGTTCATTTTCGTTACTTTTCACTTTATCTGACCAAGATAGAATGATACTTTTGTGATATATCTACAAATGCTTTTATTTTCATTAACCATACCATAAAGGTATTCCTATGCTCGATTTACATAAGCTCCATGCCTTTGTTGTGGTAATTGAAGAAAGGAATATTACGCATGCCGCAAACCGATTGTTTATTCAACAACCGCCTCTAACGCGTTTACTTAAAAAACTCGAAGAAGAACTTGGTACACAATTACTTATTCGCCAGCCTCGAGGAATTGAACCAACTGAGGCTGGTTTAGCCTTATTTAAAGAAGCACAACTTTTATTAGAACATGCCAGACATATTCCAAAATTAGTCCAAGATGTTAGCCAAGGTAAAACTGGACAACTCAATATTGGTTTTACAAGTTCCGCAGGTTTACACCCGCTTATTTCACTCGTATTGCGGTCATATCGAGAAATATATCCAAAAGTACAAACCAAACTTGAAGAAGCAGGCAGCCAAAAACAATTAGATCGACTAATCTCAGAGAAACTTGATATCGCTTTTTTAAGAGCACCAATCAGCCGTGATATTGGGTTAAAACATCACCATATATTAGATGAGCCAATGATGGTGGCATTGCCTATAGGCCATTCACTTACACAAAAAGAAAAAATTAGTTCAAATGACTTATCAAATGAAAATTTTGTTTTATACCGTCGTTCTTCAGGACAAGGTTTATATGACAATATTTTATATAGTTGCTACCAAGCAGGTTTTAGTCCACGCATTATTCAAGAAGCGCCTCGACCTACCGCTACATTAAATTTAGTCGCTGCTGGAATTGGTATAACGATTGTGCCGGCCTCAATGCATAATTTTTGGGAACATGAAATTGTATATCGCGAGTTTGATGATTCAATAAAACTAAACGCGCCTATTTACCTGATTACACGAGAAAATGAGAGTTCAGCCAAAGTTTCAAACTTTATTGAACTATTGCAAAAACTTTTGCCCACAATGGCCTGAATGTAAAAGCTAAACAATAAAAAGTGCCCCGAGTGGAGCACTTTTTTATAAAACTGTTTATTTTTGATTTACTCGTTTTGCCAGCTCTTCTGCCGACTCTTTACGCTCAGAGTAGCGATCTGTCAGGTATTGTTTTTGCCCACGTGTTAATAAAGTGAACTTATACAACTCCTCCATAACATCAACGATTCGGTCATAGTAAGAGGATGGTTTCATACTGCCATCTTCTTCAAACTCTAAAAAGGCTTTAGCAACTGAAGACTGATTTGGGATGGTAATCATGCGCATCCAACGGCCTAAAATACGCATTTGATTGACCGCATTAAACGACTGCGAACCACCACTAACTTGCATGACTGCTAAGGTTTTACCTTGAGTTGCACGAATTGCTCCGGCTGCCAAAGGAATCCAGTCAATCTGGGCTTTTAAAATTGAACTCATCGCGCCATGACGTTCGGGTGAACACCACACCATACCTTCTGCCCAAGCCAAAAGCGCATGTAATTCTTGAACTTTCGGATGATCTGTTTCTGCATCCTCAGGTAAAGGTAAACCTTTAGGATGAAAGATTTTGACTTCAGCACCTAAGTATTCAAGAATTTGCCCAGCAGTCAGCACAGCAAAACGACTATAAGAACGTTCGCGATTAGAACCATATAGCAATAAAATGCGAGGTGGATGCTTAAGCTGCTGCGCTTGCACTTGCTCAAATGTAGGTTTATCTAGAAGATCTAATGCTACATTTGATAAATCATTATCAAGACTGTTCATCTGAGAAATACTTTTTCTTTAACCAAAGAGAAACGGTAACGAGTGAAATTAAAACGGGTACTTCAACCAATGGTCCTATCACTGTGGTAAATGCCACAGGTGATGCCAAACCAAATGTTGCAATGGCAACCGCTAAAGCTAACTCAAAATTGTTACCAGCCGCAGTAAACGAAATAGCAGTGGTACGTGGATAGTTATTCCCCATACGTTTACTCATAAAGAAGCTAATAAAGAACATCACCACAAAGTAAATCGTGAGTGGAATAGCAATACGCAATACATCTAAAGGCAAGCTCACTACATCACCACCTTTTAGGCTAAACATCGCCACGATGGTAAAAAGTAAAGCAATTAAACTAATTGGGCTGATTTTTGGTAAAAATTTAGTTTGATACCATTCCAACCCTTTCGACTTGACTAAAATCAAACGCGTCAAGAACCCCATTAAGAATGGAATACCTAAGTACACCAAAACCGCATGTGTGATAGTCCAAAAATTCACATCAATGACTTGCCCTGCCACACCAAAATACGGAGGTAAGAAGGTTAAGAAAAGCCAGGCGTAGGTACTAAAGAACAAAATTTGGAAAATACTGTTAAAGGCAACCAAAGCTGCAACGTATTGGTTATCACCACAAGCCAGACCATTCCACACCAAAACCATTGCAATACAACGTGCCAAACCAATCAAAATCAGGCCTGTCATGTATTCCGGATAACTATGCAAGAAAACTATCGCAAGTACGAACATTAAAACTGGAGCAATAATCCAGTTCTGTACCAACGATAAAGTTAAGGTTTTCTTATCTTTAAATACTTCTGGTAACGTAGCATAATCAACCTTTGCTAAAGGTGGATACATCATCAAAATTAAGCCGATTGCGATCGGAATATTAACGTTATCTACACTTAATTCATTTAAAGACACAGATGCCTGAGGAAAGAAAACTCCAATCGCTAAGCCTAAAGCCATGGCAATAAAAATCCATAGCGTCAGGTTACGGTCTAAAAAAGAAAGCTTTTGCTTAGTCATCTCGGCTCTCTTACTCAATATGAGAGATTTTATTAATCTCAGCAATCAAATGTGAACGGTTTAAGTTCGCAACATCAAGTGCAAACAAAGCATCTAAACGACGATTAATATGAGCTACAGTCTCTTGGAATGCTTTAAGCTTTTCTTCTTTCGGCAAGTCTAAGTGAGATGGGTCACTTAAACCCCAATGTGCTTTGATTGCACCACCTAAATATAGTGGGCATGCTTCTTGCGCAGCGGAGTCACAGACTGTAATAACAACATCTGGTTGATATTGTTCACAGTCATCAATCGTTTTACTCCATAGTCCATCTGTGGAAAGACCAAAGTTTTCAAGAGTTTCAATCGTTAATGGATGTACCTGTCCTGATGGTTTACTCCCAGCGCTATACGCTTTCCAGCCTTCTGGTGCACAACTGTTAAATAAAACTTCTGACAAAATGCTACGGCAACTGTTTCCAGTACATAAAAATAAGAATTTCATGGTCTTACTCACAATAGGTAGAAATAGAAGAAAACTGTGAAGATGATTGATTCACTAAATTTTCATCTTGGTTTGCTATAGTTTTCAAAACTTCAACAGCCCAATTGGGTAAATCTGGATTGACGCTGTAATACACCCATTGTCCCTGTCGTGCATCAAGTAAAATGCCATGAGTTCTTAATAAGGCTAAGTGTCTAGAGATTTTCGGTTGGCTCAACTCAAGCTGTTCAGTTAACTCACAAACACAAATATTTTGTTTATTTAGAACTAATTTAAGAATATTTAACCGAGTTTGGTCAGATAGACATTTAAAGAAATCGACTTGGTTGATCATATCTTCAACAGAATATATTCGTTATTGCAAATATACGGATATCCATATATAAATGCAATATCTTAATTTGACAATAAATTTACCATGACTGAGCTAGTGAAGATTTACCATAACCCTGCTTGCGGAACCTCACGCAATACATTGGCGCTTATTCGTCATGCAGGAATTGAACCTATCGTTATTGAATATTTGCAAACACCACCAAGTAAAGATGAATTGATTCAACTCATTAAGGATTCAAACCTAACTGTACGTGAAGCAATTCGTAAAAATGTTGATCCCTATAAAGATTTAGAGATAGAACAAGATCATTGGACCGATGAACAGTTAATTGATTTTATGGTTCAGTACCCAATTTTAATTAATCGCCCATTTGTGGTTACACCAAAAGGCACGCGACTTTGCCGCCCTTCTGAGATTGTATTGGATATTTTATATACACAAAACTTAAGCTATTTTGCAAAAGAAGATGGCGAAGTAATCATTGATGAACAAGGCCGCCGTATAAAGTAATTGAAGATATTTATTAATATAAAAAGCTAAATGGCATGGCACCATTTAGCTTTTTTGAATGAAATGGATTAAAAATAGGATTTGATAAAAGGAAGCAGTTGCTCTCCTATTACCATGCCTAATAAACCGACTAATGCAACAAGAGGGGGAGCTGGTGACTTAACATTTAAAACATAATATAAGACACCAACAAGCAACCCTACAGCCAAAGATAACAAGTACATTTTCATCGTACATACCTTAGAGAATCAAGCCATTTAATCAGCAGGTTCCCATACTGTTTTATTTAAAATGCAAAACACGAGCACCCAAGTGCGCCCCAGAAAGATTTTTTGTGCTTATCATTTACAGGAACATCAAGCATCCAAGCGTGGCTGTGTCCATGCATTCCACAGCTGCTAGCACATGCACACAATGCACTTTGTGACTGTAATGATTGATTGGAAGGAGCATTACGGTTTTCAGATAAACGCCACTGACCACCGAAGCGTTTTACCGGCGACCATGTTGGAGATGCTGGCGGTAACGGCGGATCGTCTTGCTTAAACTCTGCCCCTGCGTACACCACTTTGCCGCCTAAAACAGTGAGTACAGACTCAATCCACTGGATATCTTCTGCTTCAACTTTGAAGTAGTCATCTGACAACACAACTAAGTCGGCAAGTTCCCCTGCTGTTAGTGAACCTTTGACATCTTTTTCACCTGAGAACCAAGCTGAACCTTTAGTCCAGAGTTTAAGTGCTGTTTGACGGTCTAATAGATTTTTTTCATCATAGAGTGGTAAACCACCGACTGTTTTACCAGTACTTAGCCAATACAAACACACCCAAGGGTTATAGGATGCAACACGAGTCGCATCTGTTCCCGCACCCACAGGAACACCGAGTTCTAACATTTTCTTAACGGGTGGCGTTGCCTGAGCAGCCTCAGCACCGTAGCGTTTTACGAAAATCTCACCTTGATATGCCATACGGTGTTGAATGGCAATACCACCACCCAACGCGCCAATACGTTCAATATTACGCTCAGATACAGTTTCGGCATGGTCAATAATAAATCGTGTCGCAAATGGCTGTTTTGAATTTACTTTTTCAAATACATTCAGTAAGCGATTAATACTTTCATCATAAGTTGCATGAATACGGAATGGCCATTTCTTTTCAGCCAAGTGTTCTACAATGGCTTCGAGTTCGCCTTCCATTTTTTCTGGTAAATCTGGACGTGGCTCATAGAAATCTTCAAAGTCACCCGCTGACCACGTCAGGTTCTCACCTGCTCCATTCATTCTAAATAGCTCATCACCATCACCCGGAAATGTCATTTCTGTCCAGCGACGATAATCATCAAGCTCTTGGCCTGCCTTCTGAGCAAATAGGTTATAAGCAATACGTACGGTCATTTGATTTTGATCGTGTAATTGCTTAATCACATCATAATCTTCAGGATAGTTTTGACCGCCACCGCCCGCATCAATTGCTGAAGTAATACCCAACCGGTTCAATTCACGCATGAAATGTCGAGTTGAATTGATTTGATCTTCAACTGGCAATTTCGGTGCTTTCCCTAAGGTCGAATACAAAATCATAGCCGATGGCGTAGCAAGCAAGAGACCTGTTGGCTCACCTTTTTCATTTCGTACAATCTTGCCACCTGGTGGGTCCGGTGTATCTTTGTTAAAGCCTAATACATCAAGTGCAGCTCGGTTCAATAAGGCACTAGCGTATAGATGTAAAACGAATACAGGAGTATCTGGTGCAGCTTTATTAATTTCTTCTAAAGTCGGTAAACGCTTTTCGGCAAACTGGAATTCCGTCCAACCGCCTACGACACGAACCCATTGTGGGGCTGGCGTATTGTCTGCTTGTTCTTTGAGTAAGCGTAACGCATCGGCAACAGATGGCACACCTTCCCAGCGCAGTTCCATATTGTAATTTAGGCCACCACGAATAATATGCAAATGACTGTCATTTAGACCTGGTATAACGCGACGGCCATTTAAATCTACAACTTTACTTGTTGGAGTTGCGAGTTTCATTACCTCATCATTTGTACCCGTGCGTAATACTTTACCGTCTGCAATCGCAATTGCTTGTACTTCAGGGTTCTGAGGATCTAGTGTTGTGATTTTACCGTTTATGAGTATGAGGTTTATTTCGGTCATTCTGAACTCCATTCTTGTGAATTATCGTTCTAAAAAATAAAGGCATATCTGTATTAATATCACTTAAATATTGAATACTAGACATGCCTTTACCTAAATCAGTACTGTTTTATTTTGCAGGAACTGGTGCAAGTACTTCATGTTTTGATGTTGTACGCTCAGGTGCCTTATGTACCATCGTATAAGCATAATCCACACCCATACCGTAAGCACCAGAATGCTCACGTACAATTGCCATAACTGCATCATACGTATCACGGTGTGCCCAATCACGCTGCCATTCAAGTAATACTTGTTGCCAAGTTACTGGAACAACACCCGCTTGAATCATGCGTTGCATGGCATAGTCATGAGCCTCTTTCGATGTACCACCTGAAGCATCCGCGACCATATAAATCTCATAATCCCCTTCAAGCATCGCACCAAAAGCAAAGGTGTTGTTGCACACTTCAGTCCACAAACCTGAAACAATCACTTTTTTACGATTATTTTTTGCAAGCGAATCACGTACTTTTTGGTCATCCCACGAATTCATTGAAGTACGTTCTAGTAATGGAGCATCTGGAAATACATCTAAAAGTTCTGGATAGGTATGACCAGAGAAGCTTTCAGTTTCAACCGTTGTAATGGTGACAGGAATATTGAATGTTTTAGCTGCTTTTGCTAATCCTACAGTATTATTCTTTAATACTTGGCGATCTATTGACTGTACCCCAAAAGCCATTTGTGGCTGATGATCAATAAAAATAACCTGACAATTGGTTGGTGATAGTTGTTCTAAAAGTGATTTATTCATGGGTAAACTCCATTATTCCTTATGAGTAATGCATTAAAATTGCTTACTGGTTATTATGAAAACAGATAAAAATGTAAAAGCATAGACAGCAAATCAGCACGAATCTGTATTCTGTACGAATACAATCAAAACAATGATTGCTTTTTAATTTTTATAGTTTAATCATTGATATATATTTTTTACCTTTCGCTTATCCATGGATCGATTAGACTGTATTTCCACTTTTGTAAGTGTTGTAGAACATGGGAATTTTAGTAGCGCAGCCAGAGCACTCGATATTTCTCGCGACTTAGTTGCCAAACGTGTTTGCTACCTCGAAAATGACCTCAGAACCACACTTTTAACTCGAACAACAAGACAGATGAACCTCACCTCTTGTGGGGAAAAGTTTTATCAACATAGCAAAGTCATTTTAAGTGAGTTCGAATGGGCTGCATATGAAATTAGCTATAATCAGCAGTACCCTGAAGGCGAACTCAAGCTCAATACACCAATGTCTTTTAGCAACATTTTTCTTCAACATATCATTTCGGACTTTATAGAGAAATATCCCAGCATCAAAATTGATTTATTCATGACTGATCAGCTATTAGACATGAATAATAATAAATTTGATTTAACCATTCGTGTAGATGGCTCTCCTCCTAATTTGGCAAATAGTAAAATATTAAATACCTATCAACGATATTTGTATGCAACACCTGAGTATTTTAATCAGCATGGATTGCCAGATTCATTAGAAGAACTTAAAGAACATAAGTTTCTAATTTACTATCAAGATAGTCGACATAAGAAGTTGATCTTCCAAAAAGATCAAAAAGAAGTGTCCTTTAATTGCTTCCCTGTGATGACCTGTAATAATGGTGAACTATTATTAGATATGTGCTTGAAAGATCACGGTATTGTTTTTCTTCCAGAGTTTATTGCAGAGCCTTACTATAAAGAAGGCAAATTACAGAAATGTTTGGAGGACTACACCAGTCAGCCGCTTCACCTATATGTTACATGGCCAAACCGTAAGATTTTATCGAAGAAAGTAAAACTATTTATTGATTTTTTAACACGTCAAATCGTTCCCATAAAATAACTAATCTGGGCCTTTTCCAGAAGAATTGGCCCCATTATTTTTTAGTTAGTTTAAATGGATTCAATCTTCTTATTTTTAAATAAATTTAATAAATTTTGTTCTGCTGACGCTGTGCTGTCTTCTTCAATAAATGTCGTCGCGTAGTGTTCTAAATGCTCTTCCATCAATTGAGTTGCTCGTTTTTCATCGCCTTGTTCAATCGCATCTAAAATTGCACGGTGTTCATCTGCCGAACAATTATTATGTTTTGGAATTTCATATAAGCCAATTAATAATGAAGTCCTTGCAATAAGCGTCTGCAAATAACTGGTCATAATCGTATTTTGATTTGCTTCAATCAGCTTTAAATGAAATTGCCCCGATAGCTTAATCCACTCGGCCCAATTGCCAGCTAAACGCTCATGAGACTCTTGATCTACTAAGCCTCGAAGCTCACTAAAATCTAGGTTATGTGACTTTTGAGCGAGCTTTTTTACAGTGGCGATTTCAAGCATGCTGCGTGCTTCAAAGACCTCTTTTGTCTCATGAACGCTATGCTTTGCGATGAGTGCCCCACGATTGGGCTGAATTTCGATAACCTTATCATGGGCAAGTTTCACGAAAACACGTCTTAACACTCCTCGCGTTACCCCGAATGCTTCACACAAAGGTGCTTCAACTAAACGTGCGCCAGGGGCAAGTTGCCTATTTAAAATAGCATCTACAATAGCGTTATATATATGGTCATCAATTTCATCATTGCTCATTTCTAAGACTTTTTTTGGTGCATTCGATGGCATTGATTTCTCCATTTTTATTAACGCCTCCTCTTTTTAAAACTTTATCTAATAACTGTAGTGTAAGTTTAACTTAACTTTTTGGGAATATTACTCTCATTTCCAAAACACTAATGTTGAGCTAAACAATTCAATATTAGACTTCTAAATATCCACTTATACACCTAACTTTACTTACTTTTTATAAAAAATTAAGCACTTCTCATTTTAAAAATTTGTCTCTTCATATCCAAAATTCATACCAGTTTAAATAACTCATAAGCGCTACTTCTTAAATTTGGCATAACTTTTGCTAAATTAAAATTGTGCACAATATAAATATCATATTGTGCACAATTTTAATTTCATTCTTTTAGCCAGAATTTCAAGCTGCTGAAGAACGTGCCAGCCCAACATAAGGGAAGTGAGTGTTCAAGATGAATAATACCGAAGCAATAATTAAACCTTCTTATGATGCAAAACTGACAAATCAAGACTTAGCTCCTTTAAAAAAGCAAACATGGGGCGCTTATAATATTTTTGCTTTCTGGATGTCTGATGTTCATAGTGTCGGCGGTTATGTCATGGCTGGGAGCCTTTTTGCACTCGGGCTGAACAGCTGGCAGGTACTTTTATCTTTACTCATCGGCATTGCCATAGTTCAGTTTTTTACAAATCTGATTGCCAAGTCTAGCCAACAAACAGGCACGCCCTATCCTGTTATTTGTCGTGCCACTTTCGGTGTGCTTGGTGCAAATATTCCTGCTGTTATTCGGGGTCTTATCGCTGTCGCGTGGTATGGCATTCAAACCTATTTGGCCTCAAGTGCATTCTTATTAGTCATTTTAAAGTTCTTTCCAGAATGGTCACCCTATGCTGATGTTTCAACTTACGGCTTTCTTGGGCTTTCCTATTTAGGATGGGTTGGCTTCATGCTGCTTTGGCTACTACAAGCGATTGTTTTTTGGTCTGGCATGGACAGCATACGTAAATTTATTGACTGGGCAGGTCCAGCTGTCTATGTTGTGATGTTTGCGATGGCAGTATGGCTGATCTGGAAAGCTGGCTGGCAAAATATTGATTTAAACTTGAGCGGTGTTCAATACGATGGTTTTGCGGTTGTACCAGTCATGATTGGTGCTATTGCGCTTGTTGTTTCATATTTTTCAGGGCCTATGCTGAATTTTGGTGACTTCTCTCGTTATGGTAAAAGTTTTAATGCCATTAAAATGGGCAACTTTCTTGGCCTACCGATCAATTTCTTAGGCTTTTCTTTACTTACTGTGGTTTGTATTGCTGCAACGCTTCCAGTGTACGGCAAGCTCATTACAGACCCTGTCGAGATGGTCGGTAAACTGGATAACACATTTGTAGTCATTTTAGGTAGTTTGACCTTAATGATTGCCACCATTGGGATTAATATTGTCGCTAACTTTGTTTCACCTGCCTTTGATTTTTCCAATGTTTCACCGAGCAAAATTAGCTGGCGCATGGGTGGAATGATTGCAGCAGTTGGATCGATTTTCATTACCCCATGGAATTTGTTTAATAATCCTCAAGTGATCCATTACACCATTGATATTTTAGGTGCATTTATCGGTCCACTTTTTGGCTTATTGCTCGCCGATTTTTATCTCGTTAAAAAACAAAAAATCGTGGTGGATGATTTATATACATTAGATAACAAAGGCTTGTATTGGTACAAAAATGGTTATAACCACTCTGCCTTTTATGCCTTAATTCCAGCTTCATTAATTCCTATTCTCTGCGTACTTTTACCACAACTGTCTGGGCTGGCTAATTTCACATGGTTTATCGGTATGGGATTCGGTTTTGTCATTTACCGATTTCTTAACCAACCGCTTGCCCATGTTAAATCGGCAATGACTAAGGTAAAAGTACAATGAAAATTAAAATTATTAATCCCAATACTACTCAAAGCATGACAGACAAAATTGCTGCATCAGCAAAGATAGTCGCAGGTTCTGGTACTCAAATTATTGCAGTGAGTCCTCAAATGGGCCCTGCAACAATTGAAAGTTATTATGATGAAGCCCTAAGTGCAGTAGGTGTGCTAGAGGAAATTCGCCAAGGTGAATTTCTAGGTGTAAATGCTTATGTTATTGCCTGTTTTGGTGACCCTACGCTTTATGCTGCCCGTGAAATGACTTCAGCACCTGTGATTGGGATTGCCGAAGCAGCTATGCGAACTGCAAGTTATGTCAGTAATGGTTTTAGTGTGGTCACAACCTTACAACGCACAGTGAATATGAGTTGGCATCTGGCTCATCGCTATGGGGCTACACCATTTTGCAAAAATGTTCGAGCTTGTGACATTGCAGTTGAAGAGTTAGAGCTTCCTGACTCAGATGCTTATCGAACCATACGAGATGAGTGCAAAAAAGCACTCACAGAAGATAAAAGCGATGCGATTGTTTTGGGCTGTGCAGGTATGAGTGATTTATGCCTAAAACTACAAAACGAATTGGGAGTGATTGTTATTGACGGCGTTGCAGCAGCAGTTAAACAAGCTGAAATGTTAGTTCAGTTAAATTTAAAAACCAGCAAAGTTGGTGATTGGGCCTCACCTCCTGTAAAGAGTTACACAGGCATACTGTCAGGATTTGGAGCACATTAGAAATAAATTACTGTTTCAATTCCAACTCAAAACGCTGCGTTGGAATTGAAACTGCTGAAAACCAAAGAATTAAACTTCGGCTAACTCTGGCTGTTGTTCATTTTTATAAAATGGCACATCACCGTTAATAGTTGCACGGTGCATGATGCGATGAGCATCGCCATAATCAAACAATGCTTTATGTTGCGTACAACGGTTATCCCAAATCGCGATATCACCATCTTGCCACTTCCAACGCAAATGAAATTGCTCTTGGGTCGCATGTTTAAACAAGAAATCAAGTAATTGCTCACTTTCTTGTTCAGGTAACTCATTAATGCGAGTGGTAAAGCCCTCACTTACAAACAACAAAGGCTCACCTGTAACCGGATGGGTACGCACCACTGGGTGAACCACTGGTGGGTTACGCTTAAATGTTTGCAAAAGCTTTTCACGCTCTTCTTCGTTATGGGCAAAACGTTCAAGTGGAAAAGACTTACGAATATCGTGTGTTGCAGTTAAGCCACGTAGTTTTTGCTGTAACTCAAGCGGAAGCCCTTTAAAAGCTGCTGTGTTGCTCGACCATAATGTATCTCCGCCTACAGGTGGAATTTTAATGGCTTGCAACACACAACCTAAAGGCGGGGTTTTACTAAAAGTTACATCTGTGTGCCAAAGTTCATTGTCACGCAAATCTTGTTTCCAGCTATCGAGTACCATCACTTCAGGTACATCTTCAATTGAAGGATAAATCGGGTGCACATGTAAGCTACCAAAACTGCGTGCCAAGTCTGCTTGTGCTTGCGGTGCTAATTGTTGCTTTCGAAAAAAAATGACCTGATGATCAAGCAAAGCCTGCTGGATTTGTTGCGTTGTCTGTTCATTTAACGCATTCAAATCAATATCGTGAATAATTGCGCCAATGGTAGGCTTGATCACTTCAATATTTAAGTTTGCTACTACTGTATTCATCTTCTTTACTACAACTGCTGACCATACCAAGGAGAAAACTGTTTTTGTAACCAACGTAAAAACAGCTCAAAACTAACTGCGACAATCGCAATCACAATAATGCCCAGAATCACCGTATCGGTAATTAAGAACTGTGCTGCCGATTGCACCATAAAACCAATACCACGATCCGCTGCAACCAACTCTGCTGCAACTAATGTTGACCAGCCCACCCCGAGACCAATACGAATACCGGTAATAATATGAGGTAAAGCTGTTGGTAAAATGACATGCCAAAATACTTGAGCCTGACTTGCCCCTAGCGACAATGCTGCACGCTCACGATTAAGCTGATGGCTTAACACACCATGCGCGCTACTAATAATGACAGGTGCCAAAATCGAGAAGAAAATCAAAAGTACTTTTGTGGTTTCGCCAATACCGAACCAAATCACGAGTAAGGGTAAATAAGCTAACGGCGGAATTGGACGTAATAATTCAACCAAAGGATCTAGAACAGCGCGAACCCATTTGTTCAGACCCATCCATAAGCCCAGTGGTACACCAATCACTACGGCAGCAATCAAAGCCAAAAACACACGCGAGATACTAGCGGCCAAGTGTTGCCACAAAGTAGCCTTCATAAAGCCTTCTTGGCTGACCGATATAAATTTTTGCCAGACTGCCTGCGGACTCGGTAAAAACAGTTCAGGTACGACATGCAAAGCAGTAATGAGAAACCAGAGTGCAACCACACTTCCCACACTAATTATGCTAACTGCCAAAGTGCGATGCTTCTCAAAAAATGACGATAGAAATGAAGCATTTTCTGTTTGCACATCTGGCTTAAGTTTTAGCCCTGCTTTGTCATATTCATAGACGTTATCTTTAGTACTCATGTGGTTAACGCCTCCTTACCGCTTTGTTTTTGTGCTCTTAAACTTTCAAACAGCTGCTCTCTGAGCTGAATAAATTGAGGGTCCGATTTAATTGAGCGAATAGACTCGCCCTGACGATATCGATTAGCAAAATCGAGATGTAGAGTTTCTACAATTTTGCCTGGATGCGCTGTCATCAGAACTAACTGATTGCTGAGCAATAATGCTTCTTCAATGTCATGAGTAATTAAAAAGAAACTTTTATTTTGTTGAATCCATAAATCGAGCACTAACTGCTGCATGTTTTCACGTGTAAAAGCATCTAATGCGGCAAAAGGTTCATCTAATAAAATAAACGGCGCATGACTGATCAAAGCTCTAGCAATACCAACACGTTGTTTCATACCACCGGAAAGTTCCCAGATATTGGCTTTTTCAACGTGACTTAAACCTACAATTTTTAAAATTGCGTTTACTTGTGTTTCGATCTCTGCGCGCTTTAAACCTTTTAACTGCAAAGCGAAGCCAACATTATCTGCAACATTCAACCAAGGAAGGAGTGCATGATCCTGAAACACCACAGCGCGGGTTACATCTGGTCCAGTTACCACTTCATGATTTACAAGCACATCACCTGAACTCGGCTTTTGAAAGCCTGCCAAGATATTAAGCAAAGTCGTTTTGCCGCAACCTGACTCGCCTAAAATCACGGTTAAAGAACCTTCTTCAATCGTTAGATTAATGTCTTGTAAAACTGGCTTTTGCTGTTTAGGAAAAGTCAGATGAATATGTTTGGCTTCTAATACACTCATGACAACTCCTTAAGGCTGCAAAAATGAAGAATTCACATTGCCTTTATAATCGGCTTTAAGTTGATCGACCTTACCCTGACCTTTTAAGAACTTCGCTGTATCAAAAATATTTTGCGCGAATTCACCATCTAACGTTTGTTTTTGCTGAGCGTAGTCAAGGTAGATGTTTCCACTTAATAAAAGTGGGATATCTTTTGGATTAGAACCTGTAAGCTGCGCAATTTTTTGCACGTTATCGGCATCTTTAACGTAAGCGGCTGGATCTTGATTATATTTTTCAAGCTGCTCAAGCGTAGTTTTAACAAAAGCTTTTAAGAAATCAGGGTTTTTCTCTGCAAAGTCTTTACGTACAACCCATAAGTCATAAGTTGGAGCGCCCCATTCACCCACTTGTTTCGAGTCGGTTAAAACCGTACCAGATGCTTTGGCTTTACTTAAAGCAGGTTCCCAAACATAGGCAGCATCAATATCACCACGTTCCCAAGCAGCTGAAATTTCAGGTGGACGCAAGTTGATAATTTTTACTTTGTCTTCTGGAATGTTCCAATGTTTAAGTGCAGACAAAAGGCTGTAATGGGTTGTTGAAACAAAAGGTACAGCAATGGTTTTGCCAATTAAATCTTGAGGGGTTTTAATGCCTGATTTATTACTCACCACTAATGCTTCAGACCCACCAAGTTTTGAAGTAATTAAGAATACTTCAATCGGTAAATTACGGCTTGCCGCGGCAGCAAGTGGGCTTGAACCAATATTGCCAAGTACCACATCACCTGAAGCAAGTGCATTTACAACATCTGAACCCGCATCAAATTTTTTCCATTGAATAGTACGTTGACTATGTTTTTCATAATCTCCGTTAGCCTGTGCAACTTTGCTTGGGTCAACCCCAGTTTGATAAGCAATCACGACAGGTTTGTTGTCACGAACTGAAGCACCCGTATTATTATCTTTCTTATTTTGCCATACGATAAATGCAACAATTGCTACAACCACAATTGCCGTGATAATCAACGGTTTGGTCTTTGTGCTCATAATTTCATGATCTTTCAATAATATAAGCCCATTGTATGCAGCCGGCTTTATAATGAAAAATAAAAAAATATGAGTTGCTTATCTAATTTTTATAAATAACTTTTCCTTATAAGTTTTTATCTTTTGGTAAAAAGCAAATTCTAAGTAAACTTACAGATTAAAATAAAAATTAAAATACTTATATATCAATAACTAAAAACCATATTCACAAATCATATGATTAGGAAAACCTGACAGATGCCCTCTAAGTATTTTATCCTCTCATATTTGATCATTTTTACTTTTGCTTATTGCATCCAGAGTTTTGCATCTAATTAATTTTCATTCTTTTATATAAAGTTCAGATTTTATTATCTTTTTATCTTAAATCTTCTGCAAATATTGAGATTTGGGCAAATCTTTTTCTGGTTTATACATGACGCAAATTTAATTTTTATTTTTAAGAGGAGAAAAATTCTTTTGTTTAAACATTCTCAAATTTTGAAAAAAACATTAATTACAACGTCTTTAATTACATTTAGCCTCTCAAGTCATGCAGCGCTTACCTTTGGCAATGCTGAAGAAGGTGAACTTAAAGTAAGTGGTACTGTTCGGGCTAAATATGTTTATGACTTTGATTCTGAACCCACAACCAGTAAATTTTCCTTTAATGACGCCGTATTATGGCTAGATTACAACTCCCCGAAATGGATTGGCCACTTAGATTATCGGGTTTATGAATATTACGGGCATTTAGGCGATGCCAATTGGCTCACCGATGCATGGATGGGTTATAAAATTAATGACAACAGTAAAATTATTGCTGGCTTAAACCCCGTTCCTTTTGGCTTGGGTCGCTTTTGGGGAAATACTTATTATTTAGGCATTGCCAATAGTGCTGGTTGGGAAGATGTACACAACCTTGGGGTGAAATATGATTTCAATGATGGAACCAATGAAGCACAACTCGCCTTTTATCCTACCGATGGTGGCACCTATAGAGGTAAAAGCAAAGACTCGAGTCGATTTAGTATCAATCCTGTCAATGCGGATGACTCTGTACCACAAGGTACCAATACTAAAGAAAAGAACTCCATTGTTGTTCGCGGTGCTCATACCTTTAAGAACGTATTAGGACAAGAGAATTTCTCTACCCAACTGGGTGCTTCTGCATGGTATTCCACTATTGAAAACAAGCGTTCAGGGCAAGATGGAGATCGCCAAGTCTATTCGGTTTTTAGCAATACCAATTATAATCAATGGAATTTACAGCTTTTGGCTGGTTATCAGGACATTGATAATGCCGACACTGAATATAAAGATCATCTGACTTTGGGCGGTTTCGATTATTCATTTAATTCGGCAACCAAAGGTCAGATTTATTCAGCCGAACTGAGCTATTTATTTCCTCAGCAGTTTGGACCAATTACTTCTGTTCGCCCGTATTTAAACTATAGTTCTTATCGAAAAGAGCACGATGGTTTCAAAGACTCTACCCGTTTTATTCCCGGCATTGCCTTTAACTATCAAAAATTGACAGTACAAGCCGAGTTGCTGGTGGGTAAACATGACCCATATCTAGGAGACAGTGAAGGCCTTGCGGCTGGTGGAACCAATGATAAATGGAATAAAAAAGCGTTTGTAATTTTTGCTTATTACTTCTAATTCTTAAAACAAAGGCCAACAGATGTTGGCCTTTGTTTTTATCTAGATATCTACTTTTACTCTAGTCGATTACTGGTGAATTATTGAGAGGAAGCTCTGTTTTATCTTCATCGATGACATCGACATCTTGGGCGGTAGGCTCAAACTTAATCAGTAGACCAATCACAATTAAAGGAATAAACGCAAAGATAGAAATAATCAGGTAAACATCGGTTTTATATCCCGCCATCCAGATTGGTAAAACAAACAAAGCAATTGCTTGAGCAACGCCCGTTACTGCACGATTAAAGCCAACACCAACACCACGAATCGAAGCTGGATAAGCCATAGTTGGATAAACCATCATTTGTGCACCTGGCCCAAAGCCTTCGGCAAAAAGCCACAAACCTAGCATGCCAATTGCGGTGTAGAGTAAAAAGCTATTACCGGGTTCACCAATGAATGCTAAGGCAATGAGGGCTATAAACTGGAGTAAAAAGCCTGTAAGCAACACATGACGAGATTTAAATCTGCTAGCAACAAATACACCTAATATTCCGCCCGTAAATGCAAACAATAAATTAAGCCCTAGTGTTGTAGTAATGGTCGTCAAGACATCTGTATGAAAGAATCGCGTTAAAATAGAAGGTAAAAAGAAGGCAATGGTCGTGTACTGAAATGCCACCGAAATATGAATCACAATTGCCACAATAGTTCTTTGCAAATAGGTTTTATTAAATAAAACCGCAAACCCCTCGCGCTTTTTCTTTTCAGCAGTTCTTTCTACTTTTTCAACTGTAGCGACTGCATGAATTGCATAGGATTCTTGTAGAACTTTAGCCGCCCCTTTTAAATCGCCTTGGTTTGCAAGCCAAATGGGTGACTCAGTTAAATATTTACCGCGAATAAAAATAATGAGTAACGCTGGCACTGCTCCGAAAATTAAAGATGCTCGCCATAGCCAATTGCTATGCTCAGGGGGTAAAAGAAAATAAAGCGCCAGAACTAGACCAAAACAGACCGAAGAAGCGGCATACCACATTGGGCACCATGCAGCTAAACGCGCTGCCTTGTTGCTACTACCGTTAAACTTGGAAAACTCAGATAAGTATGACATTGCCACGGGTAAATCAATACCGACACTAATTCCCATAATAAATCGGGCTAAAATCAAAACCCAGACATTAGGTGCAAAGCCTGCGACAATTGCAGCAATGACAAACAGCACCATGTCCGCCATAAAGACCCGATAACGGCCAATTTTATCTGTCAGCCAACCACCAATCAGGTTTCCAACAATGGTTCCGCAGACAATTGCTGAAGCCACCACCCCGGTCATCACAGGGCTTAAAGAAAACTCTGAGATGACTTGCTCAATACCAAAAGAGAGCGTTGTTAAATCATAGGCATCAATAAATACGCCAATTAGTGCCAACCAAATAACTTTATTCGATTTACCCTTCCCTGCAAATTTGGAAATTAATTGTGAAACATCATCGGGAGATTTAATTTCATAACGATGGTTATGATCGAGTTCTTGTATGCTCACTTAATAATTCCTGAATTTTAATAACAGAAACAAAATAATGATTATTCACATAATACAAAAACAAATTAATCTGATGTTTTAATCTAAATTATAGAATTATCTTTTCATTATTTACTCAGCAGTAAAACCGATATAAAAAGACAAAATAAAAGCTGGTATTTAACCAGCTATTTATTTAAAGAATTTCTAAAATATTAACTCGCCTCAGCAAGTTTTAACTCTTTTAGATTACGATATTTTGCACCTCGGTGATTTTCAGGCAAATATGGCCCAGCACTAAATAGTTTTTCTCTTAATGTTCCTTGTGTATATGAGGTTTGATATACCCCACGTTTTTGCAACTCTGGCACAATAAACTCAACCACATCGGCAAAGGTTTGATGCGCCAAAATATAGGCAAGATTGAAACCATCAATATCGGTATCTTCAACCCATTGTTGTAAAGCATCTGAAACTGTTTCTGCCGAACCCACTAACACAGGTCCATTCCCACCTAAGCTGTTCCAGTTTGCAATTTCTTCAATGGTCCAAACACGTTCTGGGTCCGCATTTACATAAGAATCTAATAAAGATTGAATGGCATTGGTTTGAATATATTCAACTTTGTCAGTGGGTTGATATTGTGAAAAATCAACACCCGACCAGCCAGACAGCAAGGTTAAAGCACCATCATAGCTTCCATAGCTTTGATATTCTTTAAACTTAGCCTGTGCTTTTGCATCGGTTTCATCAGTGACAATCGACAAAAGCGCATAAATTTTAACAGAGTACGGATCGCGGCCTTCCTGAGCCAATTTCTGGCGAATGCCCTGCACCACTTTTTTAGTGGCAATTTTAGAAGGCGCTGCAATAAATACACACTCGGCATTTTGACTGGCAAACTTCTGCCCACGTGAAGATGCCCCTGCTTGGTAGAGTACTGGTGTTCGCTGCGGTGATGGCTCACAAATATGGATGCCCGGTACAGTAAAGTATTTACCTTCATGCTGAATTGGATGCACTTTTTTATGGTCAGCAAAGATACCGCTTTCACGGTCACGAACTACCGAACCTTCTTCCCAAGAACCTTCCCAAAGTTTGTAAAGGACTTCTAAATATTCATCGGCAATATCATAACGATTGTCATGGTTGACCTGAGTTTTTAGGCCCAAGTTTTTCGAACCACTTTCTAAATAAGACGTCACGATATTCCATCCAACTCGCCCTTTGGTTAAATGGTCTAGCGTGCTAATACGTCTAGCAAAAGGATACGGATGTTCAAAGGAAATAGAGGTCGTGACACCAAAACCCAAGTGCTTTGTGACTGCGGCCATCGCTGGCACAATCTGTAGCGGATCATTGACCGGAACTTGTACTGCACCTGTTAAGGCATATTCAGCACTTTGATGATAAACGTCATAAATACCGAGTACATCTGCAATAAAAATACCGTCAAAAAAACCACGCTCAAGAATTTGTGCTAAATCTGTCCAATATTCTAAATCTTTATATTCAACAGATCGATCTTGAGGATGTCGCCATAATCCAGGAGATTGGTGAGCAATACAATTCATTTCAAAAGCATTAAAACTAATTTTCTTAGTCATAAAATATTCGCCAGCATTTTATTTAATTTTTATACTAAAGCAATTTTTATGTTTTCTTTATAATATATACCCCAAACAAAATATGATTTTATTCTATAGATTTTTATAATTTAATTTAAACAATCAAAATAATATTAAGCCACTAAAAATAGCAGCTTAATATCTATGATTATCAATTATTGTTTAGCTACTTCACCAATACGCCATTGATAAGGTGGTAATGTGCCGTTTACACTAAAATCACCAATAATTCGATTTTTAAATACTCTCGGGTTATGTGAAGCTAAAGTTCGTACGTTACGCCAGTATCGATCTAGGCCTAAATCTTTGTCCGTTGCAGAAGCACCTAAAGCGTCAAATAAAATCGTAGAAGCATTTAAAATTAGATCGGTAATTACCGTTTGAGACTGCGCACTTTCAAGTTCGGCAAGTGCATTTTGCTCCTCTTCAAGCTGCTCATTATTTTGAAATGCAGCTAAGTAAGCACGTTGTAAGCTTTGTGCTACTTTTTCAACAATCGCTCCTGCACTGTAAGCCGCACCACGGATTTGGCCTACTACTTGTAAAATTTGCGGATCCTGTTTTACAAATTGAGCATTTGCATGCGTGTAGTTTCGGGTACGTTTAGCAACAGCTTGAGAAACATCATAGGTTGCAGCACGTCCTAGACCTGTAATGATTGCCAGTTGAACCAGTTGATAGTAAGCCGCTGAATATTTAAAACGGTCATCGTCAGGTAAAATTTCAGCTTCATCGACCAATACGTCATGGAAATATGCTGTACCACTTGCGGTGAGTTGCTGGCCAAAACCATTCCAATCATCAACAATTTCGACACCTTCATCTTCACGGCGCACAACGACCGAGCCAGATTCACCCTTTAAGTCAGTTACACCAACGTCAACCCAATCGGCATATAGACTCCCTGTGGTGTAATATTTTTTACCTTTAACGCGAATTTTTCCGTCACTGTCTCGATACAAATGTGTTTCGAACTGATCAATTGACTCTTTCCCTCCTTCAGACCATGCACTACCGACTGTTTCCCCATTTGCAATTCGGCTAAGCCAACGCTGTTGAAACGTTTTGTCTTTACTTACCAACACATCTTCAGTGAAACCAAAATGCACACGCAAAGCTTGCGGTAAGTTTGAGTCCGCTTCTGCAAGTTCAATGAGCAATGCAAATAGTTCAGGAATGGTTGCATCAAAGCCACCATGAGCTTTTGGAAGTCTTAAGCGCGTAAAACCAATATCTTTGAGCCACTGAAGTTGTTCATAGGGCAAAATATGCTGTTGCTCACGGATTAAAGCCCCTTCTTTAATACGGGCAAAAGTTGGTCTGAAATTTTTTGCCAATTCATCATAACGTTCTGAAGGCCCTTCACCCCACACGCGAGAAATGATTGAAGCCTGACTGAGTGCTGCATGCGTTAGTGAACCGAGATGATGCTCAAAATTTAAATTTGTCATGTAAGTAAAACCAATATTGCTTTGCTTTTACCATAAAATATTTATTTCACATGAAAACGATTATTTTTTTATAACTGTATTCATTCTTTATATAAGTACCCAAACACAAAGATAAAAAGCTCATCTCCCAAGTCCTAAGATAGCTCTTTTTGTCTAATGCTCTGCTGGCTTTGCAGAAGTGTTTGTATATATTCTGAATAGACGGATAACTTTTCAAAAATATGTTCTGAATAAAACATGTCGTCAATTAAATGTGTCATTTGACCAGCGGTAAAGGTATCGCATAAACCAACCAACGCTGCGTTCATTTGAGCAAATTTCGTGCATAATTTGACATAAGTTTCATCTTTATTTTTGAATAATAATTTCCGCATTTCTAAGCCATTAAGATTTTTTAAGTCATCATCTTTTGTGGTTTTAATCCAATAAATTTTGACCTTTAAAAATTGCTCTAGTGTTTTTAAATGCTCGACATCTACCTCTAAACTCGTAATTAAAAAAACGGTAGAGAGATCACTTCGGCACAGTGCCTTGATTAAGCTTAAATAAATAAACTCAACCTCATTAAGCTCTGCAAGTTCCAAATGTATATAAATTTTTAGACTTTCTAAAACGTCATCTACTTTAAAGAGTACTTTCTTCTCAGCTTGGTAATATTTATTCAGAATAGAAAGCACAGGCGTAGTCGCAGGTGTTGTATAAATAGCAGCCTTGTTTAAGTTGGCAAAAATAAATGGTGAAAATAGATAAGCCACACTACTTTGCTTTGGCTCAATATGAGATTGGATTAAATATACAGTTTCAGATTTAGAAAAGTCTCTGAGTACTTTCGCTCTTAATAAGGTAGCTTCAAAATTAACATAGGTCTGCTCTAACTGAGCCAATATAGATACAGGGATAGGCTGATTTTTAATAATTTTATGCAGGACATTGAGTTGAGAAGTAATAAACATTTTTTAACATCCAAGCTATTTTAGAAGAGCTACACTTAAATCAGGTCTTTAATAACCTACGTAACAACCAGACCTCACGCAAAACAACAAAGGAATAAAAGAGAAGAAACTATTCTTCTGCGCTTATTACCCAAAGTCGCATTCGCTGTATTTTGGAGAGTGATTTTGGCCATTCGTAAATCTTGTTCATTTATTTTGGACTTTTGAAGAATGGATACATAGCTACAGATAATTGAAAAAAAACTATAGCACACCTCATGACTGCTCCAGACTGTTATAGTTTTATAAAAAATTTCTGTATCTACATATACAAAAATAGTAAGTGCATGATTAAGGAAACTTCTTAAGGTAGGTAGTTTTCATGAGTCGATCTATTGCATATCGCCAGATATTTCATCAATGTTTCAATGCAACATGCATTTTTACAAATGCAACATCAAGCATAAACTTTGTTAACAGATTGAGAACAATCAATCAGTCTATTCTCTTGAAATATCAAGCAATTATGTTGCTTAACCCTGTTGGCATTTTACTTGCTAAGAAGATCTATCACAGAAGTAAGTTTAATCGCCAAAATACTTTGTTGCCTGAAAATAAGTATTTAAGTCATTCAATCATCATCAGCTAGTTCACAGGGGGAAAGTTTATGAGCCTCGGTCTAACCGCTCTAGAATTAGCGCGAATACAATTTGCTTTTACAGTATCCTTCCATATTATTTTTCCGGCCACTTCCATCGGTCTTGCATGCTTTTTAGCAGTATTAGAGTGGAAATGGTTAAGAACCCAAAACCCGATCTATAAAGATCTATTTAAATACTGGATTAAGATCTTTGCCGTTGCCTTTGGTATGGGTGTGGTCTCGGGTGTGGTCATGAGTTACCAGTTCGGTACGAACTGGAGTGAATTTTCACGCGTTGCCGGAAGTATTACTGGTCCTTTACTTACCTATGAAGTCTTGAGTGCCTTCTTCTTAGAAGCAGGTTTCTTAGGCATTATGTTATTTGGTTGGGGACGCGTTGGTCCTCGAGCCCATTTCTTCGCAACACTTATGGTTGCCATCGGAACATGTATTTCCATGTTCTGGATTCTATCTTCAAATAGTTGGATGCAGACACCTCAAGGCTTTGCCATCGAAAATGGCATTATTGTGCCAAAAGACTGGTTTGCAATTGTCTTTAACCCATCCTTCCCTTACCGCTTTGCCCACATGGGTGCTGCCGCCTTCTTAGTTTCATCATTATTGGTGGTCGGAACATCTGCATGGCATTTAGTAAAAGGCCGTCGTGATGAATTGGTGAAAAAATCGTTCTCGATGGGTCTCTGGATGGTGCTTGTGACTTCATGTTTACAAGTAGTAATTGGCGATAACCATGGTTTAAACACCCGTGAACATCAACCAGCCAAACTTGCGGCAATGGAAGGTCACTGGGAAACCAATCACAATGAGCCGATGCCATTATTGCTATTTGCAATTCCAGATATGAAAGAAGAACGTAACCACTTCGAAGTGGGTGTTCCTTATTTGGGTAGCTTAATTTTAACGCATAGCTTAGATGGCCAAGTGACAGGTTTAAAAGATTTCGCACCTGAAGACCGTCCAAATTCAACCATCGTTTTCTGGAGCTTCCGTGTGATGGTGGGTCTTGGTGTGCTCATGGTCACTCTATCTTTAATTGCGCTTTGGTTACGTAAACGTGGAAAACTCTATGAAACATCATGGTTTCATAAATTTGCTGTAGTGATGGGGCCTGCGGGTTATGTGGCAATGCTGGCTGGCTGGATTACTACCGAAGTAGGCCGTCAACCGTGGGTTGTATACGGGATTATGCGCACTAAAGACGGGCTTTCACATACCGTTTCGGCAGATCAGGTTGGACTTAGTCTCTTTATTTTTGTGGTGGTCTATACCATCGTTTTTGGTAGCGGTATTTACTACACCTTAAAACTCATTAATAAAGGCCCTGTATTTATCGATACTCCAACTATTGAATCTGGTGGCGTTGGACACTTTAAAACACCAATGCGTCCACTCAGTGCTGTCGATGAAAACATTGACGATAATCAAAAATCTGGGGAGAAACATCATGATTGATCTTTCTTTAATATGGGTCGGTATTATTGGTTTAGGTGTTTTAATTTACGTGGTCATGGATGGTTTTGACTTAGGAATCGGGATTATGTTCCCGTTCATTAAGAACAGCCAAGAACGTGACGTCATGATGAATACCGTCGCTCCTGTTTGGGATGGTAACGAAACTTGGATGGTTCTCGGTGGTGCTGGTCTATACGCAGCATTCCCACTGGTCTATTCAACAGTTTTATCAGCACTCTACCTGCCTATCATTTTCATGGTCATTGCCCTGATTTTCCGTGGAGTTGCTTTTGAATTCCGTTTTAAAGCTCATCGAACCAAGCACCTTTGGGACTTGGCTTTTATTTGGGGTTCAGTTTTAACCAGCTTCCTACAAGGGATTATTTTGGGTGCTTATATTCAAGGAATCAAAACCGAAAATGGTATTTTTGCTGGTGGGTCTTTTGATTGGCTTTCCCCATTTACCATCTTTACAGGTATTGGCGTAGTTGCCATGTATGCCACTTTAGGCTGTGGATGGCTGATTTTAAAAACCGAAAAAGGTTTGCAGCAACGTATGTATGAGCTTATGCCAAAGCTGATTATTGCACTGCTCATTATTTTTGGTGGGGTGAGTTTATATACGCCGTTGACGCATCCTGAAATTGCAGATCGCTGGTTCTCTTTACCAAATCTGTTCTATTTTAGTCCTGTACCGATTTTGGTCTTATTGTTTGTTGGCCTGATTTTATCAGCATGTAAAAAGCAGGATCATGACCTCAAACCATTTGCATATACATTGGCCCTCGTTTTCCTTGCATTTACTGGTTTTGTGATTAGTTTATGGCCCTATATTATTCCGCCATCAGTCACCATTTGGCAGGCAGCAGCGCCTCATTCAAGCCAGATGTTTGCTTTGGTCGGCGCACTTATTTTAATCCCGATCATTATTGCTTACACCATTGTGTCTTATTGGGTATTTAGAGACAAAGTTCGTGTAGGTGACGAAGGCTATCATTAAGTATGGAGGGTTTTATGAAAAAGTCATCCGTTAAACTCAATCAAACCCAATGGTTTATTCTGCTATGGATCGGTGGTTTTTTAGCCTTAGCTGTGATTGCGGGATTGTTTAAAGTTATCTTGATTTATGCAGCCCCTTACTTAAAGTAAATCTATTGTTCTAAACAAATGCCGTTTGTAGATTCTGCAAACGGCATTTATTATTGATTAAGTGCTTCTTTCATTTTGTTATTTCGTGCAGCTCATACATGTATAAATCAGAACAACTCGCTCATAGCATTCGCCAACTCATTGAGAGCGGCACTTTAAATGCACATGAAAAATTACCGTCATTGAGAGATCAGGTACAACGTTCTGGTTTTAGTTTAATGACCGTCATGAATGCTTATCAGGAGCTTGAATCACAAGGTCTGATCTATTCAAAAGAAAAATCTGGCTACTTCGTTGCCGAGCAAATTGCACTAAAGCCACTCGAACAATATTCAGTTGTTTCACTGAACTCTAAAATTGAAATTAATTCATTAGTTTTTAAATATCTTAAGTCAATTCAACATGAGTCCGTCGTACCTTTTGGTTCAGCTTTTCCGGACAGTCAGCTTTTAACAGCACCCAAACTTATTCAAATTATGGGACAGCTTGCCCGTCAAAGACAAAGTTATGACCAGACAACCAGTTTGCCTCCCGGTAATTTAGCCTTAAGAAAACTAATTGCTCAACGCTACTGTATGCAAGGCATACAGACAGACCCAGATGACATTGTCATTACATCTGGAGGTTTAGATGCACTGAACCTTTCGCTACAAGCTGTCGCTCAACCCGGCGATTATATTTTATTACAGCAAACTGTGTTTTATGGGGCTTGGCAAGCCGCCGAGCGTTTAGGACTTAAAGTGATTACCATTCCTGAACATCCACAACATGGTTTTGACCTAGAGGCATTTGAACAAGTCATTCAAACCTATCCAATCAAAGTGTGCTGGCTCATGCTGAATGCCCATAACCCGATTGGTTTTACAGTCAGTGATGACATTAAATATAAAATTGCCAAGTTGCTTCATGAACACCAAATTTATTTGATTGAAGATGATGTCTATGAAGAGCTTTTTTATGGCGGCCAAAAACCACTTTCGATGAAATATTTTGACCAACAAAATCTGGTACTGCACTGCTCTTCTTTTTCTAAAACATTAGGTGCAGGTTTTCGGGTTGGTTGGGTCTATGCCGGTAAATTTTCAGACCATATTCAACACTTACAGCTCATGAGTACCATTTCAGTAAATGCACTCATTCAAAATGCATTGGTTGAGTTTTTGTCTCATCATCATTATGAAAAACACTTGCGTACACTTAGACTTTCGCTTGAGCGTTATAAAAAGCAGTTTTATCACTATATAAAGCAACATCTGCCTAGCTCTTGCGAAGTGTATTACTACCCAAGTGGCTATTTTCTATGGGTCAAACTTCCTAGTACGCTAGACAGTATGCAAGTTTATGAAGAGTTGATTCAGCAAGATATTGGCGTTGCGCCAAGCCCTCTATTTAGTGTTTTACCCTCACAGCAGCATTATTTGAGAATCAATTGCTCTTTTGAATGGAACACTAAAATTCAAAGCGCATTAGATCAGGTTATCAAAACCATTCAACAAAGAGTTGAAGCAAGTCTCTAAAGAAATGCTTCGACCTAAGCACAATTTTATAGTCTTTATTTTGTGGTAACTTTATAACTCAAATCTATAGTTTTAAGGGAAACAGGTTCAAAGAATTAATATGGAAATTGATGAAGAACTCACCCTGAAAAAAATACAGATTTTTTTAGCTTTTATGCGCTGTGGAAATTTGTCTAAAACAGCCATAGAAATGCAGTTGAGTAATGTCAGTGTTCATAAAGCCTTACATTCTTTAGAAAGTGCTTTACGTTGCCCTCTTTTTAAAAATGAAGGCCGTAACCTCATTCCTTTAAAAAGTGCTTATGTCTTTGAAGAACGGGCACAAAAAATCGTACAAGACATTTTTATTACCGTAAATAAAACCAGAGAAGCCGCAGGCTTTGCAGCCAAGGTTTTACATTTAGGTTCTCTTTATTCTTTAACTGTAAATACGATTCCAAATGTGATTAGCGGCCTTAAAATCAGACGTAGTGAGCTTGATATTCAACTGTTGCTGAGCTCGAATCAGGATTTGGTGAAAAAGCTTAAAGCAACTGAGCTGGATGCCATTATCGTGGCTTTAAATGAAACCACTCAAGATGATGACTTTGAAATTTTGCCGATGTTTTCAGATGACATTTTTTTGGCCGTCAATAAAGATTCAAAATATGCCGATTTTAAAGATATTGATTTAAGCCTTTTAAAAGAAGAAACTTTTTTAACTTTAACTAAGGGTTTTGCAACTCATAACGACAGCGACATTATTTTTAAAAAAGCAGGTTTTTCACCAAAAGTTGCTTTACAGGTCAATGATATTTTTACCTTAATTAGTATGGTCAGCTCAGGTGTCGGTTTTGCTCTACTACCCGGCCGTATTTCTGCAGTTTATGAAAGCTCAGTCAAACTCATTCCGCTAAAACAGCAATATCATATGCAGCAAGAAATCGGTTTGGTCTTTCTAAAAAGCAAAGAACGAGACCCAAACTTACTTGCTCTGATTGCTGAATGTCGCATGTTCGCCACTAATTTTAAAAGATAAATATCGGCAACTTATTAAAGAATAATGAGTTGCCGTTATAGGATTTTCAAAAATTTATCCAAAAATCGCATTAACCGTTAAGAAAAAGACAGAAGGTCCAAGTAAGCACCCTAGTCCTGTATAGAAGGTTGCAACTAAAGCGCCATAAGGTACCAATCGTACATCTGTACCTGCCAATCCCGCAGCTGTACCACTGGTTGTTCCTGCCAAACCGCCAAAGACCATGGCAGAGCGTGGACTTTTTAGATACATAAATTTCGCAAGCAGTGGCGTCCCGACCATAAAGAAAACTGAATTGATTAAACCAATTGCAATAGAAAGTGCGATGACATCAGAACTCGCGCCAATTGCAGTACCAGTAATTGGACCTACAATATAAGTCATTGCGCCTGCACCGATCGTTGTCATCGAAATGGGATCTCGATAGCCCATGCTCCATGCAACCAAAACCCCAATTGCAAAAGGCACAACACAACCAAGCATTAATGCAATTAGACCAATTTTGCCTGCTTTCTTCACTTCTTTCACATCAACTTCAAATGCAGTTGAAGCAATCGCTAAATCACGAATCATGGCTCCGCCCAACAGCGCAAAACCAGAAAAAATAGCGATGTCCGAAACACCTTTGGTTCCCTGCGTATAAACTCCCGCAAAGTAAGCAACAACCAAACCTAAAGTAATCGCAATTGCAGAACTTTGTAGTTTTCCCTTCGTCAAATATTTTGAGAGTAGATGGGAAACAAACATCATTAAACCCGTTACTGCAAGAGCAGTAACTAATGCATTTTTTGATAACACAGCAATTATAGCGTCCATCATTTAAATCCTTTTTGATTGAACTTTTTGTAGTTTATGTTGCTTAGGCTATTTTTTCCTTGGGTTCTATCGTCCATTCATATGTTTCATAGTCACCACTCATTCTATTTAAATAACGGATGACTAAAACCGTGCCAATTAACGATGCAATAGAGACAATCAGCCCTAACATGCCACCCGATAATGCTGCAACAACATTTTGACCTGCCGACATCGCAACAACGATCGGAATATACATACCTGACCAATACAAGACGCCAAATTGTGTGACTTGAGGTAAGTAACCTTTTTTTGCCAATAATTCTTTAGATAAAATCAATAGAATCATTGAAATAGCAACGCCACCGACATTCGCTTTAACGCCTAATACCATGCCTAAGGTGTTGCCAAGATAGTCGCCTAATAAATGGCAGATCGCTAATATTGCTGTTCCATATATAATCATTGTAAATCCCTCATATCCTTGGGTTATTACTCAATTTTTAATTTGTATTGTAGTTACAAAGAAGCGTTATTTTCATTTTGCATTGCTAACTGAATGCTGTCTAAACGTATTCCCTGAAATGACAATACAGTTCCATCTTTAAATGTTCGGCGTGCAAGTGTAGTAAGCACCGTTCCCGGCAAAGCTTCGATCTGTAACCTTACACCTCGCTCCCATGCAGCTTGGATGGTACTTTCCCAATCTACAGTTCGACTCATATTAAAAGCCAAGTCATCACCAATCTGTTCTGGTCTGCTAAGCATACGAGCCGTTGTACCACTTAAATAACGTATTTTAGGCTGCTTTAAAGTCACTCCCTCCATAGACGCTGCAAGTTGCTTTGCTTGCTGACTTAATAATTCACAGTGCGATGGCACCGATACATCTAATTTTTTTGCCACCACGCCTTGTTGCCTTGCTAAAACAGCAACTTGATTCATGGCTTCAAAGCTTCCTGAAATAACGATCTGGTTATGTGCATTAATATTTGCAACAAACACCTCTGGCGTTATTTCATAAATCTGTTTGACCCATGTTTCAACAGCTGCACGATCTGTACCAATCAGAGCTGTCATGCCATATCCAGTGGGGTAAGCGTTTTGCATGAGTTCACCTCGATAGGCAACTAAACGAACGGCATCCTCAAAGGCTAAAACTCCTGCTACAACCGCAGCCGACCATGCACCAATTGATAAACCTGCTACATAATCTGGTGTTAAGTTTTCCGCTGTTAATAAGGCTGAACTCATCACACCTGAAACCAGCAAACAAAGCTGTACTGCACGTGTCGACTGCAATGCAGCCGGACTATCTAGCATCAAGACATCTTCTTTGAGTGCATCCGATGCACGCTCAAGGTATTCTTTAACTAGAGCGGTTTGAGGTAAGTCGTGCAACATATTGCTTCGTTGCACACCTTGCCCCGGATATACCCAAATTGAAGCCATGATATCTATTCCCTAATTCCATGGGTTTTCTACTAAAACAGCACCATCAGAACGTTTCAATAGAACTTTTCCACTGTTCCCAGCCCATTCTTTTAAGGCCAACCCGCCTTGCGGAAGTTGTAGCTGTATATCCACATTGAGCCCTGCTTGCTGAAAATTTTCGAGTAGCTCAATTGCCTGCTTTTTGGCAAAAGGTTGTTCAGCTCGAATCAATAAATCTATGTCACTTTGTTGGGTTACTGTTTTAATGCCCGTTGCCAGTTCAAACCCAAAACTTCCTGTATATCCCCAACATCCTGAAAAGTTTTTCATAATGCTAGAAATGCTCTGTAAACGTTCTGCCAAGTGCTCAAACTGCTGCAGATCTACATGAGTCAATTCTTCGGGTTTAAGTTGTCTGTTAATAGCAATTCTTGGCATTTGAGCTGCATATCGTTGATGACGAAATTGCCCCCTTATACCCACAGCCACCTGATTTTCAGGAGTAATTGCCCGTCGAACCACAACAGGATCACCTCGTTGCAATACCTCTCTCACCCAATGCGGAGCATCATCGGCTATGTAATCGACCGTCATGCCCCACAACAAATCATGGGCTCCAAGCTTAAGTTTCATGACCATTGCTCACGCAATAATTCACGGACTTTTTTAGACATTTGACGGTTTTGGCCATGAAGTCTTTGTTCAAGTCCTCTCGATTGATCAGCATTAATTTCTTTAAACGCTTGAGCAATTGCCTGTTTCGCTAACAAAAGATCATCGTTTGTCGGTTGTTCAGGGTTTTCAATAGATAACAGTTCAGACAACAAACCCAACGTTGCATAACTTTCAATGTCATAGGCCATTGGAGGAATGCTTGATGCCAATTGCTCTAACTCATCAACCGATCGTAAGGTAACGCGTGCAGCAGATTCCTTACCCATTGCATGCACCATAACACCTGAATCTTTTAAGGCAATAATACGATTGGCTTGGTATCCATGCGCCAAGAAAGCACCCGACATCGACTTACCAACCAATAAACTCACAATAGGATGACCTGCTAATCTGGCTCTAACATAGCTATCTACTGCACCCGCTAAAGCTTGATGAATACCCAATAATTCTTCACGGCGCCCATAGGCCTGACTTGGCACATCAACCAAGCATAAAATGCCGCGTTTATTTTCAGTCTGTGCATCGGCTTGAATCACCTCATCAACTACTTTTGCCAAACTCCAGCCTTCTAGCAGTCCAACTTCACCTTGTTTTGCCCGCGGGAACAGATTATTGCTGTCTTGGACAACTGCAATTACACGTACTGCTTGCTGATCAATCTGACCATCAGCTACCCAAACAGAAGCTGGAAAACCTTCAACTGTCTTAAAGTCCTGTGTAAATGCTTTAAACCAATGTGCACCACGAGTAGATGCTTTTAATGTATCAACGGCGATATTCATGCTTGCTCTCCTTGATACAAAGCTTGAACCTGTGCTGGGGTAATTTGCTCAGCAGTATCGACTTTTTGTAGCTTCGCTAAATAGAATGAGTAATTTGAACTACGATGCTGATGAGGCACGCCTTGAGTTAAATAATCGATGACTTGCTGACGAATTTTCTGGCGATCATCGTCAACATAAGCATCTGCCAAACCACTAGCGAAACGCTGATTACCACCAGTAATACTCCATATAAATGGACGATCTTTAGCGTTATATTCTTGTACACCGCCTTCTTGTTCAATTACTTGCGGGCCATTTAAACCTAAACGTCCTTCTTGTGTCATTACAATATAGCTACATAGGCCAGCCGCAATTGACATACCGCCAAAGCACCCTACACTGCCTGCAACTACTGCAATGACGGGTTGATACTGACGTAAGTTCACAATTGCAGCCTGAATTTCAGCGATTGCAGCCAAACCCAGATTTGCTTCTTGTAAGCGAACGCCGCCCGTCTCTAATAGTAAAATTGCCGCTGTTGGAATACCTTTCAGATTGTCTTCAACTGTAAGTTCTAAGGCACCCGCAATTTTAGCTCCGCCTACCTCGCCTAAACTTCCGCCTTGAAATAAGCCTTCAATTGAAATTAAAACCACTGGGCATTCTTGAATAGATCCTTTTGCAATTACTACACCATCATCGGCTTGCGGGACAATATTTTGCTTAACGAGCCAAGGTGACATAACACGTGAAAATGGGTCGAGTAACTCTCGAAAAGTCCCTTCATCTAATAGCGCTTTGGCACGTTCTCTTGCACTAAGTTCAATAAAATCTTGTTTATTTAACAAACTCTGAATATCAGTCATGAGCAATCTCCTCCAATGCTTGTTCTAGACGTAAGCGAACGACACCAGGAGTTGCACCAAAATCATGAATATCAATATTGACCGCTGGTGGTATTTGCGCAGTAAAAATTCGTTCAAAAAGATTGTGCCAACGTGCTGCACTCCCATCTACCGAAGTTACTACCTGAATAGAAGTTTTTCCTGTTTCACCAGGTTCCATTAAAATTTCTAAATCGCCCGAGCCAACACATCCTACCAATGCTTTTTTTACAGGTGGCTTTGTCGCCACAAATTCAAAATGAAGGGTTTCCATAATCAAAATCCCTCTTTATTTTTTAAAGATGACTGCTGAGCACGATCTATAAACAGTGTTGTTGCCAACAAATCTGCGGCACCACCAGCGGAAGCTTTCATCCGAAGCAGATCAAGCTCTAAAAGATGCAAAGCACGTCGACCTTCTAAGCTTGAGCTACCGCCCAAATCCAATACTTGCTGTGCGCCTTGTTGCATACGCTTTAAACCAGATGTGCCAGAGCGATAAAGCACACAGGTATCGGTCAAATCTGTCATCATGGCAAGCAAGGCATCTAAGCGAGCAAACTCTTCTTTCATGGGTTTACTACGACTTTGATAAAGTTGCTTTAACCCAAAATTCACAATAGTTGGAAAGCCTTGTTGTGCCTGTTCTTTGGCACCTAAGATGCCTAATTTCTTTTGTACTTGCTGACCATGACTCAAAGCCTGCTTTGGAATAAAGCGATCTTCAAGCTGAGCAATCTGCCCTGCTAACTGGCATAGCTCAACAGCCGATAAATATTGCTGATTACTGCGCGCTAATGCTGCTGCGGTAACCATTAAACCCAAGGCCCAAATTGCACCGCGGTGTGTGTTGACACCGTCTGTTGCCAACATCATGGTCTTTTCACCTTGGCGACCGATTTCTCCAATGTCTTCACGCAAAGCTAAACAGACTTTTCCATGATGCTTTGCAGCTTGCGCCATCGCATCAAACATAAGCCCTAAACTTTTCGCAGAGCGCTCCATTAACTCCAAAGTCAGGTCATCATGCGCACCACTGCCACGGCGATCGACCAAAGCTGGTTTCGGTGTCAGATTAACTTCATCAATTAACGCTTTGACTGCCATATCTGCTAAAAGCTGACTATCGCTGAGCGTTTGATATTGAACTTGTGCCATCATTACCAACTCCTGAATTTTGCAGGTGGTTGATATAAGCCATCTGACCATGTCACCAAGTCGGCAATATTTTTCGCCGCTAAAAGCTCACGTGTTGCATCGGTGCGGCGAATACCTAAATCTTCAGGGAATACCACTAGACCTTCGCTTCTTAAACGTGCTGTTGTTTTTGGGTCTTGAGTTAAACCAATACTGGTCACGCCTGCCACCGCAGCAATCATGGCTTGACGCTCTTCTTGGCTGTTTGCTTTATATAGATAAGCAATGCCTTCTTCGGTGAGTAAGTGAGTGACATCATCGCCATAAATCATGATTGGTGCTAAAGGCAGGCCTGCTGTTTTAGCAACATCAATGGCATCGAGACGATTCACAAAAGTCGGCTTACCGCCCTCTTGGAAAGTTTCCACCATTTGCACAACGAGTTTTTTACCACGTGCCAAATAAGTTTCTGTTTCATTAGCACCTTGTAAACGCATATCTAACCATGCTGGCGTATCGTGACGACGTCCGCGTGGATCATGTCCCATATTTGGCGCTCCACCAAAACCAGCTAAACGCCCTTTGGTGACAGTTGAAGAATGCCCCATTCCATCAACTTGCAAAGTTGCGCCAATAAACAAGTCAACGGCGTACTGACCTGCAAGCTGACACATCATACGGTTGGAACGTAAAGCGCCATCACGACCTGTAAAGAACACGTCGGGACGAGCTGCAACATATTTTTCCATACCGAGTTCGGTACCAAAACAATGCACGCTTTCAACCCAACCTGTTTCAATCGCTGGAATTAAGGTTGGATGTGGATTCAAAGTCCAGTTTCGGCAGATTTTTCCTTTTAAACCTAAAGATTCACCATAGGTCGGTAAAATCAGTTCAATTGCTGCCGTATTAAAACCAATCCCATGGTTTAACGATTGCACATTATGCTTCTCATAAATTCCGCGAATTGCCATCATTGCCATGAGTATATGCACAGGCTTGATATGTTTCGGGTCACGAGTAAATAACGGTTCGATATAAAATGGCTGGTCTGCAACCACCACATAATCCACCCAAGAAGCAGGAATATCGACACGGGGTAACTCTGAGACGTCATCGACCAATTCATTGACCTGAACAATCACAATACCGTCACTAAAAGCGGCAGGTTCAATCAGTGCCGGAGAATCTTCAGTACTTGGCCCTGTATAGATATTGCCTTGCCGGTCTGCCATAAAGCCCGCTGAGAGCACCACATTTGGAATGAGGTCGACCACCAAACGTGAATACAACTCGATATAGGTATGAATCGCCCCGATCTCTAGCAGTCCATCTTCAATTAACTGGCTAATACGTAAACTTTGTGGGCCAGCAAAAGAAAAATCGAGCTTACGCGCAATGCCTTTTTCAAACAGATCGAGATGTTCCGAACGTCCGACGCTTGGCATGATCATATGTAAATCATGCAAAATATCTGGATTGGTTTGTGCCAAAGAGCGCGATAAAAAATCAGCCTGCTTTTGGTTATTCCCTTCGAGTACAACTTTGTCACCCGGTGTAATTAAGGTTTCCAAAACTTTAATAATGTCTTGAGTTGGAATCACCACACCATCGGTATATTGGTTTGCCATCTCTAGTTTTAGTTGTTTGGCATGACGCCGCTTTGTCCATAACCGTTCTTTATTCTGAACTGATCCTTCCATGTGCTTACCTATAGATCGCAGTTTTGTTCTGAATCTATAAAAACGCTTTATGGACTTTTGATCAATCAACCTAGATGAGCTGTTATTAACCTCAGGTTAATGATTAATTTTATATTCGATGAATTTCTTCAAAAAACCAATCTAGACAGATTTTGACTTTAGGCAAATTTGCGTATTGTGGTCGATATACCAAATAATAAGAAAAGGGCGATGAGAAATGAATTTGAGGAAATAATCGAATCAAACGCCCTGTTTGTATATCTTTTTGCACCATAACACTACGCGCTAATGCAACACCATGTCCTTCCATTGCAGCCTGTAAAACTGCAGATGAACTGTTGATTTGCATACCACGGCTAATATTGATGTCATTCAAACCTACACTTTTTAGCCAAGATTGCCACCCCGGAAATTGTTGATGTTTTTCCATAGAAAGATCATGAATTAAAGTGATATTTTTCAGATCATTTGGGGTTAAGAGAAATGAATGTTCATTTAAAAATGCGGGCGAACATACGGGATAAACCTCTTCATCCATAAGTTTAACGGCTTCTAAACCTTGCCATTGCCCTTGACCATATCTGACACCCACATCGACTTTTTGTTCTAAAAAATCTACGGCTTTAAGGTTAATGTCTAAACGAACATCAATATCTGGATATTGTTTTTGAAAATGATCAATTCTTGGTAATAGCCATTTTTCAGCAAATGCTGGACTTACCGCCATATTAAGCACACCTGATAGAGAATCTTGTTTTAATTTCTCCAAAGCCAAAGTGAGCTTATCAAAACCCGCCCGAATATCCGGTAAAACCGATTCAGCCAGTTCAGTAGCGACCAGTCGATTTTTACCGTTAGTTTGCCGATGAAACAACGGAAAGCCTAACCAATCTTCAAGTGTACGTACCAATTGCCCCACTGCGGCCGGAGTAACATTTAACTCTTTTGCCGCAGTAGAAAAACTTTTGTGTCGTGCACTGGCTTCAAAAGCACGAAGTGCATTCAAATAAACTGGTGAATTCATAACGCTAAAGATTTTCTTTATTGGCTAAGTAGATTATCTCATTTGTACTTATAAATCTTTATTTCTAAAATGCTCTGTAATCTATTCATAACGATTAAATTTTTACATCTTGAGTAGGCTTGCTCATTCACTTTATTTATTTTGTTATTGAATACAGAAAATTGCCTTTAGGAGGAGAGTATTCATGTGGATCCATGCCGATTTTTCACAGGCTGTCATTATCAAACCTGAAGACTATCATTGGGTGAAATCTCCCCGTGGGGAAGTTGATCGGGTCATGCTTGATCGTATTGGTGATGAAGTAGCCCGTGCGACCAGTTTAGTGAAATATGCGCCCCATACAACTTTCCCTGAACATCGACATCATCATGGTGAAGAAATCCTCGTACTTTCAGGCGTATTTACTGAAAATCAAAATCAGCACTACCCTGCTGGATGGTATTTACGCAGTCCCCATCAGTCGGAACACCAACCATCGAGTGAAGAAGGTACATTGATTTTTGTCAAACTTATGCAAATTCCTACGTCAGAAACGCAAACCTTACGGATCAATACCAACGACCCAGCACAATGGCAAGAAATAGGTTCGCGTTTAATTTGCACATTGATTGATGCAAGTTATGAACACACTTATTTAGAAAAACTCAAGCCGCAGCAACTTTTTATTGAAGAAGCTGAGGGTGGAATCGAAATTTTGATTACCCAAGGTCAATTAGTTGATAAAGAAATAGTTTATGAAACTGGCACATGGATACGCTTACCACCGAAAACACATGCACATTTTCAAGCTGGTTTGTCTGGCACTTCTCTTTATGTAAAAACTGGACACCTAGCCTCAGCCATTGCGGAATATAATTAAAGGCTCTTTATGCTTCAAAATACTATGCACCGCCAAGTATTAATTTTGGCGAGTTCCCAATCCCTTTTCCAAACCGTTTCTGTCATGGTCATGACCATTGGTGGCTTGGCTGGGGCAAATATTGCAAATACCCCAACATTTGCAACGCTGCCCATCGCATCTATGTTTTTGGGTACGGCTTTAATGATGTTCCCTGCCTCAATATTAATGGCACATATTGGACGGCGTAACGGTTTTCTATTCGGTGCTTTTTTAGGTGTGCTCGGCGGCATTATTGCATCAATCGGAATTTTTTATAGTTCACTTAGCCTTTTAGCCTTAGGCACGCTATGTATTGGCGCATATCAATCCTTTGCCCAGTTTTATCGTTTTGCTGCCAGTGAAGTCGCAAATGATGCGTTCCGCTCACGCGCTATTTCTTGGGTGATGGCAGGTGGAATTGTTGCAGCTCTCATTGGTCCGACTTTAGCCCGTTTTGGTGGACCCTTATTCCAGCATTTAGAATATATCGGTTCATTTTTAATTATTAGTATCATCTCACTTGTGGCAATGGGCATTTTATCTAGCCTACATATTGTCAATACAGTTGAGCAAAAGTCTGACTTTACTGCTGGTCGTCCATGGCAACAGATTGTCTTTCAACCCACCTATTTAGTTGCTCTGTTTGGCGCAGTAACAGGTTACGGCATCATGATTTTAGGTATGACTGCCACACCAATTGCTATGCGACATTCACACCATGAACTTGGGTCAATTACGACAGTCATTCAGCTTCATGTGCTTGGTATGTTTCTGCCTTCATTTTTTACTGGAAACTTAATTGCTCGCTTTGGTGTGCTTAAAATCATGTTTGCAGGTCTTTTATTATTTGCCTGCTATATCGGATTTGCTCTCTCAGGTTCTCAGTTCACATCTTTTGCTATTTCTTTAATTTTATTAGGTGTGGGATGGAACTTTTTATTTATTGGCAGTACTTCTTTACTCACAGGAACTTATTCTGTGGCTGAAAAAGCCAAGGCCCAAGCTATTAACGATATGACAGTTTTTGTTGTCGGTTTGATTTGTTCGTTTAGTGCAGGTGCTTTACTGGATTTATTTGGCTGGAAAGTAATGAATATGGCTTTAATACCATGGTTGGTGATTGTCACAGTTTCTCTCTTCTGGCTAAGCCCAAAAAGAGAAAAGCAGTTTGTTTAAATTCTTTTTAACGCGGTTTGCTCAATAGCCATTCTAGATTTTGACGGACCGCAGGCCACTCATGTTTTAAAATACTGTAAACATGAGTGTCCCGCAAAATATCATCTTTCACAATTTGATGGCTTCTTAGCACACCGTCTAGCTTTGCACCCAAGCGTACAATCGCGGCTTGACTTTGAACATTTAAAGAAGATGTGCGTAACTCAACCGCAATACAGTTTAAAGTCTCAAATGCATGAGCCAACAATAGCTTTTTACATTCAGTATTTACAGGCGTACGTTGTGCAGACTTTCGATACCATGTTGAGCCAATTTCTACACGGCGATGGGCTTCTTCAATATGCATTAGTGTTGTCATGCCCAACGCTCGCCCCGTTTTTCGGTCTTCAATATAAAATGGCAGCATAGAGCCAGATTTTTGCAAATCGAGACGTCGTTCAATTTCAGCAGTCATCTGTTCAGGTCTTGGCACACGGGTATACCAAAGATTATAGAGCTCCCCATCACAAACAGCCTCTTTGAGCGCTTCAGCTTGAGTTACATCTAGCGGCTTTAAAATAACGTGTTCACCCAATAACTCAACAGGTGTAGTCAAAGGCATCTTTATCTCCTCAATTGATATTAAGCTTTTATATTTTCAAAATTATTTATTTGACTCAGCCACACTGTACATGGCATTCGCTATAGTTTGATGACCAGATTTCGATAGGCCATCTGCCGCGCCTAAAATGTCACGTTTTTCTTTGTTTTGCCCAAGTTTTGATTTTCCTTGCAGCTTGGTAATTTCAATCTCAATACCTACAATAGCTTTTAACATCGGTTCAAGATAATCCTTTGGTGCATCGGACATTTTCCATGGTTCAGGTTGAGATGCTTCATGATTACGGGTTAAACGAGCCACAACACCGCGAACATAACGTTCGTCATCTCGAATCGTCACTTTGCCATAAGCATGCACAACCCTATAGTTCCATGTCGGTACTTGTCTGTGCTGTTCATGTTTGGATGGGTACCAGTTTGGTGAAATATAAGCATCGCCTGCTTGGAACACGACAATTACCTCATCTCCACTTTTAATATCCTGCCAAACAGAATTATTTTGTGACACATGCGCATGTAGCACACCCAAGTTCCCTTCGCTTGCCTGTAATTCGAATGGAAGATGATTTGCATCTAAGCCATTACTTCCATGAGTAAAAAGCACTCCAAATGGATGTTCTGCAATAAGAGAATGCAACACATCCAAACGGTTTTCTGCAAAATCATCAGGGATATACATGACTAAAACCTCACTGTAAATATCAGGGTTATTTATATTTTGTGTTGTAAATTTTCTGGTTTCTGTGGTTTATTAAAAAGAACCACTTTGTATTTTTTTAAGTAGACCAGAATTATGGCAAGAATGGCAAAAGTTGTTGAACTTCCATCTATTGCAAAGATTGATAAAAGCCAAGGAAAGATAAGTGCTCAACTAACCCAAGCTTTGCGTGAAGCTGTACAAAGTGGTGATTTACAGCCCGGCGATCCGTTGCCTTCTTCGCGAGAACTGGCTCAAACACTCGGAGTCGCTCGCGGAACCATTATCGAAGCTTACGATCAGCTTTTAGCCGAAGGTGTGTTTGACTCTCAAGCACGAACTGGTACTTATGTGTCTCATGCTTTGGTTAAAACATCTGTAATACAACATTCATCAAAAGAAAATAAACCTAACTCGATATCTTTAACCAAATCGGCACGTTCTTATGCCAAAGTGCTTGATGAATTTAAGCCACTTCCCCATGTTCCTTTTGCGGTATCTGTCCCCGTTGGACGGACTCAACCGAGCGACATCTGGCGTAAATTTGGTAATAAATTTAGAGCTCGGGGTGCAGGTGCTCCATCAGGTTATGGTGAACCTCAAGGCGTGCTATCACTAAGAGTTGCTATAGCCGACTATGTACGTCGATCACGCTCTGTCCACTGTGAACCTGAACAAATCGTGATTACACCCGGCATCCAGCAATCACTTTATATTTGCAGCCAGATTTTATTTGAAGCAAAAGATGAAGTCTGGATTGAAGATCCAGCTTATCGGGGTACAACAGCCATTTTTGAACATGCTGTACAAAACATTCGGATGATCCGTGTTCCTGTCGATGAAGAAGGTATTCAAGTTGAAACCGGAATTAGACTTTCGAAAAATGCACGTGCCGCCTTCGTGACACCCTCTCACCAATATCCACTTGGCATGCCGATGAGTCTAGCAAGACGCACTGCTTTATTGGCTTGGGCAAAACAGCAAAATGCATGGATCATTGAAGATGACTATGACAGCGAACTCCGTTATAACGGTCAGCCCTTCCCATCTTTACAAGGCATGGCACCCGACCAAGTCATTTATCTGGGTACTTTCAGCAAAGTACTATTTCCTTCCCTTAGACTTGGCTATGCAGTATTACCTAAAGAATTGGTAGCACCTTTTTGTGGGCTTAGAGTCTTAATTGATCGACATCCACCTGCAGCTGACCAGCACGTTTTGGCTGCTTTTATTCAAGAGGGTTATTTGGAACGACATATTCGACGTACTCGAAATGTCTATGCAGAAGTTCGAGAATACATTATTGGCTTGATTGAAAAATACATACCTCGAGAACTGGCTTGGTTACAGCCGGGCGATCAAGGCATGCATATGGTGTTATGGCTTGCTCAGCATATTAATGATATTGACGTTGCAAGTTCGGCAATCGATGCAGGCATTGCCATCAAACCAATTTCGCCGACATTTTCAAAAGAGCGGCAACGTTCGGGTTTAATTGTCGGCTTAGGCGATTTTGAACCCGAACTGATGCAACAAGCCATAAAAAAGCTATCAAAGATTATTCAACAATATGACAAGTCGACTTAGACAAAGCCTACAATAACAGCCATAGATGAATCGCAAATGGCCCAATCAGTACCATTAAAATACCGGCAATAACCATGGTTAAACTGGCAATCACCCCTTCTTCACTATTGCGCTGCTGTGCTCTGACTGTACCAAAACCATGGGCTGCATTACCAAAGGCCGCCCCATTTGCTATGTTAGAACGGATTTTAGTAATCGCTAAAATCGCATCGCCGCAAATCATACCGACCAAACCAGTAATAACGGTAAATAGTGAAACCAATGCTGCCGAACCGTGAATATCTTCCGCTAAAATCATGGCAAACGGAGTTGAAATAGAACGAGCCATCAAACTATTGGTCACTTCAGGACTAAAATGGAACCACTGCGCCATCTCATAGGCTGACATCACACCTACACTCATCCCCACAATAATCGCAATTGAAAGGACTCCAAGGTTTTTACGAATCGTTTCCCGATAACGATAAATCGGTACAGCAAACGCAACCGTTGCAGGCCCTAATAAATTAACAATCCACTGCGTATCTTCAGCATAAGTTTGATATGAAATTCCAAAAATCGTCATCAAAATAATGGTGAGTACAGGTACACTAATCGCGGGTGATAACCAAAGTTTTGGATTTTTCTGATAGATCCGCTTTGCCACAACATAGGCTGCCAAAGTCCAGATCAGACAAAGAATTGACCAAATATTCATGTCATTTTCTCTTAGATATGCTTATGTTGAAGACGTTTTCGAGCCTGTAAATAAGCCTTTAAACGATTGTAGTAGTGAATCGTCAGACACGTACTGAGCATGACCGAAATAGTCCCAACCGCAATGCTCAACACAATTTGCCATCCTTCGGTCATAAACAAGGTTTTATACTGAACAACGGCGACTACAACAGGCACGAAAAACAGCAACAGTTCACCTAAAACAACAGTTGCTCCCACTGCCACCTGATCCATTTTGATAATTTTAAAGAACAGGCATAAAAGCAATAAAAACATACCTAAAATGCCTGCCGATACAGGCACACCAAGTTTTTGATGTAAGAGATATCCGACCCACCAAAATCCAGCCAAAATCAAAATTTGTTTAACTAAAACTAAAAGTGAAGGTTGTGTGGGTGTGCCAGAAGCAGATTCAGTACTCATTTTGTGAAATTAAATGGTTAACTACACTATTATGCTAGCTTGGTTAAAGCTGCTAAATATGAATTATTCATGTTAATATTATTCAAAAATGGAATAATTTATTCTTTATTATGCTTTCACTAAAATCATTACAGTGCTTCGTTACATTGGTCAAAACTAAAAGTTTTACCCGTACTGCTGAAGAGTTGTATCTGACTCAACCCACTATTAGTAAAATATTACAGCAGCTTGAAGAGCAACTTCAGGTACAGCTGTTAGTTAAACCTGATCATGGCCGTAAAAGACAAATTGAGTTAACCGAAATTGGAGAGCGCATTTATCAACATGCAATCGAGCTTCTTCAAGTAGAACAAAACATCTTTCTTGAAATTGAAAACTACCAACAATTAAAAACAGGGACTTTAAAACTTGGCGTTCCACCCTTAGGTTCACAGCTTTTAACGACTGCCCTATTTGATTATCATCAGCAATTACCAGATATTGAATTGGCTTTTATGGAAGTGGGTTCACGTGGTATTGAACAAGCCTTACTCAATAACGAGTTAGACGTTGGCGTTTTATTGCAGCCCTTTGATACGCAAATTTTCAATAGCATTGAGCTGTGTAACTACCCTTTAATGGTTCTTTTACGTCGGGATGCGACTTGGGCAACACGCAAAAAAATAAATCTAGAAGAGCTACAACACCAATCGTTTTTAATGTTTCCTGAAAATTTCTCTTTAAACAGTATTATTCTCGATGCCTGTAAGCAGCATGGTTTTTACCCAACCATTGCTTGCCGTACCAGCCAATGGCACCTCTTGGCAGATATGGTGCTACAACGTATGGGGATTGCACTTCTCCCGCAGTATTATACCGACATGCTTGACCCTAGTTTATTTGCAGCAGTACCGCTTGAAAAACCAAATATTCAGTGGCATTTAGTCATGGCTTGGAAAAAGAATCTTCCTGTTTCACCAGCAGTACAAGCTTGGCTTAGCATTGTCCGTCAACATTTTCAGCACATTAAGCCCTAACGTTGAAATGGCTTAATTCAAAAACCGATAAAGCTTTTCCAAAAAAAAGCTACCCAATCTTGGATCAGCTCACTTAGACTAGATCCGATTGTTTTATGACATGGACAATAACAATGAATAATGAACATTTTAAGCTGTACACAGATTCACAATTTCTAAGCCCCTATGCGTTTACAGTTTTTGTAGGACTACATGAAAAGCAAATTCCATTTGAAATTGCGACCATCAACTTAGGCCAGCAAGGCCAGTTTGAAAAATCTTATGTCGCAAAGTCATTAACTGCCAAAGTGCCTGTACTTGAGCACAATCATTTTGCCTTATCAGAATCATCTGCCATTTTGGAATATCTTGAAGAGCTTTATCCAAACACATCTATTTATCCAAAAGATATTCAAGCACGCGCAAGAGCAAGACAAATTCAGGCATGGCTCCGATCAGACTTAGTTGCACTAAGAACTGAGCGTCCAACCGATGTTATTTTTTTTCAGCCCAAGTCCACTCCACTTTCCGAACAAGGCCAAAAAGCAGCAGAAAAACTTTTCTTTGTTGCAGAAAAACTTCTTGCGTCTGATGCCGAATTTCTTTTTGGTTCATGGAGCATTGTGGATGCTGAACTTGCATTAATGTTGCAACGTCTTATTCAAAATGGTGATGCTGTACCAGAGCGCCTAAAAAATTATGCATTACAGCAATGGCAACGTCCGACCGTACAAAAATGGCTTGCCTTGCGACATAAATAAATCCTTATATTTACACCAAACATGAGATAAAAAATGAGTAATTCAAACTATATTCCTCCACAAGTTTGGCAATGGACTGGAGAAAAAACCGATTTAAACCAACCTACCTCAGGTGCGCGTTACGAGCATACACTTCCAGTAGGAAAACATCCGCTCCAACTCTACTCTTTAGCAACGCCTAATGGTCAAAAAGTTACTATTTTGCTTGAAGAGCTTTTAGCGTTAGGACATAAAGATGCTGAATATGATGCATGGCTGATTAAAATCGGTGAAGGACAGCAATTTGGTAGTGGCTTTGTAGACATTAATCCCAACTCTAAAATTCCAGCATTGGTTGACCATAGCCAAAACCCGCCATTAAGAGTATTTGAATCTGGCTCAATTTTGCTTTACTTGGCTGAAAAGTTTAAAGCGTTTATTCCGACTGATATTGCTGCACGTACTGAATGCCTCAATTGGTTATTCTGGCAAATGGGCAGTGCACCTTACTTAGGTGGTGGTTTTGGACATTTTTATGCTTATGCCCCTGTTAAAATTGAATATGCGATTAACCGCTTTGCAATGGAAACAAAACGCTTACTTGATGTATTAGATCAGCATCTGGCAAAAAACGAATATTTGGCGGGTTCTGAATATAGCATCGCTGATATTGCAGCATTCCCTTGGTATGGCGGTCTTGTTAAAAACTGGGTATATAACGGCGCGGAGTTTTTAGGTGTCGATCAATATAAAAATGTTCAACGTTGGGCAGATGCGATTTTAGCGCGCCCTGCGGTACAACGTGGCCGTATGGTCAATCGTACCTTTGGTGATTTAACTACGCAGTTGCATGAACGCCATGATGCGAGTGATTTTGAGACCAAGACTCAAGATAAATTACAGAATCAGTCTTAAAAATATCATTTAGTTTTTGACTTACCCGCAAGATATTTCATTTTTGCGGGTATTCAAAGTTGGCAAAATAGCCCGTGTATAACTCACTCAGCCAAGCGACAAAAACTCGTACGCGTGGCGAGAGCTGCCGATGCTGCGGATATAATGCAGAAACTGACATCTTCGGGCTTTCCCACTCAGATAAAACCTGAACCAGTCGCCCACTTTTTAATTCATTTGCCACATGGTAGCGCGGTACTTGAATTAAGCCAGCCCCTTGTAAGGCAGATAATACATAGTTTTCAGCATCATTTACCGCGATCCAACTTTTCAAAAAATAATCTTGTTTTTTGCCATTCACCATCAATTCAAATGGATAATTCCGTCCGCCTGATGTCGAAAAGAAATTGACACAATAATGTGATAATAAATCTTCTGGTTGCTCTGGCGTTCCATGTTTATTTAAATAGTCAGGACTTGCACAAATCACTTGCGGCATATCGATCAAATGTCTAGCAATTAAAGTGGAATCATCCAAACGTCCCGCTCTCACCACGCAGTCTATGCCTTCCCTAATCAGATCAACCAAGCGGTCACCCGTACTGATTACCAGTTCAATGTCGGGATACAGTTGATGAAATTGATCGATATTGGGTAAAACAATTTTAGTCGCATGTGCGCCTGATAAATCGACACGTAATAAACCACGGGGCTGAGCAATTACATTCCGTAAAGATGATTCGGCATCATCAAGTTCCGATAATATTTGTGTGCAGCGTTCATAAAATGCCTGTCCATCTAGTGATGGTCTTACATGCCGAGTCGTCCGCTCTAATAAACGGCACTGTAAATTACTCTCTAACTCTTTAATGGCGTTACTTGCTGTAGCGCGTGGGATATTCAGCTGATCGGCTGCCTGACTAAAACTACCCAGCTCTACGATGCGGGTAAAAAGTTGCAAGGTATCAAATTTATCCATAGTGCTCGCTTTTAACCCTGTCTATTATTAATAAATATGGAATTATCTTATCCAATTCTGATGATTTATCCCATATTTCTATATTATTAAAATAAGCCATACTTAATCAAATAGGCAATCTAAAAATGAATATTTCAAGAAAAACAGCTCTGGTTACTGGCGCATCACGTGGTATTGGCCGTGCTATTGCAGAACGCTTAGCTCAAGATGGTTTTTATGTGATTGTTAACTATGCTGGCAATAAAGCGCATGCCCAAGCCACTGCAGAACATATTATTGAGCAAGGTGGTCAAGCCTTAGCTATTCAAGCGGACGTTGCAAATGAACATGAGGTGAGCCGTTTATTTCAAGAAGCAAAAGCCATTAATGGTCAAGTAGATGTGGTAGTTCATAGTGCCGGTATTATGCCTATGGCAAAAATTACACCTGAAAGCCTGCCAGATTTCGATAAAGTGATTCATACCAATTTACGTGGCTCGTTTTTAATATTGGCGCATGCTGCCGAAACAGTGCCAGATAGTGGTCGGATTATTGCACTTTCAACCAGTGTAATTGCCAAATCTTTTCCGGCATATGGTCCTTATATTGCTTCAAAAGCAGGTGTCGAAGGTTTGGTACATGTGTTAGCAAATGAGTTACGTGGACGCAATATCACTGTAAATGCCGTTGCGCCCGGCCCGATAGGCACTGACCTTTTTTATAATGGAAAAACTGAAGAGCAAGTGGCGGCGATTGCAAAACTTGCTCCATTGGAACGAATCGGGACACCTGACGAAATTGCTGGCGTAGTGGCCATGCTGGCTGGTCCAGATGGGCGCTGGGTAAACTCTCAAGTCATTCGTGTAAATGGTGGATTTGCTTAATTTTAAAAACCGTGCGGATTATTTTAATCTGTACGGTTTTTACTAAATAATAAAATTTCTTAAATCTATTTTATTTTAATAACTTTATAAGATTAACTAATACTGTTTTATATAAAATATCCACCGCTCTTATTTATCAAAATAATATATATAAATAGATATTCCTTATTTTTGCTTATATTTAAAACCGCGTAAATTGAACCTTAACAATCTGAATCAAAGATAAGGATATATTCAATGAACGCTAAATTAAATACTGAAACTCCACAAAGTTTTATCTCAAATGGTTCAAATACATCCTTTTCAGCCGAAGATATTCTTGCTAAAGCACAGCAATATGCACAAGAACGCGAACTAAATTTTAGTGGCAGTTTATCACCTGTTGACGCATGGCAGCTTGTACAACAAGGAGAAGCTGTTTTAGTTGATGTGCGTACCAATGAAGAACGTAAATTTGTGGGTTATGTCCCTGAAAGTATCCATGTTGCATGGGCAACAGGCACATCATTTAACCGTAATCCACGCTTTTTAAAAGAACTTGAATCAAAAGTTGGTAAAGACAAAACCATTCTTTTGTTATGCCGTAGTGGCAACCGTTCAGCACAAGCTGCCGAAGCCGCATTTAATGCAGGTTTTGAACACATTTATAACGTTCTTGAAGGCTTTGAAGGTGATCTAAATGAACAGCAACAGCGTAATCAGAAAAATGGCTGGCGCATCCACCAACTTCCTTGGCAACAAGACTAATACTTCAATCAATTTTCAGTGAATCAAGGAAAGCTTGTGACTCAATGGAACATTAATGCGGTTGTACAAGGTTTACAACAAGCAAGGCATGACTGGCGTCAGCAACAGCACAGAACAAAAGAATTTGGGGGCCGTGAACTTCCATCTAAAGAAGCTTTAAAGGCCATTTTAGATGACCTGTGCGGGATTTTATTTCCAATGCGTTTAGGCCCTGCCGACTTACGTCAGGAAACTGAAGATTCTTATATTGCCTATACTTTAAATCGGGTACTAACAGCTTTACATGCTCAAGTACAACTGGCTTTAAATTATGAAGCGAAACGACATTTGGAGCATTCAAGCCCAGTACAACAACCACAGGAACTTGCTCAAACTATTGTGCAGGATTTTGCCAACACTTTGCCCTCTATACGGCGCCTTTTAGACGGTGATGTGCGGGCGGCTTATGAAGGTGATCCAGCAGCACATAGTGTAGACGAAGTATTACTCTGCTATCCGGGCATATTTGCGATTATTTATCACAGAATTGCCCATCAGCTCTATGCTCAAGTGCCTTTATTGTCACGCATTATTTCGGAGTTGGCTCACTCTGCAACAGGTATTGATATTCATCCAGGTGCACAAATCGGTAAAGGATTTTTCATTGATCATGGTACGGGTGTGGTGATTGGTGAGACTTGTGTGATTGGGGAACGCGTTCGTATTTATCAGGCCGTGACCCTTGGAGCAAAACGCTTTGAAACCAATGATGATGGTGGTTTGAAAAAAGACTATATACGCCATCCAATTGTTGAAGATGATGTCGTGATTTATGCAGGCGCCACTATTTTAGGTCGTATTACGATTGGTCGAGGGTCAATTATTGGGGGGAATGTTTGGCTAACCCATAGTGTTGCTGCAGGTAGCCAGATTTTACAGTCACCGAATGAGTCTTATCAAAAAAATCATATTGCCGGTTAAAAACTATAGATGTGAGATAAATAAACAAAGAACGTGCAGATTAATAAAATGCTTATTTCTAGTTTAAATATATTTTTATTTAGAAAATAGATAACTCATTAATAAGCTCAGTATTTAAAAAATTTATAACGCGATTTTAATTTTAAAACCAGAACTAATTCTAGTTTATATGCATCCTAGAATTTTTATTTTCAAAAAGCCAATGTAATAAGGAAAAATGATTCATGGCGAAAAATACAGACAAAGCCCAACTTGCACTTGGGGACCACGCAGCGCGTCAACTGGCTAATGCGACCAAGACAGCTCCCCAACTTTCCACGATTACTCCCCGCTGGCTGACTCACTTACTTCAGTGGATTCCTGTTGAAGCAGGTATTTATCGCCTAAACCGTGTCAATAATACCGATGATATTCAGGTGGCTTGTACACAACGTGATGAAGCAACTTTACCTCAGACTTTTGTTGATTATGACCCAGAGCCACGCGAATACTTTTTAAATGGTGTATCTACTGTTTTAGATGTACATACACGCGTTGCCGACCTTTACAGCAGCCCACATGACCAAATTAAAGAACAGCTTCGCTTAACCATTGAAACCATTAAAGAACGTCAAGAAAGTGAGCTTATCAATAACCCGGAATACGGTTTACTGGCAAGTGTGACAGATGACCAACGTATTTCGACTTTAAATGGCCCACCTACTCCTGATGATCTTGATGATTTGCTACGTAAAGTCTGGAAAGAACCGGGATTTTTCCTAGCACACCCTGATGCGATTGCAGCATTTGGCCGTGAATGTACACGCCGTGGTGTACCGCCTCCAACGGTTAGTCTGTTTGGTTCGCAGTTCATTACATGGCGCGGAATTCCACTTATTCCATCAAATAAAATTCCTGTAGAAGATGGCAAAACTAAAATCTTGCTGCTTCGTGTTGGTGAAAAGCGTCAAGGGATTGTTGGTTTGTTCCAACCGGGTCTTGCGGGTGAACAGTCACCGGGGCTTTCAGTACGTTTTATGGGAATCAACCGTAACGCGATTGCGTCGTATCTAATCTCGTTATATTGCTCACTTGCAGTATTAACAGACGATGCTTTGGCAGTGTTAGATGATGTGGAGGTGGACAAATATCATGACTACCCAGTTAACTACAAGTAATCTGCAAGGTAGTCCAACGGGGCCTGAAGTGACTGGTGTTAACCCACCAGCCAACTTCCCTGATGAGTCCACCATTGCTCGACTTGCTAATGAGTTTTTTTCAGCAGTGCCAAGCTCAAGCAGTTCGACTTCTCCATCGGGCCTTAACTTGGATTTACCTGTCGGAGCACCACCGCACCCACCACAACCGGGTGAACCATTTTCTGCACTCAGTGGTCGCGCGCCCAATATCGCCTTTCAGAAAAGTCTCAATCCGGAATATCCTGAGCATATTCCAAATTTGCCCGACTACCCTGAACGCCGAATTGTAGCATCTGCGCCTGTGGTGGGTGGAGCTAATTTGCCACGCCCACCATTTGAACCACATTTGCCACAAGCTGCTCATAGTGAACCAAATGTGCCACGCATTGAACCAAACTTACCCACTGGTGCAGGTGAATCACCTTATTATTTTTTAAATGATTTCTCTGCTCCGAATGCAATAGAACCATCTGTTAAAGGGGTTGAAGATAATAATTATTCGGTTGCACAGTCTTTTCAGTTGCCACATGGTGACCAGCTCAAGTCATTACTGACGGAAGATCGTTTTGCAACGAACACACCTACCCAAAGTTCAACAAGCTCTGCATTTTATTTTTTAGACTTGCCTCAAAGTGGACAAAGTTATAGTCACTATCAACCATCACAACCCACTTTTGTAGCAAGTAGTGCTCAACCACTCGATGTATATGCCATACGTCGTGATTTCCCAATTTTACAGGAACGCGTCAACGGTCGACCTTTGGTCTGGTTTGATAATGCAGCGACCACACAAAAACCGCAACGTGTGATTGATCGGATTGCTTATTTTTATCAGCATGAAAACTCAAATATTCACCGTGCTGCACATGAGTTAGCAGCTCGTGCAACCGATGCCTATGAACATGCGCGAAATGTGGTTGCTCGATTTATTGGTGCACCCTCTTCCAAAGAGATTATCTTTGTACGAGGCACCACCGAAGGGATTAACCTGATTGCAAAAACATGGGGTGAGCAAAATATTGGTGAAGGTGATGAAATTATTGTCTCTCACTTAGAACACCATGCCAATATTGTGCCTTGGTATCAACTCACTAAAAAAACTGGAGCGAAATTACGAGTCATTCCTGTTGATGACACGGGTCAGATTATTTTAGAAGAGCTGCCAAAACTGATTAATGAGCGCACTAAACTGCTGTCAATTACTCAAGTTTCGAATGCTTTAGGAACAGTCACACCTGTTGCTGAAGTCATTAAAATTGCCCATGCCAAAGGTGTACGTGTTTTAGTTGACGGCGCGCAATCTGTTTCGCACATCCCTACCGATGTACAAGCTCTCGATGCAGACTTTTTTGTATTTTCTGGACATAAAGTATTTGGTCCAACGGGTATTGGTGTGGTCTATGCAAAACCAGAACTACTTGAAAGCATGCCTGTTTGGGAAGGCGGCGGCAACATGATTCAAGATGTGACCTTCGAACAAGTAGTTTACCAACCTGCACCCAACAAGTTTGAAGCTGGAACTGGAAATATTGCCGATGCTGTTGGCTTAGGTGCTGCACTTGAATATGTAGAAAGTCTAGGTATTCATAACATTGCTCGCTATGAACATGATCTACTCGAATATGGTCAAAATGCACTGAGTAGTGTGTCTGGTTTACGTCTGATCGGAACGGCACATCATAAAGCCAGTGTGATGTCCTTTACTTTACAAGGCTATTCAACCGAACAAGTCGGTAAAGCTTTAAATCAACATGGTATTGCCGTACGTTCTGGCCATCACTGTGCACAGCCAATTTTACGTCGTTTTGGTGTAGAACAGACCGTGCGTCCGTCTTTGGCTTTTTATAATACGACGGAAGAAATTGATTTATTGGTTTCGGTGTTACATCAACTCACGCGTAATCGACGTACGAGTTAAATTTATTAAAAAAAGACTGCTTTCGAGCGGTCTTTTTTATAATTAATTTGCCATCATTAAAATTCAATTTTTCAATGAGGAAACTATTAAAACTCAAATAGTCCTAGCACCACATTTACTCGAGCAAAAGTCGTCTGCAACCTGCGTAGCATCAAAAAGATTCTTTTTCTGTGAAACACTAGTTAAATGAAATAAGTCGACAGGTTTTGCAGATGACAATGCTTTTGCTCTTACGAAGCTTTAGACGCTTCTCAGAGCGAAACCAAAGTAAGTCCAGCCGAAGGCGACTGAAGAAATTAAAACTTTAAGCGATAATACTCTGTCGTGCTATGCAATAGTTCGCAGATGACTTTAGGTTGAGCTAAAAATTATTAGTGGTTATCACGGCGGAGTCTTACCGTTTTGTCTCCAAAGAAAGTAGCTAATTCTGTTACTTTTAAAAAAGTAACCAAAAACTTTCTCATCCACAGAACCTGTTCTCTGTTTTCATTTTTCAAAAAATATTGCAAATACATTATCTTTATAAATTATGGGCAGGCTGTGGATGAAATTTAGCACTAGCAAATGCAAGTATGGACTCCGTTGTGCTAGTCTAAAAACTTGCAGATGACTTTAACCAGAGGAAATATTAATAGATATCCAGCTTAATTAAACAATCCCCAAATCAATCTCAATGCAATTCCAATTAACAACAATCCCATCACCCTCTCAAAATAAACCCCAAACTCCAAAAATCTTTTACGTACGATAGGCTGAGCAAACAGCACACTCACCACCATAAACCAAATGGCATTAACCATACACATCCAGACCCCATAAAAAACCTGAACTTTCATTGGTGTGGTTGTACTCACAATTGTCGTAAAAATTGCCAGAAAAAAGATAGTAGCTTTTGGGTTTAACGCATTGGTAAGAAAACCCATAGTAAAAGCTTTAAATAAACTCGGCGTATCACTGTCTGCTGAGCCATTAATCTCAATATTGGTATTCGGCTGGCTACGTAAACACTGCCATCCTAAATACACTAAGTAAGCTGCTCCCGCTGTTCTGATCAGTGACATGAGCCATTCACTTTGTTGAATCAAAAAACCAATCCCAACCAAGGTATAAAAGACATGAACCGAAATCCCAACACCAATACCAATTGCGGTTAGACATCCAATCAAATAACCATAACGTACACTTTGTCTGACCGTAATCACAAAATCTGGTCCCGGTAAAATCACCGCCATAAAATGAATAAGAGCTAGCGTTAAAAACTCATGTCCATACAACTGCCACATAACAATTTAGTTTCCTGAAAATCACCTAAAAGATTGTATTGCGATTTTTTAGACGCGATAATCCAATCAAAATCCAAATAACTTTTGCCTCATGAGCACAAATCAAAGTCTGATTCTGTTAAATGAAATGGCGACTTTCGTTAAGGTTGTCGAATCGGAAAGTTTTTCTGAAACTGCCCGCCAGCTTGGTACAACACCTTCTGCTGTCAGCCGCGCGATTGCTCGTTTAGAACGTGCTTTAGGCACTCGCTTACTCTATCGGACCACACGGAAACTTCGTTTAAGTGAAAGTGGACAACAGGTTTATCAACGTTGTTTAGATATGGTGAATGCGGCACAAGCAGTCATGGAAAGTTCGGGTCAATTTCATGTTGAACCAGAAGGTATTATTCGTATGAGTGTTCCAAAAGCTGTGGGACATTTTATGATTCATCCGCATTTACCCGAATTTTTAGAACGCTACCCTAAAATTGATATACAGATGCTTTTAGAAGATCGCTATGTAGATCTCATTGATGATGGCGTCGATTTAGCACTTCGAATTACAGAGCAACCACCAGGTGGTCTTATGGGCCGAAAACTCATTGATATTGATCACTTGGTTTGTGCTACGCCTGAGTATTTGGCCAAGCATGGTATACCGAACCACCCTCATGATTTAAAGCAGCATGAATGTATCTACTTGGGTGAGCAAGCCAGTGACTCAAAATGGAAATTTCAACAAGGAAATAAATCGATCAGTGTGGCTGTGCGTGGGCGTTATGCTGCAAATCATACGGGTGTGCGTTTGAGTGCCGCATTACAACATTTAGGTATTGCGAGCTTGCCATACTTCGTTGCACGCCATGCTTTACAACAAGGTACCTTAGTTCAGGTTTTACCAGATTGGTATTTTAAAACCTATTACAGTGGTGGGCTGTGGTTACTTTACCCACCGACAAGGCATGTCCCGCCTAAATTGAGTGTGTTGATTCAATATTTGGCAGATAAACTAGCAGCAGAGCCGACTTTAAAAATCTAGTCGGCTCCTAACTCGAGCAAATCCTGTCTAGAGTCCTCTTTATTAGAATTATTCAACCAATAGATCTTTTGGATTAATCGTATCGCCATAGACTGGTTTTAACGTCTTTTCATAAGCCTGATGAATCACGCCTTCTTTTGCCAATTTCTCTAAATCTTGATTCAACCAGTCCAGCAACTCTTTATCACCTTTTTTCACTGCTGGTGCAATTAAGTCCTGCTCACCTAAATTGGTAATGCCAACAGTGTAATTTGGATTTTCCTTAGCCCACGCTAAAACCAGCAAGTTATCATGGGCAAGCGCAGCGCCACGGCCATCTTTTAAAGCATCAAAAGTTTCAGTGTTTTGCTCATACTTTTGTAGTTTAACTTCAGGATGAGTCTTGGTGAAGAATGAATCAGCCGTTGTACCCTTATTCACCAACAAAGTTTTATCTTTAAGTTGAGCAACATCGGTAATCGGATGACTTTTAGGAGAAACCACCCCCAAAGCAACTTTTAAATAAGGCTTAGCAAAATCGACTACTTCTTTACGTTCTGGTGTAACGGTAAAGTTGGCAAAAATAATATCCACTTTATTGGCTTTTAAATATTCAACACGATTAGCCGCTTCAGTTAAAACAAACTCAACTTTGTTTTCGTCACCCAGCAGATCTTTAGCGACATGCTTAGCAATCTCTACATCAAAACCCTGATTTTTACCTTGAGCATCTAAATATCCAAACGGCGGTTTATCACTAAATACACCAATTCGTACCACACCATTCTTTTTGATCTGTTCAATACTTGACGTAGTTTGTGTGGTATCGGCCGTTTTTTCAGTAGATTGAGTTCCTTTGTCACATGCAACTAAACCCAAACTCAGGAAAGATGCAGCTAAAATATGCTTCACGTTTTGAAATGTTAATGTTGTCATTATTTCACCCTATCGTTCTTGTAAAAGTCTTATTTAAAAATAGCAGCGCCTACTTTTAGGCACTGCTCTAGCGATATCGAAAATTATTGGCCTACATCTAAAAACACATTCGGATTGACCGAGTCGCCGTAAATTGGTTTCAAGGTTTCATCATAGATTTTCTTAATTTCACCGCTTGTTCTGAGCTGCTTAATTTCAGTATTGAGCCAATTCAATAGTTGGGTATTGCCCTTTTTAACCGCTGGTGCAATAAACTCTTGATCACCAATAGACTGAATACCTGCAACATAACTTGGGTTTTTCGCGGCCCATGCCAAAGCATAGGTACTATCTTGTGAAATCGCGTCACCACGACCATCTGTTAAGGCTTTAAAGGCATCCGAGTTTCTTTCAAACTTGAGTAAATTCACTTTTGGATAATGCTTGGTAAAGTAGGTATCCGAACTTGTGCCTTTATTTACAATTAAGGTCTTACCTTCTAACTGGGCAATGTCTGTAATCGGCTTAGCTTTAGGCGAGACAATCCCAAAAGCCCCTTTTAAATAAGGCTCGGCAAAATCGACAACTTCCTTACGTTCAGGGGTTACTGTAAATGTCGCGAACACCACATCGGCACGATTTGATTTTAAAAACTCCACCCGATTTGAAGCTTCAGTCACAATAAACTCAACTTTCTTTTCATCACCAAGCAAATCTTTAGTCACCCGTTTTGCTAGAGCCACATCAAAGCCCTGATTATTCCCCGCACTATCTACATAACCAAACGGCGGATCATCGGCAAAAACAGCAACGCGTAGAACCCCATTTTTTTTGACTTGTTCTAAAGAATGGTCTTCTTGAGCATTACTTGCCTGTTCAGTTGATGGTGTTTTACTACATGCAGTTAATAACACCCCAGCAACGGCAAGACTGCTTAATATTTTTATTGAATTACGTTTAAACATTCACTTCCTCATGATTCAAATAATAAAAATTTAGTACGACAAAATATTTAAGAAAGCTTTCGCTCGTTCTGTTTTCGGCTGTTCAAAAAATTCTTCTGGTGAAGCCTGTTCAATAATCTTGCCCTTATCCATAAAAATAATGCGGTCGGCAACCTTGCGTGCAAAGGACATCTCATGTGTCACAATCAACATGGTCATTCCTTCGTTCGCTAACTTAAGTACTACATCGAGCACTTCCCTAACCATTTCCGGATCAAGCGCAGCGGTAATTTCATCAAGTAAAATCACTTGAGGTTGCATGACCAGTGAACGAACAATGGCAATACGCTGTTTTTGTCCACCAGAAAGTTGTCGTGGATAATCAAGTTTTCGCTCAAAAAGCCCGACTCGCTTTAACAACTCATCTGCTACTTGTTCTGCTTCATCGCGGTGACGTTTTTGTACTTTAAGTGGCCCGAGCAAAATATTGTCGATGACGTTCATATGCCCAAATAGCTCATAGTTCTGAAAAACCATGCCAATTTTTTGACGAGCATTAGTCCAGTCCACGTCTTTACCAAGCACACCTGAGCCTTTTAAACGGATTTCACCACCCTGAATCGGTTCTAAGCCATTAATACAGCGCAATAATGTACTTTTCCCACAGCCCGATGGACCTAAAATAACAACCACCTCTCCTTGTTCTACATCCAGATCAATGCCCTGTAAAATATGACTTTGTGCAAATGATTTCTGTAATTGTTGTATCGATAACAAAGGCATAATTACTCCCAGACCTTTTCCAAATGTGCCGCCAAACGAGATAAGGGATAGCAAATCAGAAAATACAAAATAAAAATAAAGCCATAAATCCAAAGAGAAGCGCTTGGCACGGTCAACAGCGAATTTTCAATAATTTGCTGGCCAACTTTAATGACTTCAACCACACCAATCAGGACTGCTAAAGAGCTGGTTTTCACCATTCGGGTAAATAAGTTAATCGCGCCTGGTGTTACTCGTTTTAGACTTTGCGGAAAAATGACATAGACCAAGGCTTGAACATGAGTTAGTCCGAGCGCATAGGCCGAATCGCGTTGATGCTGATCAATTGAAGTAATGGCTGCACGAACCAAATCGCCCATTTCTGCCGTACCCCATAAAACAAACACAACAATGCACACCCACATTGCTGAAAACTGCCAGTTAAACCATGTCGCAAAGCCGAAATAAAACACAAACAGCAAAACTAAAATCGGAATGATTCGAATGGCTTCTAAGTACAGGCGGCACAGTGCTTTAACGACTATATTTTTTGAGGTCATAATGACGCCGAAAACTGTGCCGAAAATTGCAGAGAAAAACACCGAAATAAAAGCAATTTTTGCAGTTGCCCAAAGTCCCCACATTAAACGTTCGAGGTGACTCGCTTGAAATAGATAATCAAGTTCCATGGCTCACCTTCCGACTTCTGTACTCCAGATAGCTGGTTAAAATAGACACGGGCAATAAAATAATGAGATAGGCCATGATGAGTAAAAACAAAGCTTCTGTGGTTTTATAGTCCATGCCAATTAAGTCTTTGGTGACAAAAAGCAGTTCAACGACAGCAATTGCACTGACCACAGAACTTTCTTTAATCAAAAATAGGCAATTTGCCCCTATTGCCGGAATTGAAATAGCCAGTGCTTGAGGAAAAATGACATATCTAAAAATTTGAATCGGTTGTAGACCAATACTTTTTGCTGAGTCAATCTGCCCTTTAGCAACAGACTGCAAACCTGCTCGGAAAGCTTCAGCCATATAGCTTCCGCCTAAAAAGGTCAATCCGATCACACCACAAGCGAAACCATCGATTTTTATACCGAGTTTTGGCAAACCGTAATACAAAAAGAACAGTTGAATTAATAAAGGGGTATTTCGAGATAACTCAATATAGAACTGGGCAATTCTATTTAGCACCCGCACGCGATATGTGATTAAAATGCTGCAAATTAGCCCTACAATAATTGCCAAAATAATACTGATAATTGAAATTTTCAGCGTGGTCAAAGTTGCAGAGAAAAATTGCGGCAACACACTATGGATATACTGCCAGTTCAAGGAAAATTCCAAAAAATAATATTAAAACGTTATAAATATTTAGCTTTCGTCAGCCATTAAATATTTGTGCAAAGAGTTTATTTTTTTCCCAATTGGTCTAAAACTATTTTTATTAGATAAGCTTTTCTATAAGTTTGATAAATTCGATTTGGCAATCGAAAACCTTCAAATCAGTTGAATACAACTGCTTAAAACATATTCACTAAAACAAAGATGAATAATAAAGCCAATAAAAAATCGGACACCAACGCCCGATTTTTATAAAATGATTTTTAATCTATTGTTTATTTTCTAAGTACATCACCAATGCTTGGGTCTTTATCAAAAACCGATTTTGCATATGGGCAAAGTGGAATTACTTTTACGTCTTTTTCACGAACAAAAGCCACCAAAGCATCAAGTAATTGGCGACCTACGCCTTGTCCCCGATAATTTTCATTTACATCTGTAGCGTCAATAATCAGCATGCCTTCGCCTGCCCATGTATAAGTCATTTCACCCGCAACGGTTTCACCATCAAGTAAGCTAAAGCTGCCGTGTTTTGCATCATCTTTTTGTTGAATATTCACAATGAATTCCTCGTATTATGGCTCAAATTTATTTAAAAATGACTTTATATATCTTTATCTATAAGAACAAATTTAAGTGTAAAAAAATAGACTATTTTTAGCAGTGAGTCTGTATGCTTTTTAAATACAATCGTCAATTAAATTAGTGAAACTCTTGCACCAAGCTATTAATATGCGCCACCGCAGCGGTTCTATTTTCAACGCAAAGTTTTTCAAAAATATGCTCTAAATGCTTGTTCACTGTCCGTGGGCTAAGCTCCAAAATTTCTGCAATATCTTTATTGGTTTTTCCTAGCAATAACCAGTGCATGACTTCTGCCTCACGTTGAGTCAACTGCGGGCAATATTTTAAAATATCAGCCATTTCCAAAGCTGGCGTAGAAGTCTTAATCTGTATCAGATAATTTTTTGCCACACTTGGTTCAGTTTGCCACGGCGTAAGCAATAAAAGCTGTAATTGCTGAGATGGCGTTGAATAAGAACAGCTTGTTAATTTTTTGGGGTCTTTTTCATGTTCCAAATCTGAAAACCAAGCTTTTAAGCCTGCTTCAAAGCCCTCTAATTCAGGTAAATATTGATTCAGTAGATCATTAGCCTTTTGGGTTTTCCAAACAATTTTACCGTGAACATCTAGCGCAAGAATGGCTGTTTCCGTTGCATCAATCACCTGTTTTTGTTGTTGCAACAGTTTCGCATGTGCCAAATGTGTTTTTACCCTTGCTAATACTTCTTCAATATTCAGAGGCTTGGTTACATAGTCCACCCCGCCGACCTGAAAACCACGCACAATATGCTCTGTTTCCGACAGGCCTGTCATAAAAATGACGGGAATAAACTGTGTAATTGGACTTGCTTTAAGCTGTATGCAACTTTCAAAACCATCCATGTGTGGCATATTGCCATCGAGTAAAATCATATCTGGTAAGCATCGGTGGGCAATTTCAATTGCACTTAACCCATCAGTTGTGACAAGCACGCGATAACCGGCCTGATCCAGACTTTCATGTAGCAAGCCTAAATTTTCTGGTACATCATCCACAATCAGAATAACAGCCTGCTCGTTTGGCGAAGCTTGCTGAAAAGAAACATGTTGCGTACTCATTGCTTATCCTGAATTAATCGTTGGGCGTGTTTTAAATCAAACTTTTGAATAGCCTGTTCAAGCTGTTCCCATAACTCGTTATGCTCCGGAAAATTTTGACGGCATTGCGTTAAAGTCTGTTGAATTCCACGGATATAACCTTGTCCAATCAAATCATTTAATTGCTGCAAGCTTTGCGATAAATCGAGCAAATTATTATCTTCTGGTTGCTGGATTGGTGTATGAACAGCAGCTTGCTCCTGCTTAAACACGTTTAAATCAAGCGCTTGAACTTCATTATTTTCAAGGTGTGCTTCCGATTTAAAATCAATCCATACCAAGCCCAACTTATCTCCAATTTTACTCAGCAACAAATTAAGATCGATTGGCTTTAACATAAAGTCCTCACTTAAGACGGCATCTTGTGGATTGACTTCGCGCTCTCCTGCATTGGCCGAAATAATTAAGATCGGCACATTAGTAATATTATTCTGACGTAATAATCGCGCTGTTTCCCACCCGCCCATCAAAGGCATATTTAAATCCATCAAAATCAGGTTCGGTTGAAAAATGGGTACACGTCTTAAACAGTCAATGCCCGACTCGGCTTCTTCAATAATAAACCCCAAAGGTTTGAGAAAATTAGCGACTAAGCCTCGGTCCACCGCTTCATTATCAACAACCAAAATTCGTTTTCGTTCGCCTTGATAGCCTGTAATTTGGTTGGAGTAAACATTAGAAATTGGATGAACTACTTCTTTTGAAGGTAAGTAAAACTTAATCTTAAATTGTGAACCCTGATTGAGCTGACTACTCACAGATAACTGTCCACCGAGTAAATCGACTAACAATTTTACAATGGGTAGTCCGAGTCCTGTTCCGGTAAATCCGCCTTGAACCACATTGCTACCCCGTTCAAACGGATTAAAGATTCGCTCTAAATCGGCCTCGGCAATACCACAGCCCGTATCTCTAATTTCAAAATAAGCCGTTTGAAAACGGTACTCGACTTTCAAAGTAATTGTGCCGCTCGTCGTAAACTTTAAAGCATTGCCCAGCAAATTGATAAGCACTTGTTCTAAGCGTTTTTTGTCGGTACGGACATAGTGCGGTAGGTTCTCTCCAATTTCATAAATAAACTGTAAATTCTTCTGTTCAAACTGTGGCTGAAACATTTGAATAATCTGTTCTATAAAATTTGGAAAATGCACATCCACCACATTTAAAGAAATTTTACCTGTTTCAATTCGTGCTAAATCTAGTAAACCGTCAATTAGTGAAGTCAAATGCTGCCCACTACGGCTAATCACACCGAGCGCCATTTTGCCTTGTTCTGAAAGCTGCTCTTGTTTTTGAAGTAATTGGCTATAGCCTAAAATACTATTTAGAGGCGTTCTTAGTTCGTGACTAATACCAATGACATAACGGCTTTTTGCATCATTTGCCCGTTCTGCTGAAATTCTGGCATCTTGTAAGTCTTTTGAAGTGACTTCATGGGCAGCAATTTCATCAATCAATAATGCAGTTTGCTGATGCGTTTCGATTTCGGCATTACGACGGCTTTCATCGTTTAAGACGAGCCACCATGCAGCAACACTCATCAATAAAAATAGAATAGTGTAGATTTTGATAAACAGCGTAAATAACTGAGGAACGGCTGCTGCATTGATTGTTTCTAAATAGGTTTTTTCTTGGATATAAACCAGACTTAAACTCACTGCCAGAACAATAGACAGCCCCAGAGTCAGTAATAAATACAAACTGACCCTGCTATTTAAACGGCTAGCCCAACGTTCTGGTAAATAGTGCCAGATGGCTTTTTTGAGCTGTACTGACCAACGTGCATCGGGTTTACATAAATCGTGACAGCGTGCTTCAAGTGAACAGCATAGAGAGCAAATCGTACCGTTATAGGCTGGGCAACCCGCCATATCTGCAAGTTCATAGTCTCGTTCACACACAACACAATTTGCAACTGAAGTTGCCTGAATTTTTTCAGGCTGGCGTGCAATGTAATATTTGCCTTTGGTTAAGTAAGCAATGACAGGAACGCATAATATTGCACTCCCTAGAGCAATAAAACTCGCCAATCCTTTTGCCATGAGTCCAAAAAAGCCCAAATAACTGAGCATCGATAACACTGAAGCAATCAGTAAGGCGCCCACGCCTACGGGATTAATGTCATATAAGTAAGCACGGCGAAATTCAATTCCTTTCGGGCTTAAACCTAAAGGCTTACAGATAATTAAATCGGCAACAACGGCGCCAATCCATGCCAAAGCGATATTGCTATATAGTCCCAAAATGCGTTCAACCGCATGGCTAATGCCCATTTCCATCAAAACAATGGCAATAAAAACGTTAAAAAGTAGCCAGACAATTCGCCCCGGATGACTATGAGTCAAGCGGGCAAAAAAGTTGGACCATGCCAGTGAACCAGCGTATGCATTGGTCATATTAATTTTAATTTGCGCCAAGCAAACCAGTGCTAATGTGAGAATTAAAGCAAGCTGAGGATTTGGAATAAATTGTTGATAGGCAACCCAATACAGATAAGTCGGATTGTCTAGTTCAGAGACAGGAATAAACAGCTGAAAAGCCAGCACCATCAGCAGCATGCCCATTAGAACTTTTAGAAAACCAAAAATAATCCAGGATGGGCCACCTAAAAAAACGGCAAAACGCCATGCGGTTCTGTTTTTTTCTTGTTGGGGTAAAAAGCGTAAATAGTCGGCTTGCTCACCAATTTGGATCACAAATGAAAAAATAAGAGTGCACGCCGCACCAAAGTAATACAGATTAAAATCAGTCGAGTTTGAAACCGCCCCAACAAAATGCAGGCTACTACTTAAAATTTGTGGCTGTTTCCAAAGTACAAAAAACCACGGTAATAACAGCAATAAGAGCCAGATTGGCTGAGTGACTGCCTGAACTTTATTAATAAAACCAATGCCTTTAACCACTAAAGGCAAAATCACTAAGGCAGAAATTAAGTAACCAATAACTTGTGGGATACCTAAAGCAAGCTCAAGTGCCATCGCCATAATGGCGGCTTCAAACGCAAGTAAAATAAAGGTAAAGCTAGCATAAATTAGAGATGTAATGGTCGAGCCAATGTAGCCAAAACCTGCACCACGAGTAAGCAAATCGACGTCTACATTATATTTTGCAGCGTAGTAACTAATCGGCCAACTGGTCAAAAATATGATGGTACATACGACAATTGCTGCCCAGACTGCATTGCTAAAGCCATATTGCCAAAGCATGGTCGCCCCAATGGCTTCCATCGCTAAAAAGCTAACGGTCGAGATTGCGGTATTGGTAACAGTCCAAGGTGACCATTTTCTTACTGAGGTAGGTGCATAGCGGAGCGCATAATCTTCGATACTTTCATCTGCCACCCAAATATTATATTCACGGCGTGTTTTGATCACACGTTGTGGCGCTTGTTGGAGGCGTGAAGAATCTGGCATAACACTCATGTTTGGCATGTGGCTGCATTAAACCCAGCAATCCTTATGCCAAAAGTCATTTATCATGGCGATTTTTTCGAATACGCACATATACGCAAAATAACGTATTTTCAATTTTTCCCAAAAATCACACACTCAAAACCATCAAAAAACAATGATCAATATTTGTGTTGATTGACCGAAAATGATTGGGAGATTGATGTTATGAGTGTATCTGAACATCCAAATCTGGACACTGTGCAAGGTACAGATTCACAAAAAGCAGTGAATGAAACCTTAGAAGATTATACTTTACGTTATGCTCCACACAGCTTTCGGCGCTGGAGTCCCAAAGTTGTCGCTATTACTGCTCTTGGTGGTATTGCCTATCTTGCTGACTTTTCTATTGGCGCCAGTATTGGTATGTCTTACGGAACAACCAATGCTGTTTTCTCCATTTTATTTGCAGCGATTATTATCTTCTTAACCGGCATTCCTTTAGCCTACTACGCAGCGCGCTATAACATCGATCTTGACTTGATTACCCGTGGCGCAGGTTTCGGTTATATCGGCTCAGTCCTGACCAGTATCATTTTCGCCAGTTTTACCTTTATTTTCTTTGCCCTTGAAGGTTCAATCATGGCGCAAGGGTTATTGCTCGGTTTAGGCATTCCGCTTTGGGCAGGTTATCTCATCTCAACAGTTATGGTCATACCGCTAGTGATTTACGGTATGAAAGCCTTAAGTAAATTACAAGTCTGGACTACCCCGCTTTGGCTCGTTCTGATGATTGGTCCTGTGGCCTATCTGATTTATCAAGAACCTACCTTAGTCAGCCAGTTTGCAACTTTCACAGGTAACGAAGGTTTTGCAACTGTAGACATGGCTGCAATCATGCTGGGGGCTGGTATATGTTTATCCCTAATCATGCAAATTGGTGAGCAAATTGACTATCTACGCTTCATGCCTGCTAAAACAAAAGAAAATAGCAAAGCATGGTGGGCAGCGGTTATTTCAGCGGGTCCGGGCTGGGTAATTTTAGGGGCAATCAAACAAATTATTGGGGCATTTTTAGGGTTCTATTTACTTACTAAAATACCAGGCGTAAACAGCACTGAACCTGTTCAACAGTTTAATGCAGCGTTTCATGACATGCTTCCAGGCTGGGCAGCTTTAACACTTGCAGTGATTTTGGTGGTTATTTCTCAAATTAAAATTAATGTGACCAATGCTTACTCTGGTTCCCTTGCATGGACAAGTGCCTACACTCGTATTAGCAAACATTATCCTGGCCGTATTGTGTTTGTGATGGTGAACTTGGCAATTGCGCTTGCTTTGATGGAAGGCAACATGTTCGCGGTACTGGGTAAAATCTTAGGGTTCTATTCAAACTTTGCAATTGCTTGGGTTGTGGTTGTTGCAACAGATATTTCAATTAATAAATATGTATTAAAACTTTCACCGAAAGAGCCGGAATATCGCCGTGACATGCTATACAACGTAAACCCTGTCGGTATGGTTGCGTTCCTTGTATCAGCAGGCTTATCAATTGCAGCATTCTTCGGCTTACTCGGTAGTTTCTTGGCGCCTTACTCACCGCTTATCGCCCTTGTACTTGCCTTTGTATTAACACCAATCATGGGCTTATTAACCAAAGGAAAATACTACATTAAGTCACACGACGACGGTATTAAAGAACCACGTTACGATGCTGAAGGGACTCCTGTTGCTACCGTCTATCACTGCCGCGTATGTGAACAAGGGTACGAGCGCCCAGATATTATGTTCTCTCACAAACATAACGGTACGATCTGTTCTTTGTGTAAAACACTCGATGCTTAAATATTCTTAAAACTAAAAAAGAAGCTTTAAAGCTTCTTTTTTTTTACGCCTGATGATTTTTAGCCAATCGGGAATAAACGTTCAGGCACTACATCTTTCATCACAATGGTTGAGATGAGCCGTTGCACACTTGGAATAGCAGATAATTTTTCATCATACAAACGCTGAAAAGCAGGCAAATCTTTAGCGACCACATGTAGTAAATAGTCTGGCTCACCAAACAAACGCTGCGCTTGAATAATTTGTGGAATATCAATTACGGCATTTTCAAACTTCTCGACTGCCTGTTTATCACCTTCTTTAAGCGTAATAAAAACAATCGCTGAAAATTCAAATCCCACTAAGTTTGGGTCGAGTTCTGCCCGATAACCTTTGATAGCTCCTGACTCTTCTAAAGCCTTCACTCGTCTATGACAAGGTGAAATGCTCAAACCGACTTTTTCTGCCAACTCGGTGATAGATAATCGGCCATTTAATTGCAATTCAGCAAGAATCTTTTTATCTGTGCGATCCATTTAGAAAAATTTACCCCAAATAAGTGTGATATGAGCAAATATTTAAAAGCACATTCTAAATACATGAGCATATTATTTTCAACAAGCTCGCATAAATAGGGATTTTTTCTAAACCACGAGTGAAACCTATGGAAAATAGTTTGCCGAGATAAGCATATGGCTTTTAACATTTTTATTGCATTTTGGAGTGTCTCCATTCTTTTTATTATTACGCCAGGGGCAGACTGGGCCTATGCCATTTCGGCAGGGATTAAAGGCAAAGTCGTCGTACCCGCTGTTGCAGGCATGCTATTTGGGCACTTTATTACGATTTTATTAGTAGCAGCTGGTGTTGGTCTGCTTGTAGCAAATAATCCAACTGCTCTGATGATTCTTACTGTTGCGGGTTCTGCTTATTTGTTATGGATGGGTATAAATTTATTACTTACCCCTCCTACTCCGAACAAATCTGGTTCTGAAAAAGCTCAGTCATGGTTGAGCTGGGCAACCAAAGGCGTTTACGTGAGTGGATTAAACCCGAAAGTTTTTTTGCTCTTTTTAGCCCTGCTTCCTCAATTTATTGATACTACTGCTTCATGGTCAGTGACAACACAAATTCTTGCCTTTGGTTTTGTACACATGATTAGCTGCGCGATAATTTACTTAATGGTAGGTTATGGTTCAGAGGCTATTTTAAAAACCAGACCACAAGCAGCACAGTTAGTTGGTCGTTTTTCAGGTGGTTTGATGGTTGTTATCGCAACGTGCTTATTGATTGGGCAAATTTAAAAGTCATTCAACAAAAGTTACTGGCCTCCATTTCAAGTCAGTAACTTAAATAATAAATATAAGAAAAAATTATCTCATTCGTTTGAGGTTATAAGTCACCACTCCCCAAATAACCAGTTCTTGCCCCTCTTCAATATAAATATTCTGATAATCAGGGTTCTCTGCTTTCAGCCAAACTTTAGGTGGATGAAATTGACTATCGATCATTAAGCGCTTCACAGTGAAATCATTGTCGATGAGTGCAATCACAATATCACCTGATTTAGCGGGAATGCTACGGTCCACAATAAGCGGATCATTAATATCAATTCCAGCATCTAACATAGACAACGAATTGGCTTTAACAATAAACGTGGCATTTTCATTTCTAATTAAATATTCATTTAAATCGAGTGCTTGCTCAATATCATCTTGCGCAGGTGAAGGAAAACCTGCCGCAACACGTTCAGTTGCCAAAGGAATGTGGTAAATTTTATCGTTATTCGAGTGGACCTGTTGGACATTAAGTTTTGAGTTAAAGTCGGTCAAGTTATTGGTTTTGACATTATTCAGTAACCAATTTTTGATAAAGTTAACTTGAGACTCGGGAACACGAATGACTTTGGTGGGTTCATTGAACTGTGCTTTACGTCCGGCATTTTCTCGTGCACCGCCATGCTCGAACTCTTTTTTCTTTGGCATATTGCCTCCATTCCACTGTTCAAATCCTACACAAACAATGTAACTTGAAAAAGTTACATTTTCAAGTTGACGAAATATTTTTTTTGCATAACAATAAATCTCATGATCAGATTTTAATCCATTTTGCTTTTAACAGGGATGTTTTAACCAAAATGGCAATTTGAAGAAAATCAAAACCTATTTCGAAATAGTCGTTATCGCTGACTGTTTTTTGATTTTTATCAAATGAGATTCTGAACACTTAACATTCTGGTTAAATTCAGTTTTTGGTATGGAGACATGCGAAATGAAAAATCAACGTGATGCGGTTTTAGGTTATGCAAATGAGCAACATGCTTACTATATCCGCCTAATTGAAAATGATGCGGTTTTAGGTGAAAGCTACGGATTATTTTGTGAAAATCCAGATAGCGAAGCAGCCGAAAGTATTATGACGACACTTTTTTTGAAAAAATCTTTTTGGTTAAACGGTTCTGAATACCTTGATATTGTAAAAGGCCTACAACCTCTCCCTCAGTAAATACAGTAAGCAAGCTAAAAACAAAGGAGGCAAAAGCCTCCTTTGTTTTTAAAACATTCTGCTTAAGACGTAAAACGTCCGTAGGCATCACGTTTTTGATTACGAGAGTTTTGACCACGGCCATCATAATCATCGTCGTCATCACGGCTGCGACCACGACCTCGTCCGCCTGAGCGACCACC